>SKRC01000132.1 GCA_007118695.1 Balneolaceae bacterium | reverse complement strand
TCGGCCAGGTTGGTCTGCAATTCTTTCAATTTTTCAACCATAATGTTGTAGGCATTTGACAGAGAACCGATCTCATCCTGGCTTCGGACCGGAATGGTCGTTTCAAGACTCCCGCCGGATATTTTATTGAGCCCTTCCTGGATATATTGCAACGGTTTCGTCAGTCGATTTGAAATAACTACGGTTCCGATAATGAAGACTCCAAATATCAGCAAATAGATGGCCAGCAGATAACTTGTTGTCTCCAGTAGCTGCTCGGTATATAGGGGGGACTGTAAAAAAGTGGGAATCGCGATTACACCAAGAGGTTGATTTGCTTCCGAATGGATAACCCTGTATCCAATCAACAGTGTCTCATTGCCGATATCAATGGTTCTTACTACATGGTTTCTATGCCTGTTATAGAGAAAATCATAAACCTGGTATGGCAACATTCCGGGCAGAAGATTTTGCTGAAATATCTGCGGTGTTGTCGATTCGGAAACCAGCTGATTTCTGTAATATATTGCATCTGCATCGAGAGGGGAGGTAGCTCGCGAAAGTGGGATAAAATCGGAATTGCCGGCATTGATCTGCTGGCGTTCAAACAGGATAGCCTCTTCGAGATTATCCAATTTGGTGATAATATCCCTTTGAAGGTTTGATTCATTTTGCTGCTTGACAGCATATTGTGTTGCAATGATGAGAACTACCAGGAATAAAAGTGTAGCCAGGGCCATAACATCGAGCAGCCGGCTTTGAAATTTTCTGCTCTGGCTAAAAAGGCTGAAGGACTTGAGGCCAAAAAAGGAAAACAATGGAAATAAAATCAGGCCGAAGGCAAGTATCACAACATTGAATCTGAAAAATGAAAACAGGTGATTGTTAAAACCCGTAACCGGGGTGCTTGCTTTGTAGATCAGGTCGTCGGTTTGTTTAAGCAGTAATTCACGAAATGTACCCTGTGATGTATGATTTGTTATAAATGCGACAGAATCTGTTATGGCGATTTCTGCCTCTCTGTCGGGGAGGCGATTATAAATTGGTTGATTGGAGTACAGGCCTTTGGTGGTGCTTTTCGTTAACCTGCCTTCAGTAAATTCTGCCAGATAATAGGAGGCTTTCCAGTCATCCACAGTTGATGCAGCCAATACCGCCCGTATTGGTTTATTGAAGTCTGGCCGTTCGATGTAAACAGCGGCTACGATCCAGCCGATGATTTCATTCGGATTGATCTCATCATAAATGGCAATCCATCCCCTGTAGAACGTCATATACTCATCCCGGGTCAGCGCTGAAGGCCTGTCCTGGACAATCGGCCTGTTCGTATGTTGCCTTATTTGTTCCTGTTCGTATGACGCTCTAAGCCCGAGAAAACTGTAATAAGACCCCGGGGAATCGAGATTGGTGGCAAATTCACCAACCTGATTGCCATGAGCGTCGAGCAACTGAATGTTATAGGAGTATTTTCGCCACTCATCCTGAAGATTTGTCTGGATAGCCCGTTGAAATTGAGCCTGAACGGCCGGTGATGGTTCCCGAAAGTCGTTTTCCGAGAGAAAGATCAGTCGCTGTTCAATGGCAGCAAGAAGTTCAAAAGTGACATCCCGCGCATTTTCGTCCTCTTCGGCAATGAATTCTTCAACTGTTGCAATCAGCTGCTCATCCTTCCTGTCGGAATAGGCATTTGCATAGATGATATAACCTGCCGCCGACGTCAGTAATGCAATCAACAACAGTAAACGGAAACCGGACAGTTGCAGAAACAATTCGGGAAATTTGAAAACATAGGCTGCACTTCCAAGCGCCACCACAAATAACCCAAAGGAAAGTAAAAATTTCCATCGCTCAAAAAGTGCATATGTAAGAATCTGATCGGAAAAAAAGTAGAACAGGATAAAACTTACAAGCCCAATAACCCCAATCACAACTGTTTTATCCTTTTGAGATACCATCAGGAACCACCAGGTAAATATCAACAGTGCAGTAACTGAAGAGATGAAAAAACCGGTGGATATAAACAAAATAAGACTGGCCAGGTTTGGAATAAGTTCCAGGTCCAGCAGGGCAATGTTTGCCTGGTTGGCAGTGTTATGCGTGGTTACCAGGAAAAAAAGTATAATGGCAACATTCAGCCCGCCGAATAAAAATGAGTATATGAAAGTTTGAAAGTGTTCGTCCGGATTGGCCAGGCTCCATTTTCTCGAGAGCGTAGTAATCGCCGAACAGGCTATGAAGAATGTAAATATGGCATGGATCGCATAAAAGGAAGTGGCTTCCAGGGATGTGATCTGATCAGCTGACAGATCCGGTAAAAAATGGTGGATCCATTGAATGGGTATCTGTGAATTTGCCAAAAATATCCAGGCCGACAGAAGGACTGTTAACTGAAATGCAAGCCCTGTCCAGGATCGTAATGGGTATGACCAGAAAAAAAATAGCACGGAACCAAGCAGAAATAAGATGAAATGAAAAATCGTTCGCCAGCGATTTGTATTTGCATTGATTGCAGAGATAAACGTTTCAAAGTCACTCTCTTCAGCAAATACTATTCCGACATTATCGGAATTTGCTGTTTGTAATATTTTGTAATGATCCAGAGGGTCTGCTTCCGTTTCAATAAAATTGAAATTAACCGGGAATTTGTTTTTCAGATCCGGATGCTGAGCAAGATTATATTCCTGTTCCCTGGCAATGGGTATTACGTTTTGTTGCTGCAGCCGTTCCATTGTGATAAGCGTAAAACGGTCTTCGTCCCCAATCGAAAACGATATCTTGCCAAAGAGATAGATGACATTATTGTGTCTTTTTACATTGACATACAGCGAATCATCCGGCAGCTCTTCTGTGAATGGATAGTCGTTCAGCGAAAAACCTTCCCAGGTAAACAGGTCATTGTTTCTGTATAATGAACTTCCCCAAAAAGGATAGTCTTGCATGTCCCTGTGAATCACCTGCCGGGAGATCCTTTCTGAAAATCGCTCCTCAATCTGGTTTTTAAGATGAAGGGTGTTATCAGAAAAGCGGTTGTGAATATCATTGAACAGGTGCTGGCCGGTAGTCAGACTTTCTTCAATTAACCTGTGGGGATTTTTTTTTCCGGGATCATTCACATGGGTCTGATACTCAAACCCGGCATAGAGAGTTGCAACAAAGCCGGTAAGCAGCAAAATAAAGACAAATGGTTTTGATGCAAGATTTCTCATACGCTTAAACAGCTGAATTTTGATGCATTATATCCATTTAGCCTGCATTATTCACTAAGCTCATTTTTTTGATTCAATACGTGGTTAAAACCATGCATCCCGAAAGATCATCGGGAGTGAATAATGCATGTTAATACGGAAATAATAGAATCAACCGCAAGCACTTCCGGGGTCTCGATTGTGTACATACCGAATATCTCTGCTGCTGTTGTGATCATTGACCCGGTAATGAAGTATTGTACGGTTTTCTGCCTCTTCGGTTATAACTCGAAAAGAGTATCGTTTATATACACATGTTCAGTGCCGGATGCTACAGATTCAGGAATTGGATGTAAATAGGAAAATGGCTTCAAAACCTGGGCACAGATGGATTCTTTTGCCTGCCACGCCCTCATCGTCAAAAAGAGATATCCGTTCGTAATCGTTTCTTCAGTCTTGTTCAGGGTACAACAGGGAGTTGGTAAATTTCCCTGAATTAGCAACTTCTGGACCCCTTCTTTTTTTACAATTTCGACATTATCGATGTAAACGGATTGAATCACGAAATCGGGTGTGTCAGGGGCTTTGGGTTCATGGAGGTTTGGGATATTCAAACTGACTGCCTCGTGTTGTTCAATAGCATTTTCAGTGGACTGGCAGGAGACGGCTGGCATCAAAATCAATATGACAATGAGAATCGATTTCATTCATTTTCATCATCTGCATATTCGGTCTTCAGGGCATCATTCCACATGCGTTCAATTCCGTAGTAGTTTCTTTTTTCCTCGTTGAAAATATGGACGACAATATTTACGTAATCCAGGATGATCCATCTTCTGGCCTCCATGCCTTCCTTTTTCCAGGCCTTCTCACCGAGTACTTCAGTGGTTTTGTCGAGAACATTATTGGCGAGGGCTCTTATCTGTGTTTCTGAGGTGCCGTGACAAACGATGAAGTAGTCGGTTAGTGTTGTCAGATCCCTTACATCGAGTAATACCACTTCCCTGGCTTTCTTCTCCAGCAGGGCATCTGTAATACAGGTGATAAATTTTTTTGAATCTGCTGATTTTGTTTGACTTATACTCTTGAATTGATCTGTTTTTGTCTTGGGTGTTCCTGTCATATAGTATTAATCAATGTTTAATGATTGGTAGTCGGATCCTATCACCAATGTCGCATCGAGATAAAAATCTGTTGATTTTTCAATGATTATGCGTTCCTTTGGGATGCCGAGGGCCCTGGCAACTCTCTCGGCATTATCCAGGTTTCCATTTCTTGATATGATAAACGTTTCGGTCATATCAAAGTTGTCGAAGTTGCCCGATTCAACAACATCAAAGCCATATTTCCGAAGATTTGAAGTGAATTTCGTTGCCAGGCCGGGGACACCACATCCGTTCAGAACCTCCAATTGGATGATCTCACTTATCAGTATCGGATCTTCTTCAACCCGGTCAATTTGAATACGAGGGTAAACAACCCTGAACAACAGGGCTACGATCAGAACAAACAGAAGGACGCTCAAAAAACCGATCGCAGCATTTAATATAAAACCCTCTTGTTCAGAAATGTTATCCGACATTCAGTTTACTTAATACCTGAAATGATTTCTGGGGCCGTACATGCTGCCCATGCCAAAAGGTGAATGATAAGGACGCTGAGAGAACTGGATGGATAAATTGGTATTTGGCGATATCTGGTAATCCAATTGTGCCCGGTCAATGATCACCCGTGCTCCAAGATCGTTATTACCCATGTTCATAAAACTGTTTCCAAATGGTGAGTGTAAAACAGATAGGTCTACATGGCCGGTCAGGTTCTCGCTAAAGTCGAATGTCATGTGATTGGTGTATGCATTCAAGTTCTGAAACTGTCCGCCAACACTTCCAAAATTCATACTGTAAGAATGACTCATGGACATATTCAGACTTTGCATCAGGTCTCCGAGTACGCCGCTGTCGGATTGATCGGTCTTGACCACTGCTCCGGTATAATCGTTCGAGCGATTCAGATCCTGCCTGAGTTGTGCCTCTGCAATGGACACGGCACCAAAAGTTAACACGGTCACTATTAGTAAGTATTTTTTCATATCTGTTCTCCTTTAGCTATCAAACGCAATGAACCACTGTTAAGTATAATCAATGAACAGGTATTAGTAAATATATTTATGCGATCATTTAAAAAAAATTGCATGACTGATACCGGATAAATCTTGCTGCCACTGTCTGGTATGTTGTAAAGCCTTTTCACATTATTGTTACTATTAGCCCGGATATCTACTCAAGACATTTTTTTCCTCAGCAAGGCGAAGATAAAGTAGCAGCGGAAACGTCCCGTACAGCTGTCGGGACGTTGAGCATGCTATTTTAGATTCAATGCAGCTGAGGGGGGAAATGTCACAGAAAACAGGGTGTTTTTTTCGAAGACTCCAATATTGGGTCATAAAGAATTATAAATAATAAAGTTACTTTACGTTTAACATATTTACTGTGAGATATCCGGGTTACGAAAAAGCGGAATGGATTGAACGCATGGCCGGTTTTGAACCGGATTAAATTATCAGGCAATATATCCCGGTTTGGTTTGTTCTGCCAGAGGAAAAAGCCTATATTATCAGGCTTTAAAACTTGCAGATCTTATAGTGCACGAATTCCCTACTGATTATGAAAATGAAACTTACGGACTTCAAATTTGAAACGGATGATCTCCATGTACCCGAAAAACCTGTAAACCCGAGAGACGCTTCCCGGATGATGGTTTTAAACAGAGAGGAGAGATCCATTAAACATGAGAAGTTTTCCGACATTCACAAATACATGAATAAAGGTGATGTCATTGTCTATAATAATACGAAGGTGTTTCCGGCCCGTCTTAAAGGAAAGAAAGAAAAGACGGATGCCGATATTGAAGTGTTTTTACTGAGGGAACTCCAGCCTGAAAACATGCTTTGGGATGTGCTGGTTGAGCCGGCCCGTAAAATCCGGATTGGCAATAAGCTCTACTTCGGGGAAGAGCTTATGGCTGAAGTTGTGGATAATACGACTTCGAGAGGCAGAACCATTCGTTTTCTGTTTGAAGGATCCAATCAGGATCTCTACCGGATACTGGATGAAATCGGAGAGATGCCGATGCCGCCATATATCGACAGGGAGCCGGAGGAGGAAGATAAGGAGAGGTATCAAACCATATTTGCCAAGGAAAGAGGAGCCGTAGCCGCTCCGACTGCCGGGATGCATTTTACCCCTGAACTGGTTGAAAAACTTGAACAGAAAGGTGTGGAATTTCTTCCGGTAACCCTGCACATAGGGTGGGGAACGTTCCGTCCGGTTGAAGTTGAGGATCTGACCAAACACCGAATGGATTCGGAAAATTATTTCATATCCCAGGAGACATCAGACAAAATCAATAAGGCTCTGAAAAACAAGAAAACCAAAGTGGTTGGCTGTGGTTCAACAGCAGTGCGGGTGATAGAGACAAGTGTCATGGCGAGTGGCATGTCGAAGCCGGGTACGGGTTGGACCGATAAGTTTATCTATCCGCCTTACGATTTTAAGATTACGGAAGCAATTATTACCAATTTTCACCGGCCGGAGTCAACTCTTCTCATGCTGGCTGCAGCATTTGCGGACTATGATTTCCTGATGGAAGCATACGAAGAGGCCAAAAAAGAGAAGTACAGGTTCTTTACGTTCGGTGATGTCATGTTGATTCTTTGAGTTGTGTCAGGCCAGCGATTTGCATTGATTATTCCAGCAGCGGGATCCGGGAAACGGATGGGGGAAGATCTGCCAAAGCCTTTCCTTGAAATTGCCGGCAAGACCATACTCGGGCATACGGTAAGCAGGTTTGCCGGCTTCCGGACATTGACGCAGGTGGTCATTGCAACCACGGCAGAGCATATTGAGTTGGCCGGCATCGTGAAAAAATTCCTGCCGGAACATGTTTCCTTTAAAATCATTGAAGGTGGTGCGGAAAGGCAGGATTCCATAAATAATGCCATCAACGTTATCGATGATGGCGTTGACCTGGTAGCCATCCACGACGCCGTCCGGCCTTTTGTAAAGCAGGAATCGATACAGGCTTGCCTCAGGGCGGCCGCCTCGGCCGGGGCCGCGATTCTTGCGATACCTGCGAAAGACACTATCAAAAAAATAAGTGACGAATACCGGATCCTTGAGACACCTGACAGAAAGTATCTCTGGCAGGCTCAAACACCTCAGATTTTCGGCCGGGATCTGATTCGAAGAGCCTACGAACATGCCGGGGAGCACAATTACCTGGGTACCGACGACGCTTCACTGGTCGAATTCCTGGGTGAGCAAGTAGTCGTGGTGGAAGGGTCGCGTGAAAACTTTAAAATCACATACCCGCTTGATCTGCGGCTTGCAGAATTATTGCTGAATTCAAATCAATCAAACAGTGAATAAGCCAATGGATATCCGGATCGGGTATGGATACGACCTGCATAAACTGGTGGAGGGCAGGCCCTGCATCATCGGGGGGGTGACCATACCGTTTGATAAAGGATTGGATGGGCATTCCGATGCCGATGTGCTTCTTCACGCTATTACTGATGCTCTTCTCGGGGCCCTGGCACTTGGCGATATCGGGACTCATTTCCCGGATACCGACCCGGAATGGGAAGGTGCCGACAGTGCTGTGCTGATAGGTGAAGTAAACCGGATCCTGAGAAAGAAGGGGTGGCAGATACAGAATATCGATTCAACGATAATCGCAGAAGAGCCGAAGCTCAACCCTTTTATGGATAAAATCCGGCAATCCATAGCCTCGATGCTGAGCATAGATCTCGGCACGGTGTCAGTCAAAGCGACCACCAGCGAAAACCTGGGTTTCTTGGGCAGGGGTGAGGGGATTGCGGCGCATGCAGTCGTATTAATCAAATCGGTCGGTCTTTAGAAAATGGAAATTTATCTTGATGACCTGGTTGATTGGGTTTTTACACTCTCCCCGCTGAGCATCTACACCATCTTTTTTATTGTGGCTTATACGGAGAACATAGCTCCCCCGATACCCGGGGATGTTTTGGTTGCATTCGGCGGTTATCTTGCAGCAGAACAGCTGGTTGATTTCACGACCCTGCTAATACTGACGACGGTAGCCTCCGTATTCGGGTTTATGACTATGTATGGATTCGGGAGTTTCTGGGGATACAGAATTGATGAGAAGCGGGAGGGTTTTTGGCTGATGCGGTTTATCGATATGAAATATTTTGACCGGGGAAGGCGGTGGATGCAAAATTGGGGGCAATGGGTGATCGTTGCAAATCGTTTTTTGGCAGGCACCCGGTCGGTGATTGCGATCACAGCCGGCATATACCGGACCAAAGTGAATTATACGATCCTGAGTTCAACCATAAGTTCATTGCTGTGGAATTCTATTTTGTTGGGTTTTGGCTGGTTTGTTCACGAGAATTGGCAGGTAATTGGCGATTACCTGGGATATTACGGCTGGGTCATTTTGACATTGATAATCCTGGCCATTTTGGGCCGTATATACTATGTGAAAAAGTACCGGAAGAAAAAATAATGATTGAATTTAAAAAACAATGCGCAAAAGGTTGACATATATCGGTTTTGTTTTTAGCTTTCGGGTCTTTCGACAAAAGGTAAGGTACGCCCGGATTTGGCTGTACAAGCCGGATTTGAAAGATAGAGGCAAGCTGAATTGGCAATTGCACGCTCAATATTGAGCCAATTGTTGATTCCGGATTTTTTTAATGCTCTAAAAAATGCTTGTACGAAGGTCGGTCCCGGCAGCTGCAGTGTTGTAATTTTAAAGACACTGTGATGCACAAACTTGTGAGTTGATTCTTTAATGATGAAACAGGAGTAAGTGCCAGTGCAAATAAACTCTCTTGGTGAGCTCGAGGCCTGCCGGGGAAGCCGGTTCGAATCCGGCGTGGACGATTTTTTGGAAGTGGTATTTGACATATTGACTTCCAACTGCCAGTGTAGCTCAGGGGTAGAGCAGCTGTCTTGTAAACAGCCGGTCGTCGGTTCGAATCCGGCCACTGGCTCATAACCCGGTCTTCCAAAATCGAATTAATAGATTTTGGAGCGGCTGGCTTGAGCACTTTGACATATTGAATAATTAAAGGAAAACTGCTTTACGAATTGTATGCGTAATGGGGGGATACCAAAGTGGCCAACTGGGGCAGACTGTAAATCTGTTGGCGTAAGCCTTCGCAGGTTCGAATCCTGCTCCCCCCACTACCGGATAACGTCAGTTTTTTTATGCGTGTCGTGATCATGTTAGTGATGATTGCAGGAGAGAATCCGGGGATTGCGGGCGTAGCTCAATTGGTAGAGCGTCACCCTTCCAAGGTGAATGTTGTCGGTTCGAGTCCGATCGCCCGCTC
>SKRC01000165.1 GCA_007118695.1 Balneolaceae bacterium | reverse complement strand
TCGGGAAACTGATCAAGGTCGTATTCAAGACTTTCGACCGGAATATTTTCGCGCTGGTTTTTAGCACTTTCGAGCATATTTTCATACACCCTCTGAAAACGCGGTTCCTGAAATCTCTCACGGATCTCCCGTTTACCCTCCTCATTAAACATCAGGCGAGGATGCTTGCCTCCGATATTCTCCGGGGCGATATGGATAGTAAACTCCGTGCGTGACAAAAACGTGTTTCCGTTATAAGCGGTAAGACGTCCAAGGTATAAGCCGTCCGGGAAATCAAGCCGCAGCGGATCCAGCTGCCACCTGTCGCCGTTTCCGCTAAGTTCACCTTCGTAAACTATCTCATCCTGGTGTGTATAGGGGACAATTTCAACACTGACTCTCTCCGCATTTACCGGCCATTCACCACTTAATTGTAAATGGTCGCCGGCGTGGTAGTGAGAGACGGGGATATAGGGTGTAAACTCGGGTAGTTTGTGTACCTGCGGTTCACGAAATTGAAACGCTGCGACACGCGCACCCCTGAAAGTAATATCATCCAGCCCCAGATAAAACGGCATATCGGGATCGGCTTTGGGTATCTTGGTCAAAAACGCCAGTGCATATATCTTGATCCGGTCCTTGCCTGCAAGTTCGGGGTTTTCACGAACAAAATCGTCATAGTCTACATTGACCCACACCCACTTGTTAATTTCCGGGGCCGGCAGTGTCACGTCGATTTTTCCATGCTCTCCGGCAGCAAACCGGACCTTGAAGTATTCGGCGTACTCGTTCGTTTTCAGGTAATAGCGAAACTTCACCTTCGAGTCCGGCACCAGGTATTTGTCAAACCGCTTCTGGGCGCCGGCGTAATTGTCCACATTTGTGTAGGGCGTCACTCTCTGCACGATAGAAACGTTGGGATCGCCGGGTATGATTTCATTGGTCCGGAAATTGGGGTCGTAAGCAATGTCCTGCCAAAAGGGATAGGACGCCCACGCTCCGAGTGTTCGGTCACTGAAATTCGAGGTATAGGTCCACGGTTCGAGAACCACATTGGCATTCAGCCCGGGATTGGTCCCCAGCAACCTGTCGCTCTGAAAATCGAACGGCGGGTCACTTACAATTTCTGGTCGATCGACCTGAAGCGAAGCAGGAGAAGCACAACCGGCCAGGAATACAGCCATTAGAAGGAATAATAGCAGTTTTTTCATGATTTTGTTTTTGTTGTACTTTAAGGAATGAGTACAAGAAAAGGATTTTTGGTCATGATCAAGGCCAAAGTGTATTCATTTCCGTTGTAACTCGATGACTTCTGGTTCAACTGATTATACTATACCCGCCAATAATATCAAATTCCAATGTGCAATTATGAAACAGGATGATCATCAAGAGCCTTACCACTACGGCAATGAAATCAATTTCATAGCTACCTACGGGAACCCGGAACGTCAGCCGGCCACCCTCGTTTACAAAATTTATTTGCAGAATGGACAAAATTCGTATACTCTGGTGAAAATTGCATGCATTCAATATATAAACCGAATATAAATTAACCGCCATGAAATGTATCAACACTGCACCGGTCATGCTTCGCTGCACAGTCATTCTTTTCTTTTTGAGTATTCTAACTCCTTCAGCAGAAGCTCAAACCGATGACCTTTTCTCCGAAGCCAGGGAGACCATGCTACAAGCTACCCAATTTATGGTTGAAAAGGTGAGCACACGGGGCGGTTACGTCTGGCACTATTATGAAGACTTCTCCCGCCGCTGGGGAGAACTGGAAGCCTACGACACCCAGATTTGGATCCAGCCACCCGGAGGAACGGTTGGAATGGGTGATATTTTTCTGAATGCCTATAATGCAACAGGTGATGAATACTACTACCATGCAGCTGAAAAAGCGGCCAAAGCTTTGATCTGGGGCCAACATGAAGCCGGTGGCTGGAATTACCTGGTTGATTTTGCCGGTGACCGTTCACTGAAACGGTGGTATGATACCATAGGGAAAAATGCCTGGGGTTTTGAAGAATTCTATCACTATTACGGAAATGCCACATTTGATGACTATGTGACTACCAGCGCCGCCCAGTTTCTGCTGCGGATCTATCTTGTAAAACTTGATCCCAGGTTTAAACCGGCTCTGGACAAGGCAATCGATTTCATCCTTGAGAGTCAGTATCCGCTTGGCGGCTGGCCACAGCGCTACCCACTCAGAAATGAATTCAGCAAAGACGGATTGCCTGATTACAGCTCGTATTACACGTTTAATGATGATGTGATTCGCAACAATATAGAGTTTCTGATCAACTGCTACCTCACCCTAGGAGAAGAACGGTTACTGGATCCGATCCGGCGTGGCATGAATTTCTACCTGATCACCCAACAAGGCAACCCGCAGGCCGGCTGGGGACTGCAATATAACATGGAACTGGAACCAGCCAGTGCGCGTACGTACGAGCCTCCTTCCGTGCGTCCGGCAACCACCTACAACCACGCTATGTTATTAATGGACTTTTACAAGTATACCGGAGATCGTAAATTCCTGGCACGCATCCCGGATGCGATAGAATTTCTGGAGAATTCCCGGCTGCCTGAAGAAGCGACGGAAGGCGGGCGCTACACACATGCAGCACATTTGGAACCGGGGACCAACAAGCCTATTTATAACCACCGTAGCGGCTCAAATGTGAGGAATGGCCGGTATTGGTGGGACTACAGCGATGAAAACCTGATCAGACACTACGGCCAGAAAACAACTGTCAACATCGACCGCCTCAGACAAGAATACGAAAGAGTCAATGCATTACCGCCGGATGAGGCAACGAAAAACTCTCCGTTGAAAGTGGAACCCTTTCAGGGTGCACACACACCGCAACAATACTATGACCTGAGCCTGGGTACCACCAGCCGGATCCCCGACCCATCCGAAGTACAGTCCCTGATTCATTCTCTGGACAGTCAGGGGCGCTGGCTTTCAACCGGCGAGAGGATAAGCGACCCATACACCGTCTCTGAAACGGGAGAGGAGTCCAATACAGCCTTGCACGGCGATGAATACGGAGCGCCGATACGCGACACTTCCGACAGGAAATATATCTCAACCCGGGTCTATTCCGCAAATATGTCTTTGTTGATCAACTATTTAAATCAACAGGCGGATCATTAAAAAATATCTGTCGGGAGTATCGCAGGCAAATACGTTTGCCTATTATATAAGGTGTTGTTATGTTCATTTTTAGCACAAATTTCAAAGGCTTCCGGGATTACTTTCTCCTTGCCTGCGAAGTTCTTACCGCTGCACGTTGCAGGGTGCACGGAAAAAAATGAGCCCGATTACGTCCCGACAGCTGTCGGGAGGCAGATAGCCGCTCATTTTTTGCAATGATTCCACGAGGTGATTTTGCAAAACTTATTGTAATTGAACCTGAACAGTATAGCCTGCATTCATCAAACCAGGGGGTTTGTCTATGCCTCCCCAAATAACACTAAACAAAACGAACATGGGAATGAAAGAAATCACCGTTGAAAAATTAAAGGTTAAAATTTTTGATACCAGGGAAGAGTTGGGGGAAATTTCTGCCGATGACGTAAGCAGCAAAATCCGTGAATTGCTGAAAGACAAGGAACACATCAATATCGTATTTGCAGCAGCTCCGTCTCAAAATGAATTTCTGGCTTCCCTGAGAAATAGAGACCTCGAATGGGATCGCATCAATGCCTTCCACATGGATGAATATGTAGGCCTGGACAAGGATGCCCCACAGCTTTTTGGCAACTTTCTCAAAGAGAAAATATTTGAGCAGGTTCCGTTTCGGTCCGTCCACTATTTTGACGGCCTGGCCGACGACCTCGAGGATGAATGTGCGCGATATGCAGGGCTGTTGAACCGCTACCCTACGGATATCTGCATTCTGGGGATCGGGGAGAACACCCATCTCGCATTTTGCGACCCTCATGTTGCCGATTTCAATGATCGTAAAGTAGTAAAGGTTGTAGATCTGGATGAAAAAAACAGAAACCAGCAGGTGAACGATGGCATGTTTGAAACAATTGACGATGTACCCACACATGCACTCACCCTGACCATTCCTGCATTGTTAAAATCGGAGTTTACCTACACGATCGTACCCGGCACCGCCAAAGCAGATGCCATCTATCATACATTGGAAAGTGAAATGCAGGAAAACTACCCTTCCACAATTCTTCGCACACATCCCAACGGCATTTTATACATCGATAAAGACAGTGCATCCAAACTGGATGTATGATTTTAACAGATGCAGGGCCGGCTTTCGCTTTGCAGAAATGCAAACGGTTGCATTGTGGGAAAACACCGTTTATCAATGTAAATAAACAATATCCGTGTAGTCAATTCAATCAATTGTTAATCCATCTTAAAAACCATGAAAAAAGGCCAAAACCGCAAGGAATTTCTTAAAAATCTGGGAGCCATTTCCATCGCTGCAGGAGCCGGAAGTGCGGTTCCCCTCTCCTCTTTCGGTCAATCAGCAATCTCACCGGTTTCTGCCGGAGATTCAGGCAGCCGCAGCGGTACATTGAAAATATTTAACGGACGAATAATCACCCCTTACCGTATCATCAAACAGGGAACCATTGTGGTGACCGATGGCAAAATAACCGATGTCCGGGAAGGCAATATTGATGTGCCGGGTGCAACAGAGATAGATGCAGCAGGGCAGTACGTGGCACCCGGTTTTGTTGACCTTCATGTGCATGGAGGAGGTGATTATGATTTTCTGGACGGGGAAGTCGATGCCTTCCTCAGAGCGGCTGAAACCCATGCAAGACACGGGACAACCACCATGTACCCTACCGCTTTGTCGGGAGATGTGGATACTCTTCTGAGAAATCTGGAATTATACGAGCAGGCGGATGCCCAAAACAATGCAGGTGCTCAGTTTGAAGGTATCTTCCTGGAAGGCCCCTACTATTCGATGGATCAGCGCGGAGCGCAGGATCCGCGATATATCCGGGACCCGGATCCCGCGGAATACAAGGATATTTTGTCGCGCACATCAGTCATAAAACGATGGGATTCGGCGCCCGAGCGTGATGGAGCACTGGAATTCGCCCAATATCTTTTGTCTCAGGGTGTTATGCCATCCATGGGGCATACCAGTGCAGTATACGAAGAGGTACTGACCGCCTTTGAGCACGGCTACACCCTGGCCACCCACCTCTATTCAGGCATGCTTGGCGTAACCCGCAGGGACGCCTTCCGCTATGCAGGAGCCGTGGAGAGTGCTTTTTTGATTGAAGAGATGAATGTGGAAGTGATTGCAGATGGCAAACACTTGCCTGCATCACTTTTAAAACTGATCTACAGGATTAAAGGCCCCGACCGAATCGCACTGGTGACCGACGCTATGAGGGGCGCCGGCATGCCCGAAGGGGACAGTATCCTGGGCCCGCGCGATGACGGGTTGGAAGTGATCATTACAGACGGTGTGGCCATGTTACCCGACCGGACGTCGTTTGCAGGCAGTGTGGCAACTACCGACCGCCTGGTCCGTACGATGATAGACCTGGCCGGCGTACCATTAACGGATGCCGTCAGAATGATGACCTCAACCCCTGCAAACATCATGGGAATCGATGACCGGAAAGGGTCACTGATTAAAGGCAAAGATGGCGATATCGTCATATTCGACGACGATATTCAGGTTGATAAAACCATCATCGCCGGCAGGGTCATCTACAGCAGCTAATACTCTGCCCGGTGCTGTGGCACGTGCACAACATCTGCACGCCGGTCATTCTGCTAACAACGGGAAGCCTGCTGATTGTACCACAGGAAGCTCGCGGTTTGTACAACAGAGCCTTTGGAAAGCAGCATTTGGTAACGCCTGTGCTTTCCGCGCAGCAGGATGTACTGAATTCGTTCGGCTACTTCTATTTCACTAGATCCGCCTTAACCGATACATATAAAGATCCTATGAAAATAGAACATTTTGCTTTTAATGTTGAAGATCCCAGAGCCATGACCGACTGGTACGTGGAACATTTGGGACTGAAAATTGTGAAACAGGAAATAGAGCCGCCATATCTGACATTTCTAGCTGATGACAGCGGCCGTGTAATGATAGAAATCTACAGGAATCCCCCCGATCAGGTACCCGATTACAGAAATATGGATCCGCTCCAAATCCATCTGGCATTGGTTTCCAGGGACGCCGAAAGCGACAAAAAACGGTTGATCGAAGCGGGAGCCAGTCTGGCAGATGAATTTCGCCTGGAGGATGGGTCCCATATGGTCATGCTACGTGATCCTTGGGGATTTTGCATTCAATTGTGGCAACGTGCAACCTCCTTGCTAGCTGATAGAGAAGAAAAAGCCGGTTAGGCAACTACCGGAGCTGAAATGATACACTCTGCCCCCGACAAATTCCGATGTACCTGTGGCGATCACCCCGGAAAGCGTCGATCAGTGTAACTGGTGTGTTAAAAATCGAATCGGAGAACACACCCCCCGCAGTGATGATCCATTCTGCCACCAGACCGTAAAACAGCAGCTGTTACGATTCGGCAGGTTTGCCGATCGTCGCCAGTATACCGCCATCCACATAGACGATCTGGCCATTGACAAAATCGCTAGCTTTGGAGGCCAGGAATACAGCAGAACCTGCCAGATCGGAAGGATCTCCCCAACGGCCGGCTGGGGTACGGTTGATGATAAAGTCATTTAATGGATGGCCGTCTTTACGGATAGGTTCCGTCTGAGCCGTTGCAAAATATCCCGGTCCGATTCCGTTGGCCTGGATGTTATAACGTGCCCATTCAGTCGCCATGCTGCGCGTGAGCATTTTCAGGCCTCCCTTTGCCGCTGCATAAGCTCCTACACTGTCACGACCCAGTTCGGTCATCATCGAACAGATATTGATAATCTTGCCTTCTTTGCGTTCGATCATGTATTTAACAACGTGCTTGGCCATAATAAACGGCCCGACCAGGTCTACGTCAATCACTTTGCGGTAATCTTCAACCTCCATGTCCTTGAGAGGCACACGCTTGATAATGCCTGCGTTGTTGACCAGTATATCGATCGGCCCGATATCTTTTTCCACCTTACCTACATGCTCTTTGACTTGATTTTCATCGGTGACATCGAATATAAAGCTGTGGACTTTATGACCCTCATTTTCATACTCTTCAACTGCTTTTTCCATTCGTTCGGGGTTAGTGCCGTTCACAATCAGCTCGGCCCCGGCTTCTGCCAGTCCTTTGGCCATAGCCATGCCCAGCCCGTGAGATGCACCCGTTACAAATGCACGTTTACCCTGTAAGTCAAACAAATTCTTCATTATTTATCCGGTATGATTTATCAGAGGGTGCTTTGCCGCTTTGGAATGGGCAAAACCTCCTCAGTTTAAAAAAATACACCTGGCAAATACTGCAGGTAAGTGGACGGGACCAATATATGAAAAAATCGGATACCGGCTCCTCCGGATCAAAGGATACTGTCAAGTTCTTGCAGAAATCTGTTGATACGCCTGGCATTCACCTCCTGGCAATCACTGCTGGACTGCCACGTCCTATTCTCGATTTTCCCCTCATATCCACGCAGGTTAGATCATCAATAAATACGATCAACTAAAATAGTGAATCATTTATTAAATTTTACCGATTGCAGAGGTTTTGCAAAATCTTCTGACATCGTAAATAACCGAAGGGGAAGTCTGTTGAATCGAATGCAGGTCATCTTTGCGACGGCTTTTGTAAATCACCCGGACCGATTTTAATCGGACAGTCCCGGCCTGCATCGGGCTGCCGCCTGCTCTGCCCGAATCCGTAAACTTACACAACTTTATGGTCAATATTGTACTGGTACTTGCTTGTCTTCTTATCGGATACCTGCTCCAAAGGGTAAAAGATTTTCCGGATGATGCTCCTGCAGCGCTGAATCAATTCGTTATTTACATTTCGCTTCCTGCCCTTGCATTGATTCATATACCCCGAATAGAGCTGGAACTGGCTTTGCTGTATCCCATTCTGACTTCATGGATTGTACTGTTTTTGTCGATGCTTGTAATTCCACCGCTCAGTAAAGTTTTTAATTGGGACCGGGAAACCACAGGCTGCCTGCTTCTGACGGCAGGGTTCGGAAACACCGCATTTATTGGATTACCGGTCATTGAAGCGCTATACGGGAGTGATGCACTCCAGATCGCACTGATGGTCGATCAACCCGGTTCTTTTGTAGCTATCACAACATTCGGCATCATCATCGCCTCCATCTATTCCGCCGGGACAACCAGAAAAAGGCTCATCCTGAAAAAAATCCTTCTCTTCCCTCCTTTTATTACTTTTATTTTCGCACTGATCATGAATGTTTCCGGCGTACAGGCCGAAGGAGTTGCACTTGGTGTTCTGGAAAGGTTTGGGGCAACCGTCATCCCTCTGGCTCTCATTTCGGTTGGGCTGCAATTACAAATAAACATGGATAGAAAACATCTGTTGCCACTGGTGTACGGTTTGGGCTACAAATTGTTCGTCGCACCGGCATTTCTGTATTTTCTATACGTCATCTTGTTCGGCGGCAGCGGCCTCATGGTAGAAGTAAGCATTATGCAGGCAGCCATGGCACCTATGATAGCCGGCTCGATCCTGGCAATGACTTTCGGGCTAAACCCGCGTCTGGCGACGCTTATGGTCGGATTCGGTGTACCTTTATCGTTCCTGACGCTGGCTTGCTGGTATTTTCTTCTGTTGTGGGCAGCTTGATGGGGAAAGGTGTTCCTGTCGCTATTCATTTTGGATTTTAAATCAATATTCCCTAATTAGTTATTCATAAGTGGGTATCGTTTCAACCGGCCTTATCTACGGCCAGTTCTTGACCTGTTGACCGAGGGGTGTTTGCCTACCCGGAAGCATCACCTGCGATAAGTGGCACAAGTGCCGTAAACACTGAACTACAATACTCCATATGCTGTCCGACTGTTTTCCAAAATTCGCTGCCTGCCTTTTAACTGTTATCATCTGGCTGACCGGGATCAATGGCTATAGTCAGTCCGACGCTTATCAGTCTGTCGTGGACCGTGAGCTACGCACATCCCCGGTCTCCTTCCATCTGTCTTTCGACAACCCGGATTTTCTACAAGAGGAGTTCATTGAGCTGTCGGGCAGAAGATCTCTCGAACAACGCAAGATCGACTTCCCGATAGGCCGATTTGGCCAGGCCATTCGCACTAATTTCATTCCCGACCCACCAGATGCCCATAACATGACAGGCATTGACCTTGACCTGGTGACTGCCGCCATGTTCAACACGAGACCGGATAACACCATGGGTTATACCCAGCCGATGCTCTGGGGCACCGGGCGGATCAATCCACGTCTGGGCGCCGTCGCATTCTGGGCAAAAGGCGAGCCGCCTTTCTATGGTCTGATTTTCGAACAGACGAGTGTTGCTTTCGGTCGCACCGAGCGCGACCTTCTGGGTGTTTTCCTGGATAAAGATTACAGACTCGGGGCGTATCTTCGTGATGCAAGCTATGTGCGCCATGAAATTCAGTCCGATACGGTTTGGGACGAGTCGGAGTGGAACCATATCGTGTTGAACTGGGACTGGGCCAACGGCATGGAACTCTGGCTCAACGGCGAGG
>SKRC01000027.1 GCA_007118695.1 Balneolaceae bacterium | reverse complement strand
ATCCACACGACCACCCAGGGCCCCTACGGCTCACGCTACATGTACGGTACCATGCTGGGAGGCTCTCACGGACCACGCTGGGACGCCCGTCCCGATCTTGCAGTGATGTGGCCGGCAGGCGGTGGGCCGGATGTCGCGCGCGTTGTTCTGCTGGCTGATGACACTACTTTTGAAGCCGCTGCGTATTCATTCGACGAGCGTAAGCGCAACCTGCAGATGCGCCTGACGCGTATCCAGAACGGACGCTACCGGGTCGGTATCTACGCCGACCCCGGCGGAACCGGTCAGGCAGGCGAATCGCTCTGGTCGACCGAAAAGGAGCTGGCCCGTTTTGACGTCGTCGAGCTGCCGCTGCCGCCGCGCACACCTCTGGTCATCCGTGTGGAGCAGATCGAACGCTTCGGGCGGCCGGATGCACTGCCCGACCTGGCCATCAATCCGTGGGGCGCGGTCTACCGCGATGGAACGGTTACGGCCACTGTGCACAACCTGGGCAACGCAGAAGCGGAAAACATCACCGTCCGGCTGCTCGACGGGGAAACCGTCCTGCAGGAAACTGTTATCGGGAGGCTGCAGGCTCCAACCGATTTCATACCCCGGCGCATCAGTCTCACATTCGACGATGTACCGGCCTCCCGAAACCTGAAGGTGATCATAGATCCGGTCAATGAGATACGTGAGATCCTGAAGGAGAACAACAGCGCACCAGTCGTTACCGGGGAGGACTGCTGCAGCCGCTTTCCCCAGACACCAGTTTTATGTTTTGACCTCTGCAACAAACGATAAACCCTCAGGCTTAATCAAACGAGAATATTAAACACAACTATGAATCGCAAAACCATCCTGTTCCTCATCACAATGATTATTCTTCACACTACGGGCTGTTCGGCTACCGATGAAAACGATGGTGATTATGTCTATACAGCCACCCGGCTCTCGCAATCCGTTGAGATTGACAGCAATTGGAACAAAGATCCCTGGAGAGATATAACCTCTCTTCACCTGGGAAACTATATGGGCGATGAACCGGAGCACCGACCCGACACCCACGCCAGGGTAGCGTATGATGACGAAGCAGTTTATGTGATCTTCCACGTTGATGATCAATACGTCCGGTGCGTGGTGGATGAATATCAGGGACCGGTATATACGGACAGTTGCGTAGAATTTTTCTTTGTGCCGGGTGATGACATTTCAAAAGGCTATTTCAATCTGGAAGTGAATTGTGGCGGAACAGCACTGTTTGCTTTTCAAAAAGCACGCGGGGTAGAACGGGTGAGTATTCCGAAATCCACGTTCGAAGAAATCGACCTGGCTCACTCGATGCCCCGTATCGTGGAGCCTGAAATTACCGATCCGGTTACCTGGACTATCGAATTCCGCATACCTATTAACATTCTGACCGAATTTACCGATGTCACCCCTCCGGCCCCGGGAGTTGAGTGGAGAGCCAACTTTTATAAAATCGGCGATCGAACTTCGCACCCGCACTGGCTTACATGGTCGCATGTGGACCTCCCGGATCCCGATTTTCACAGGCCCGAATTTTTCGGCATCCTGAAATTTGAATAGATCAGTTTGATGAAGATAGAATTACACGATACCAAACAGGAGTTGGGACGTGCTGCAGCGGAACAGGCCGCCCGGAAAATCAAGCAAGCGATCCGACGCAAAGGGGATGCAAGCATTATAGTGGCAACGGGAGCAAGTCAGTTCGAGATACTGGAGAGTCTGATCAACTCCACCGGCATCGACTGGTCAAAACTAATTGTCTTTCATCTGGATGAGTACCTGGGTATGACAGATACTCACCCTGCAAGCTTCAGAAAGTTTTTGAAAGAGCGATTTGTTTCAAAATTGCCCGCGCTGAAGGCAGTGCACCTGGTAGAGGGCGATGCGTCCGACCCCCATAAAGAGTGCAAGAGGCTCAAGCGGCTCATTTCACTGCATCCGGTAGATGTAGCGCTGGTAGGCATTGGTGAAAACGGCCACCTGGCATTTAACGATCCGCCGGCCGATTTCCAGACCGAAGAACCGTATATCATTGTAGAACTCGACAAAGTATGCCGCAGACAGCAGATGGGGGAAGGTTGGTTTGACTCAGTGGATGAAGTGCCGGCTAAGGCAATTAGTATGTCTGTAAAACAAGTCATGAAATCCAGAGCTATCATCTGTTCGGTGCCCGACAAACGGAAAGCTGTGGCGGTCCGCAACTGCCTGGAAGGTGATGTGAGCCCAAAGTATCCCTCGTCCATCCTTCAACATCACGAAGATTGTACAGTTTATCTTGACAGGGATTCGGCCTCGCTTCTTTCCGGTAAAAGCCATTTAAGCAGATCCTGAAGAGTTGTTTCACGTTTGCAGGCAGATCGGACTGAGCGTGAAATACTGTATATTTTGTTTTAAACGATGCTTGTATTCACCCGGAGTTTGATCTCTTACCTTGGGCAAATTTTTTTGAAATTTTTTACAAATGCTTTGATAATCAAGGTTTTTTACACTTAATTGCCTCTGGCAATGCTACAAATCAACATTAACAAACGTAAAGCGCAATGAGAACATCCCTCCTCCCAATGCCCGTAAAATCCGTTGCATCCGTTGTACCGGTACTGTCGGTTCTGTTAGTCTTTCTGCTCATCTCCTGCAATGCACAAGACGATCGAAGCGATACGCAAAATAATCGCAGCTATACTTCAATGAAAACACCGGTAGCTGTTCCGTTCAATACCGGCTTTGAGCAGGCAGGAAATACATGGAACTCTATTTCTTCCGCTTCCAACGGTAAAATCTACTATTCGTTCTCCACAACCGACATCGATCAGGGCGCCCAGTTTTTTGTCTATGATCCGGAAACAGACGAGATCGAAATGCTTGCCGATCTGACAGAAGTGACCGACGGAACCGAAATACCGATGATACCCCAGGGTAAAAGCCATGCCAACTTTTATGAGCGCGATGGCAAACTCTACATATCGACCCATGTGGGTGTGCACGGTTCTGTCCTGGACGGGGAGGTAGCTCTGACACGTGAGGGATATGAACCGTATCCCGGCGGTCATTTTCTTTCGTACGACCTTTCCAGTGGTGAGTATGAGCGGTTGGCCATGGCTCCTGACAACGAGGGGATACTTTCCATGACCATGGACACCGAACGCGGCCATCTCTACGGCATCACCTGGCCCCTGGGATATTTCATTCATTATGACATCGATGCAGGAGAGTTTCACGATTTGGGCCTTGTCTCCGGCCGGGGAGAAGCGGGAACACCGGGTGAAGATTTTCGCGTTTTGGGCCGCTCACTGTTTGTGGATGCACAAGACGGATCGGTTTATTTTTCGACAGCTGACGGGGATATCTTTTCTTACAGTCCCTATACAAATGCCCTTGAAATGGTTCAAGGAGTCGATTTAAGGCGCGATTATTTTGGTGAGCACGACCCCACACGGCCGGGGTCCATGGCGTATGGATGGCGGCAAATAGTATGGCATCCCGACGAGGAAGTGGCTTACGGTGTGCACGGCAAATCGGGCTATCTGTTTCGTTTTGATCCGCGTGAGCCGAGCCTCGAGCTGGTGGAGCGGATCACTTCGGTACCCTCAAGGAAAAGCGGCATGTTCGATCAATACTACTATGGCTATCTGGGATTTGATCTGGGGCCGGATGGCGAAACCCTCTACTATCTTACGGGAGGTCCGATCTATATCGACGGCCAGCGGGTTTCAGGTGACAATGCAGAAGAGCTGGGCTTGCATTCCAGGGAAATTGAAAATACCCATCTGGTAACCTGGCACATTCCAACCGGTACGTATACCGATCACGGCCCTATAAAAACATCGGATGGAAGCCGGATAACCGATGCCCAATCCATTGCATTTGGCCCCGACGGTACGGTCTATACACTCGGGCGATTTGAACGCGGTGGTGACAGAGTAATGGATCTGCTGGCAATATCCAATCCGTTCGGGGAACAGTAGACGGCAATGACAGGTGACTGATGGGAGGATTAGCTAAACCGGCATAAAATTTAACAGATCATTTCTATGCAGCGAATAATTTTTCTTTTTGGAGTTTTGATAGTCATGAGCGGGTATTTGACAGCAACGGCAGCAATCGGGAGTGAAGAGTTGCTTTTAAACCGGCCGGCTGCTGCGAACAATATCCCGGACACCCCGGATATATTGTATACAGATCCGGATGGCGGGAATCAAAAATTAATCCTCACCAATGCCACCGCCGGCTCCGCGTTCAATGTCCTGGGTGAGGCCAATCAAAAACCACCTGCCGGAAATTTCAACCCGGATCCGATCCATAGCCACGTGGTGCTGGAGCCGTGGACCTATTCTTCGGATTTCAGCGATCGTACGCTCGGCGCCTGGGCGGCGTATCCCCTCTGGCAGGATACTGCCTACGACCCCAACTTCCGAACCAACGAGATGGTGCCCGGTGATTCCAATGTTTCGATTGTACAAAAAGTGACACCTTTTGCCAATGTCGACAACTACGCTGGGGCACAGAAGCTACTCGATATGTACCTGGTGCCGGAGTCAACCGTCCGGTTTAGATACTACCTGAAAACACATCTTGATGCCGAATTTATCAAGGTCCGGTTTGCCGCCGGAGAATACGGCAAGCTGGATGTGACCCTGCCTGCCCCGGAAACCAACGGGTGGGTAATGCAAGAGGTGGATTTTAATGATTTTGTTCGAGAAAACCCCGAACTGGCCGGCAAAGACCGGATTAAAATTTATGCACTAGCTTTTCTGGCAAAGTTTCCTGAGGCCGATCCGGATTTGCCGATCTATCTGGGGCTAGATGACATTGTCTTCAGGGGCGCACGTGCGACGGCCTTCCGGTTCGCCGAACCTGCTGTTTACAAGTTACCCGAGTTTGCTCCTTATATCCCCAAAAAGCACTATTACCCCGGCGATGAGTTTCGCCTGAGTGGAAATTGGCCGGTGGACGCGCAACGGGTAGAAATTGAAATCGCATTGTTTACCGATGAGCATCAGATCGTTTATGAAGGTGCATTGAACCGCAATGGCGACCGATGGGTACTGGATCCGCTGAATCTCAACTTCCCGGCAGGACTGTATCGGGGCAGGCTTGCGGCCTATGACGGCTCCGGGCGATTGTCCGAAACGGAATTCACCATACATATCGCACCGCAGGATATCGCCGGCAGGCATCCGCGGCTTCGCATGAATGAAGAACGGATAGCCTGGATGCAGGAACGGTTCCGGCAGGAGCGGTTCCAGGGTGTGTATGAAGAGATTCTGGAGAATGCGAAGATGCAGCGCGAGCGTGTTCCGGTAGAGAACCTGGTGTACGATCTGGACCAGTTCCCTGACGAAGACTGGCTGCCTTCATGGAGCGCATGGGGTTCACGCATCTACCATACCGGGGAGGCGGTCAAGTGGAATTCGCGCGCCTACGCTTTTCACGGCGACCGCGAGGCGGGTGAGTATGTACGGGACGTACTGCTTGCGCAAGCGTCATGGCCCGACTGGACACACCCCTGGCAGACCAGGCGCGGCCGGTTCAGCGAGCACAGAACCGGACGCTGGTCGCATCCTGTGGCCGAGGCCTACGATCTGGTGTACGATCTGATGACCCCGGACGAGCGCCGAAAAATAGAGCGTGCATTCATGGACCATATCATACGCTCTGCCCATCGCACCTATGTCTACAACGATAACATCACCCCCAAAACCTCGAACTGGATAGCCCATGTGATCGGCGGTTCACTGATGACTATGGCAGCCATCTTCGGCGACAGTCCGCAGACGGAAAACATGGAGCCGTACTTCACCGGCGCAATGCTCAAGTTTTATGAGTTTCTTGAAAAGTCGACCGATACCGAATACGGAGCCTATGGGGAGGGTCTCGGCTACTACTCCTCAAGCATCAGCAACCTGGTAGAAGCCGTTCCATCACTGAAAAATGCATTCAACATCGATGTCTCCGACCCGCTTGCGAACACATACAAGGAATATATTTGGGGAGGATTTTTAGAAGAAAACCGCTGGTTTGAGTTCGGCCAGTCGGGCAGTATGATCAGCACTGCACGCCGGTCCGACTGGGCTTTCCTGCTGGAGATGCAGGACGATCCGCTGCTAAACTGGTGGTACAACCACCTCAAGGAACGTGAGACTTTTGAAGATGTGCTTTTTGAAACGCGGGATGTGTCGCTGGAGAGTTCGTATGACAAAAATCCTGTCCGGCAGTTCCGGGGTATCGGTACGACGGTCTTCAGGGACGGCTGGCAAGACGAGGATTTCATTTTCACCATGCGAACCGGGCCTTTCTATAACCATCAACATCACGATCAGGGTGCCATGTGGCTAGCTGACCGGGGCGAGATTTTTATCATTGGAAGCCGTTCGATCGGCGACAGCGGCAGGTATGACGATCCGCTGTTCGAATCTGTACACATCCAGCCGGTCTCAAAATCCACCATACTTATCGACGATAACCCCCAGAGCCAGCGAATCGGCGATCATCTGAACTTTGCACCCGGTTTTCACGACCATGCATTTATCGATCACTTTCTTGACGGGCAGGACGCCGCCTTCTCTACCGGTGATATCGGCAGGATTTATTGGGATGTAGAATCGCTCAGTCGAAATGCGCTCTTCATCAAGCCGGGTGTGCTGCTGATGCTCGATACGACCCAACCGGGTCACACCGACAGAGATGTAACACTGCTCTATCACACCGAACACCTGGCCGATATCGAAGCAGGTAACAATGCATCCAGGATTACCCGGGGTGATGCAACGCTTCACATCAACCATCTGGCACCTGCTTATGTGGATGTAAAAGCTGTTGAAACCCCTCATTTTCTCAGAAAACTCCAGAGAGAACATCCTCTTGAGCGTTCGGGTAAACTAACCGTTACCGCAAGTACAAGTCACACACACGGGTATCCCCTGGTGATGGCAAATCTGTTTACCACGACCGATACAGATGCTTCTCCCGACGTAACCACCCGCAGGGGTGAGGGCTACATGTCAGGTGTGGTTTCAGGTCGCAATTTTGCCTTCAGCACGAAGCCGGGGCGGATGTACAGCATCGACAATATGTTTACCGACGCTCTGGCCATGACCTGGTGTGAAGATCGCACTTTTGTTGCAAAGGCGACGGAGTTCCGCAGAGGTGGCGAACCTGTAGTGGTTTCCGATGAACCCGTCACTTTCGAACTTTCCGGCGACGGGCTGAAATACTATCGCAGTAATGCAGGCACGCTAGAGATTGCTGTACCTTCCCAACCCTCATCGGTCATGCTTAACGGGGAAACAGCTCGTGATCTCCGCTATGATAGCAACCGCAGGTTGATAGTGATCGAAGTTCCCGCAGGTGAAGGTGCAATCGTGATTCAGGATTGAATGTAAGATATAACCTGATTAAATCATCCTGTAAGGTAACCTGGTCATATCACCCTGTAACGCAATCTGATTTTATCATTTGCATTTTGGGGATAATAGCAGGGGTGGCAGCCGCTCCGACGGGGCGGCGACATGCTGACGTGTAGATGGCAGATGTAACTGCGAAATCTGCCACAGGGCATTGTTTGAACGCATCAGCGATTTTGTCAGGCCTCTTTGATATTTTTGGCAGATCATTATATATGTTGTGTTGTAAAAAGAAGTCCTTGCAACATTTCATAAAAACTCTCATGTATTTTAAATGTAAAAATCAAGCAGGCAGGCTTTTTGAACCTGCCTGGAAGATTCGATGCAATAAATTTTCAATAGAAAGAATGGATAAAAAAGCCTCCTACGGGCTTTAAAGCGGCTATATCAATTTTTTTTTATGTTACTTGATTTTTGTTTTAAAATTGTCAATTTACAACATGTTAAATTAGATTAATAAATGTAAAGCTTTCCGGCATGCTGTATAGCTTGCTTATCCGCTATTTTAATGGGTTTCTCAAGTGGTTGGGTTTCTTAAGGTGAAATTTTACGGCAATGCTAAGAAGGTGTGTGTTCAGGAAACTAAACAGGTTAATTACTCACTAAACTAACAGGAGCTACTTATGAATAGCAAATTGCTACCATGCTTTTCATTGTTGATAGGAGGGCTGCTTTGTTTCGGCCTTTTTGCCACCAGTGCACAAGCACAACAGGTTAGCGGTACGGTTACCAATGCCGAAACCGGAGAGCCAATGCCCGGTGTAACTGTGGTCGTTGAGGGTACCAATATTGGTACGGCAACCAATGTGGACGGAAACTATCAGTTGAATGCACCCTCTTTGAATGAAACGCTGGTGTTTTCATTCGTAGGGTATCAGACCCAGAGAGTTGCGATCGACGGGCGCTCAACAGTGAATATGGAACTGACTCCATTTGTTATCGTCGGTGAGGAAATGGTGGTTACCGCTTTTGGTATCGAACGTGCGGCAAGATCTATCACCTTTAGCACACAGGATGTGCAGGTGCAGTCGATAGCTGAAGCACGTGAAATCAATGTTGTAAATTCACTGCAAGGCCGGGTCGCCGGGATGTCGGTCACCCGCAGCTCGGCTGGAGTAGGCGCCAGTTCGCGGGTTGTGCTTCGCGGAGACCGCTCCCTGACGGGCGACAGCCAGCCGCTTTATATTCTCGACGGGGTGCCGATTCGCGGGTCCATAGAAGATCTGAGCCCTGATGATATTGAAAGTATTAACGTGCTGAAAGGCCCGAATGCAGCTGCACTGTATGGTAGCGCGGCGCAGAACGGAGCGGTTGTCATCACTACCAGGCGGGGTCAGGCAGGTGTGGTCCAGGTCAGTTTGAGCAATACGTTTACAGTTGAACGCCCGATCCTTCCGATCGAGTTTCAAAATGTATACGGCCAGGGAAGCGGTGGTGTATATGACCGCACGGCCGACACCTCCTGGGGACCGGAAATGGATGGCCGGACAGTGGAGCACTGGACGCCCGATCCCAGCCGAGCTGGAGAGACGTATTCATTTCTTCCTCAGCCGAACAACGTCAGAGACGTTATGCAAACCGGTTTTACCAACGCTACCAACCTAAGTGCAAACATCGGTGGAGAAAGAACCCAAACTATGTTTTCATATACCTTTACGGATGCACAGGGGATCACGCGCGGAAACGATCTGGAACGTCACAATGTATCTTTGAGAATTACGAGTCAGCTTACAAACAGGCTTTCAGCGGACTCACGGCTTTCCTATATGCGGCAAGATATCGATGACTGGCTTCAGCAGGGTGAAAACCTGAGAAACCCATACCGCCAGACGTACCGGTTGCCACGAAACATGTCAACTGAGCAGCTGAGGCAGTATGAATGGATTGACGATACGGGTGCCATACGTCACAATTTCGTGGGTGTAGGTGGCAGTGGAACCGGGGTCAACCCATACTGGACCATTAATAACATGAACAGGACAGATACCCGCGAACGGGTGATTGCCCTTGCATCGCTGACCTATAACTTTACGGAAAACCTGAGCCTGATGGGGCGCGCCGCTTATGACGGACGACAGAACTCCTGGGAGCGCAGGGATATGAACGAGTCCTTCGGCAGTATCATGGCGGGATGGTACCAGGTCAACGAGAACAACTCGCTGGAATTCAATTCCGACTTCCTGCTATCCTATACGGATAACCTGACGCCGGATTGGTCTCTCT
>SKRC01000233.1 GCA_007118695.1 Balneolaceae bacterium | reverse complement strand
TTTTGAACAACTTCTTCAGCTTGCTGCGCGACATCAGCTGATCGATGAAGTTAAACTGCCCGGCTACCAGTTTTTCGCCACCATCAATGGTAACACATTCCCCTGTGATGTATTCGGCCATATCCGACATCAGGAAAGCAGCCAGGCTTCCCAACTCCTCGTGCTTTCCATAGCGGCCGGCCGGAATTTTATCGAGATATTTTTTCTCAAACTTTTTGGTGGGAAACAGGCGTGTCCACGCTCCTTCGGTCGGAAAAGGACCCGGTGCTATCGCATTCACACGGATATCATAAGCAGCCCATTCGTAGGCAAGAGAGCGGGTCATGGCCAGAACCCCCGCTTTTCCGCAGGCCGATGGCAATACAAACGCCGAACCGGTTCCCTCGGCATAGGTTGTTACAATGTTGAGAATATTTCCTTTCTTTTTGTTCCCGATCAGGTAGTTGCCGAACGTGTGCGAGCAGTTGAAACTCCCGTGCAGCACGATATCCACCACTGCCTTGAACCCGCCCGGCGACAGATCCTCGGATGCACTCAGAAAATTTCCGGCGGCATTGTTCACCAACCCCTCCAGCGAACCGAAATCCTCCACTACCGACCCGATCATCTCACTGACACGCTCATAATCCCGTACATCCGCCGAATAATACCGGACAACAGGTCCTGATTCCAACTCCGCCTCCTCTCCTGCCCTTCGGATCTCCTCAGCCGCTTTTTTAAGTTTCTCTTCAGTCCGGCCGCAAATAGCAATGCCGGCGCCCAGCCCGGCAAACGTCTTCGCCATGGATAGGCCCAATCCGCTCCCCCCGCCTGTGATGAGTATGGTGTTATTCTTTAGGGTGTCGGGTTTGAACATTGGTCTGAATTTAAGTGTTGTTTCGGTGTCAATATTTGTTGAGGAATGGAGAAGTATTAAGGAGTCAGAATTCAGGAGTCAGGAGTTACAAGGTGTACATCCACCCCATGGGAAGTGTTCAATAGAGTGTGTCATGGATGTTCTCCAGGTTCCCATGGAATGGGAGAATTCATACTCGTTCTGACTATTGACTACTGACTTCTGAATTCTGACTCCTGATTTCTTTCATAAAAAAATCCCCTCGCCAGAATCAATCACAGTTCTATAACCCCCTAACTTACAATCATCAATATCACCTATACCACCTCAAAAACTCCCGCCGCGCCCATACCGCCGCCGACACACATGGTCACAAGGCCATACTGTTTTTTTCGGCGCCTGAGTTCATAGAGAATCTGTGTGGAGAGTTTGGCGCCGGTACAACCGAGCGGGTGGCCCATGGCGATGGCACCGCCGTTAACGTTCACTATGTCTTCGTCCATCCCCAGTTCTCTGATCACCGCAAGGCTTTGGGCAGCAAATGCCTCGTTGAGTTCAATCAGGTCGATATCATCCAAACTCAACCCCGTCTGCTTCAACACTTTGGGGACGGCTTCAACAGGACCGATTCCCATGATCTCCGGAGCCACCCCCCCGACTGCAAAGCCCAGGTAACGGGCCATTGGCGTCAGGCTCAGTTCGTCGGCCTTCTCCCGGCTCATCACTACAACTGCAGAAGCGGCGTCATTCATCTGAGAGGAATTGCCGGCGGTCACCGACCCTCCCTGCTTGAACACCGGCCGCAAGCCGCTCAAGGCCTCCAGGGATGTATCTTTGCGCGGGCCTTCATCCTGCCTGAAACTGAAGGCATTCTCTTCCACCTCCCCGCCGGCCGTTACATATTTATGTTTGACTTCCACCGGTGTGATCTGATCATCAAAATAGCCCTCTTTCCACGCTTTGATAGCGTTTTGATGGCTTCTGAGTGAAAAAGCGTCCTGGTCTTCCCGGTTCACGCCGTATTTCCCGGCTACATTTTCGGCCGTCAGGCCCATATTGATATATACCTCCGGACGCTCGTCGATCAGGTCGGGATTGGGATGAATCGTATAACCGCCCATCGGCACCAGCGACATGCTCTCCACTCCGCCGGCAATGATCACATCGGCCCCGCCGGCCATGATTCGTTCGGCGGCCATGGCAATCGTCTGCAGGCCTGAGGAACAGAACCGGTTGATGGTCATGCCGGGCACCGAATCCGGCAATCCCCCGATAATTCCGCATTGGCGCGCCACATTCATCCCCTGTGAGGCCTCCGGAAAGGCACACCCCATAATCACATCATCCACCATTTCCGGGGTCAGACCGGGCGATCGCTTCAGCAAATCCTTGATAACTTCCCCTCCCAGCGAATCGGGCCGCGTAAAACGCAAAGACCCTTTGTTGGCTTTTCCACAAGCCGTTCGTGCCGCAGCGGTGATGAGGATTTCTTTTGATTTAGTCATGAGTATTGAGTATTGAGTAATGGGTATTGAGATGTTGAATTTAGCCTTTTAAATTTCTCTGTAAGTTATAAAGCATTTTTTGGATTTCGTTAATTTCATTAGTAATTATCTCAAATTCTTGTTGACTGATATATTTCAGCTTTTTACTAATCATTGACTGAGTATACAATTCGCAAGATGATCCATATGCGAAATGTAAAAAACGACGAAACTCCAATTTTGACCCCTTCCTGCTCCTTCCGAGATATTAGAACTGATTGATACCGTACATCTTCTCATTTGTGAAGTTAAGCCAAAAATTTCATCCTTTGGAAACTTTGAAGTTAAGTTATATATCAATAATGGTAATTCAATTGATTTTTGCCATACTTCTAATTTTTTAAAATCATGCATTTTTTACCTCTTGACCAAATTTCTCTTGAGTATTATGTATTAGTATGATCTCTCCCAAAATGAATCCTTACATTTTTTCCATTTATTACCCAACTCAATACCCAGTACTCATTACTCAATACTCAAAACCAACCTAATTCCGCAACGGCTTCCCCTTCTTCATCATATGCTCCATCCTCTCGAAGGTCCTCTTCTCTTCAAACAGCTCCAGTACCGCTTCACGTTCGAGTTTGAGAACGTACGATTCCGGGACTTCCTGCGGTTCGCTCAGATCGCCGCCGGTCATTACATAAGCTACTTTTTCGGCCAGTACTTCATCATACGGGCTGATAAATTTTGACTCCTTCATAATGTACAGCATCAGCTTCAAAGCACTGTAACCGGTCTTGCCAAACAGTTTGATCCTGGGTTCAGCCGGTGGTTGATAACCCGCCCCCGCCATCGCCAGAGCTTGTTCCCTGGCCGTTTTAAGTAGCAGGTCCCGGTGCATCACAATCATGTCCGTAGAGCGCAACAAACCAAGCTCCCGCGCTTTGGGCGCACCATCGGAGACTTTGGCCATACCGATGGTTTTAAATGCCTCTTTCAGATACGGAAGCGGGTCCACACTTTCATCTTCGAGCACCCGGTTCATAGCCCGCAGCAACATCTCTTTTGTACCGCCTCCGGCCGGTATCAAACCTACACCAAGTTCGATCATCCCGCTGTAGAGCTCATGATGGGCCACCACCTTGTCGCAGTGCATCATAAATTCAACCGCACCGCCGAAACTCCTGCCGGAAACGGCTGCTACTACTGGAAAAGGCTGATACCGCAGCCCAACCGCTGTCGACTGAAATGAATGAGCAGCGTCCAGCAGCGTCTCCCGATCACCTTCCGAAATCGCCGTGAGCGCTTCCTTAAGGTTGGCCCCGTAACTGAAATTCTCGTGATCATGGCCAATGACCATTGCGTCAAAATCCGATTTCACTTTTTCACATGCCGTCCCTACACTCTTCACCAGATCGAAACCGAGTGTCTGTTGTTTGGTGCGGAATTCAAACAGGGCGACGCCATCACCCATATCATACAGGCCGGCATGCTTATTGCCCCACACCTCGCGGTTTTCACCCTTCAGGCCGGCAACAGTCACAGCACCCCTGGCCGGCGGACTCAACGGTTCCACCTGGCCGGTAGCCAGGTTGTAAATGGTCCCATTCTCATAAAACCGTTTGCGTCCGCTGTCCAGCATCTTTTTCACATTTTCCGGCACCGTCAGGCCTTCTGCCTCCATGCGTTCAACCGACTCTTCCACACCGATGGCATCCCACCGCTGAAACGGGCCTAACTCCCAATTGAACCCCCACTGCATCGCACGATCAATTGCCTCTGTCGAACCGGTAATCTCCGGAATCCGGTTGGCCGAATAGAGCAGCAGATCACAGTGTATCTTCCAGAGAAATTTGCCGGCTTTATCATCCTGGTTCACCAGGAATTTCAGCCGCTCGCCCGAAGTTGTAAACTCCTTGCGGGCCTGATCCATCGATTTAAACGAAACGTCATCCTGGGGGCCGTATTCCATCGTTTCAGGATTGAGGGCGTGATACTGTTTACCTTTATCCGTTTTGATTTTTTTGTAAAAGCCCTGTCCCGCCTTGTTACCAAGCGCCCCGTTCTCCACCATTTTTTTAAATCCATCGGGAAACTGAAAAATCTCCCTGCGCTCATCATCCGGTACAGCCGGATAGAGATTCTCAGCCACATGGTCCAATACATCCAGGCCTACCATATCGGAGGTCCGGAATGTGGCCGCCTTGGAATAGCCGGTCAGTGTTCCGGTTAACAGATCGATTTCCTCGGCCCTGAAACTGCCGTCAAAAAACCAGGGCATAATCGAGGCCATGGAAAAGACCCCGATCCGGTTGGCAATGAAATTGGGGGTGTCGTTACAGTGAACGACTCCTTTACCGAGAATACGTTCACAAAATCCCGTCATGTATTCCGTAACCGCCTCATCCGTTGCATCGGTGGGAATAATCTCCAGTAGTTTCATATACCGGGGCGGATTGAAAAAGTGAGTTCCCAGAAAATGTTGCTGAAACGTCTTGCTGCAATCTCCGGATATTTCCCCAATCGGCAGCCCGGATGTATTGGTACTTATGATTGTCCCCGGCTTCCGGAAGTTTTCCAGGCGCCCCATCATATCCTTTTTGATATCCATCCGCTCCACAATCGCCTCACAAACCCAGTCGGCTTCCGATACGATATCCATATGATCCTCAAAATTCCCCGGTTTGATTCTTTCCGCATAATCCGGTAATCCAAGCGGAGCCGGATTCATTTTGGAGAGTTTCTCGATATTCTCCTCGACGGTTTTATTCGGCCGGCCGGGGTCATCCGACTTCAGGTCCAGCAGCCAGACATCCAGTCCCGAGTTGACGCAGTGCGCAGCTATCTGACTTCCCATAACGCCTGATCCCAAAACAGCAACTTTCCTGATTCGATACTTTTTTTCAGCCATTTTTTTTACTCAGTTTTGAATGAACCCAAAAAATTCGTTAAATCTCTATTGCCCGATCACTCCTGTCGGGTTCGCCCCCGCCCCCTATTCCGGGTGTAATACAAACACATGTGCAGGAATCAATGTTCCAACGATATTTTTGGAACCAATTCTTTTATTCTGAAGTGTTTCCTTATCTCTGTCATTTCCCTCGAACACCCCACACCAAGCGTTCGGGAGAAAAGCTAAGCTAAACGACGGCGGGGAATGCTCCTCTACTCTGCCATCTCCTGCGAACACCCCACATTCCCAACTCAAGACTCACGACTAATCTAATCCTCATACAACTCCTCAATCTCCTTCTCATACTTCTCCATCACCACCGGCCTTTTCACCTTCATGGTCGGGGTTAATTCACCCGAGTCGATGGTAAGCGGTTTCTCCAGCATATTGAACTTCTTGACTGTCTCCCAGGGTGACAGGGTTTCATTGACCTTATCGATTTCACCCTGGATCAACTCAATGACTTTTTTGTCGTTTTTTAATGGCTCTTCCGCGACATAGCCATTCCTGGCCAGTCGTTTGTTAATATTGTCGTAGTTGGGCACGATCAGTGCCGAGCAGTACTTTCTCTGATAACCAATAACAACGGCCTGTTCGATGTACCCGCTGCTTATGAGTTTATTCTCCACATTCTGCGGAGCCACGTATTTTCCGGTGGATAATTTGAACAGGGATTTTTTGCGATCCGTGATATACAGGTTTCCATCCTTATCGATTTTGCCGATATCGCCGGTTTTAAACCATCCGTTTTCGGTGATAATTTCTTTGGTCAGTTTCGGATCTTTATAATATCCTTTCATGATATTTGGCCCGCGGGCCAGAATTTCATTATCCTCAGCGATTTTGATTTCCACATCAGTGATCGCTTTTCCGGATGATCCGATTCTCATATTATCCGGATCTTGAACGGTAATGACCGGCGAGGTCTCGGTCAGTCCGTACCCTTGCCCGCAATACACACCCAGGGCATTGATGAACCGGAAAATATCGGGGGAAAGTGCGGCGCCACCGCTGATCATCCCGCGAAGGTTGCCGCCGAACAGTTCTCTGATTTTTGAGTAGACAACCATGTCGGCAATCCGGTGCTTAATCGCTCCCAAACCTTTGGGCGGATGTTCGGGATCGTACTCTTCGGCCAGGTAAACGGCCCAGTAGTAGAGGTTCTTTTTGATGCCGGTTAACTCCTGCCCGCGAACCTTGATACCGGTCTGAATTTTTTCCAGCAGCCTCGGTACGGTGGCAAAGAAATACGGTTTGACATATGAAAAATCATCCCTGATCTCTTCGACATCTTCGATGTAATGGATTTTCGCACCCATTCTGATGTACATATAGGTAATCATCCGTTCAAAAACGTGGGAGAGAGGAAGGTACGAGAGCACATTCTGTCCTTTGATCTCCTCCATGGTAAAGGGAACCCGTTCAAGCGAGGCCTGAATGTTGGATGCAATATTGTTGTGAGTCAGCATTACCCCTTTCGGCGTTCCCGTGGTTCCTGATGTGTAAATAAGCGTGGCAAGATCATCGGGGCCGATCTTCGATTTAAACTCTTCGAGCAGGCCCGGTGTTTCCTCTTTCTGTTTTTGCCCCATCTTGAGCACAGCATCATAGTTTTTCAATTTCTTATGTTTGGAGCCATGCATGGAGATGACCGTTTTCACGCCTTTGATTGATTTCATAATTGGTTTTGTATCCTCAAACATTTCATCGGTGGATACAATATGGACCTTCGCTTCCGAATTTTCGAGAATGTATTTGATTTGCTCGCCCGGCTGGGTTGTATATATAGGTACATTTACGGCACCCAGGATGAGTACAGCCTGATCGCAGATCACCCATTCGGTGCTGTTCTCCGAATGCAGGGATACTTTGTCGCCGGGCCTGACACCCAGTGCATAAAGCCCCAGGGCAAAATCGTCTATCTGTTTTCGGTAACTTTCTATATCGGTTTCAATCCATTTGCCGCCTCTTTTGGTTGAAATGATCAGGGAATCGGTAGGATAGCGCTTCATTCCCTTTTCCAACACATCGATGATTGTAGTAGGTTTGTATTTCATTGCCGTGTGGATTTTATGGATGTTTTTCTAAACCAACGAACATCAGGTTAACACTGTTAATTTCAAAAAGTCTGTAGTTCTTTCCAACGTTGAACCGACATTTCTGCCGGGTGTTTTCGCCTCTCAGACAAATAAGTTAACAATTTGAAGGTGTCAACCTGATTTAATTTAATATTTGTAAGCAGAATTGAAAATTAATTACCATGCTCTCACTGCAAATAACGATCAATCATTCATAAATGTGATGTTTCACCATGAAAATAGACGAATCTGTTCGAAAAAAAGCTGAGTCAATACTGAACCCGGAATTGAATAATATGGGCAATGCCCTCGGGATTCATTTTCTCTCATTGAGTAAGGATGAAGTGAAGGCATCCATGCCTGTCAATGAGAACACCGTTCAGCCCATGCGTATCCTGCATGGCGGGGCGTCTGTTGCCCTTGCCGAAACCCTGATGTCGATCGGGGCCTGGCTGAATCTGGACGATGAGAGTAAATCGGCCGTTGGCGTGGAGATCAACGCCAATCATATCCGCCCGGTCCGTGAAGGCGGAACTGTCATCGGTATTGCCCGTCCCATACATCGCGGCAGGCAAACCCAGGTCTGGGAAACCCGCATAACCACCGAACAGGACCAACTGGTCTGCATCTCCCGCTGCACCCTGGCAATTGTAAATTCGAGGGATTGAGTATTGAGTAGTCGTGAGTCATGAGTCATCGTGAGTCGTGAGTTTGGGTTGGGTATGTGAGTATTGAGTACGATGGGTATCGAGTATTGGGTATGGAGTTTTGGTACAGGTACGGGTTAGGGTTGTGAGTGGTTCCCAAAAACTTTCACGGGATTGGTGGGGTGATGCTGCACCGAAGATGGTCTTCAGACATGCAAATATCGTGAACCTTATCCCAGTCTAATGCCTCGCAGCTGCCAAACTCCATCTGCCACTGCCACCTGCAACTGTCAACTGTTTACTGATAACTGGTAACTGATAACTGCCTTAATTATGTATCGTCTGCATCAACTTGCGTTTGGCCACGGGAAAAATGGTTTCCTTGAAGGGAAAATCAAGACTCGTATCAAAATGATAGGTTGCCGGATTGGGAAGATCTTTCTGCTCCCGGATCAGCTGAAGTTTAATGCTGTTGGGCGATAATTCGGCCTGCCCTATTTTGAGCGATTTCAACAACCGGGTTTTCAATGCCCGATACTGATCATCGGCACTTTTGAATATGGACACCTCAAATTGAAACAGCCTCAATTTTTTGGATCCCCTGTCGGGCACGAAAAAATAGCCTTCATCCCTGTAATTAGGAACGATTCCTACATGCTCAACAAAGATTTTCTCTTCCACATACTCATGAATCGTGGCACCGTCGTGGATCACTTTTTTGATATGCGGCAAGGCCCATTCAATGAGATCTTCCACCTTGGTCAGGTCCGATCCGTCAACAAAAACAACCTCATGCTCGATGGTCTTGTTCACCAGGTCGATATTCTTGATTTTCTTTGGGAATTCCTCCCTGAGGTCTTCCAGCCGCTCTTTGATATCGGCAAGCGTCCGGTAGAGCTGCAACAGATCACTTAAAAACGGATAGATGCGATTCTCCCTGAAATTGTCCTGATATTGTTTCAACCCTGCCAGTATCCGGTATTGGCGGGCTTCAAAATCAGATTGTACCTGCGTAAAAAGGTCAAGGTCCAGAAATGCGGATCGTTTCATTGTATTTAACCTCCTGTAGATAATTTTATGTACCCTGTTTCAACGTTATTCATTGACATTATATTTGTCAAGTGCTTATTTCAACCCAACCAAGCCAATATTCTTTATTATTGGATTAATAAGAGTACCAACAGGACATAAGTTGCCCTAAACCTCTGTTTTACATCGCCTAATCCCTGCGTACCATATTATCCAGGCCTTCTTTTATGAAAAGATCCCGGTAGTTGATCAATGTTACACCGGCGTTTTTCACAGCCTCTTTAAATTCTTCAGATGTGAACGCTTTAAAATAGATTCCAGTTAACACAAATTTCCGGTTAAATCACATCTTTTTCTGATTCCATCTTATTAAAGGTTTCACTACCAGTCAAGTATATGAGTATTAAGTATTATTGAGTCGTGAGTCAGATCCAAATGATATGTGGAGATATCAACAAACACGGTCAAGTAGGAATTTTGGTGATTAACTGCTAATTTTAAGTTGTTATTCATGGAGCTTATCCTTTCTGATTAATTTGGGTTAGAGTTCAAAAAACGTCAGAAGATAAGCTCCTTTTTTTATTCCTTAACAATCTTTAGCCTAATAGTACGGTGAGTCGT
>SKRC01000068.1 GCA_007118695.1 Balneolaceae bacterium | reverse complement strand
GATATTCCCAGAGTATTTCACCGGTTTCTTTGTCAAAGGCCCGAAACTTCTCATCCCTGGTGGCGGCAATAAATACCAAACCTCCGGCAGTAACAATGGATCCGCCGAGATTCTGGGTTCCGGTAACCGGAATTCCCTGTTCGGTCAACTCTTCGTACTCACCCAGCGGTACTTTCCAGACAAGCTCACCCGTATTCAGGTTGATTGCATTCAGCGATCCCCAGGGAGGTTCTGTTGCAAAATATCCATCCTCGTCCAGAAACAGCTGGTAGGCGGTATCGACATCATATCGATAGGTGTAATCCCCTTCACTCTCTCCAGAGGCATCATTTAAATTCCCTTCCTCATCCACATTGAACAAATATGCTATGATGGCTTCCTTTTCATCTTCAGACAGGTGAGGAAAAGGTGGCATGGCTCCCTGACCGGTTTCCAGGACTTCCATTATTTGGGATTCGGTGAATCTTGATTCGGCATCTTCCAGGGAGGGAAACTGGGTGGGCTGACGTCCTCCGGGAGTGCCATGACAGCTTGCACAATTGGACAAATAGATGGATTGACCTCTTGCCGCCACATCCTCCGGGTCAACAGCCGGTACCTGAACCCTTCTGAGAGAAAACAGGCTTCCGAATTCGTTTGCGTTGATATAGAGCATATTCGTTTCAGGATCATAGGAAGCACCCCCCCATAACGCTCCTCCCCGGGTTCCCGGATAATACAGGGTTTCCTGAACGCCCACAGGTGTAAATAATCCTTCATATTTTAATTCCCTAAACCGTTCCCGGGCATATGCATTGGCTTCCGGCGATATATTCGTCAGATCATCTTCCGTGAGATGCTGCCGGACAAACGGCTCAGGTTTGAGCGGAAAAAGCTGGGTCGGCCAGGATTCTTCTCCTTCGATATCGGATTGCGGCACCGGCCGTTCTTCAACCGGGAACAACGGCTCGCCGGTTTCGCGGTCCAGGACAAACACAAAACCCTGTTTGGTCACCTGTGCCACGGCATCGATTTTTTCTCCATCTCTTTCAATGGTTACCAGGTTGGCAGGCGCCGGCAAGTCATAGTCCCATATATCGTGGCGCACCACCTGGTAATGCCAGATGCGTTCGCCTGTGTTCGCATCCAGTGCCAGGATGGTGTTCCCGAAAAGATGGTTGCCTTCACCCCGGGTCCCCGGCGTGTAGAAATCCGGCGCCGGCGAGCCGGTCGGAACAATTACCATTTCCCGTTTGGTATCAAGACTCATTCCACCCCAGTTATTCGTGCCTCCGGCCAGTTGCCAGGCATTTTCGCCCCAGGTTTCATGACCAAATTCGCCGGGATGCGGAATAGTGTGGAAGATCCATTCGATCTCCCCGGTGCGGGTGTTGTAAGCCCGGATGTGTCCGGGGGCAGCACCTCGTCCTTCACCCACCGATGAACCCATGATCAAAAGATCGTTATGAATAATACCGGGTGACGAATAAGTGACAGCAAGCAGACCGGGATCTCTGCCAAGTCCTTCCCGCATATCAACAGAGCCATCATCGCCAAATTCAGAGACGGGCACTCCTGTTTCAGCATGGATTGCATACAAATAAGAGCCCGCCGAGAAAAAGATCCTTTTATCATTTCCATCTTCCCAGTACACAACCGCGCGATTAACCCCTCTTGGAGTTTCCCCTTCAAACGGGTCGAATATCCAGATCAGCTCGCCCGTGACGGCATCCAGTGCGGTAAGCTTGATTGTCGGGGTCGTTAGGTACATGATCCCGTCAATAATAATCGGGTTGTTCTGACTTCCTGAAAAGATCCAGTCGATCTCATCATGATCTCCCGAGTTGTATATCCATGCTTCTTCAAGCTGATCTACATTGTCCCGGTTGATCTGGTCGAGGGACGAATAACTGGTGCTGCCGGGGTCTCCCTTATAAATCGTCCAGGACCGGTATTGATCCTCACTGCTTTCCTGGCAGGATGGAACCAGTAACAATAAAAGTATGGGTAATATAAAAGTCTGATTTTTTTTACTGATGATGCGATTCATGTTTTCTCGACTTTTTGGATGGAAAAAAAGTTCAGTTTTCAATCACATTCGATTGAGCACATAGGTTAACATAGAGCAAGTATTATACTCATTTTAAAAGTTCTACCTGTTCGCACGCACTGGCCTCCCGGGGAACGTGTCTGGTATCAGTTCACCGTTGTACACCACGAACGACCCGTTCACGAGCACATGAGGGATCCCCCCGGACGGGGTTGTGGGTGATTCGAACGTCGCTTTGTCGATGACAGCCTCCGGATCGAACACTGTGATGTCGGCATCCGCGCCCACTGCAAGCCGGCCTTTTCGATGCATGGCAGGCACGTGGCCTTCGAGCCGGCGTGCGGGAAGGATCGTCATCCGGGTTAACGCGTCCATCAACGGCAGCAATTGTTTATCCCTTGAGTAGTGCCCAAGTACACGTGCGAACGTCCCCGCCCCCCGAGGATGTCCTGTATCGTTCACGAATGGAACACCGTCGCTCCCAATGATAACACCAGGGTGCGCAATAGCGCGCTCGACGTGCTCATCTTTCATCATGTAGATGATGACCCACCCGCCTTTCTGCCGGTAGTACTCAAAGCTTTCCTCCGTCAGGCGCTCACCTGTGAGTGCCCAGGCAAGATCTTCGTAGCCGATCCGGAGGACCTCCTTCCAACCTGGATTAAACAGTGCTGACTCGATGGTGGTCGAAGCTGCTGTGTACGGGTACACTTCCGTGGACACGTCCTGTCCGGTGGCACGGGCGGAATCGATCAGTGCCAGGGCCAACGGCAGGTCGTCAAGTGCACTGGAACCGATGTGGACAATATGGAGCGCCGCACCCGCACGGTCAGCTGCGGTCACAATTTCACGGATTGGTTCGATGCCGAATGCCCGGGGATGAACGAATGCAGGCACATCTGCCTCTGAGGCAACACGCAGCATTTCATCAATTTCGGCGTATGTAGCTGCCGGTGTGTAGTGGATCCCGAAACCAATACCGAGTGCACCCTCGGCCAGTCCGGTCTTCAACAGTGAGGCTATGGAGTCAACCTGCATGGGAGTTGCACGTTCGTTTGCCCCTGCGGGTGAATCGCCAAGTTCCGCAAACCCGGCTCGATTCGTGGGCCAGTGCAGAACACCAAAACCCTCGTGGAATACCGCAAACCGTGCACCGAGGTGGCTTACCGTGGCACCGTAGTTTATGGGCGCCTTTCCGTCCATGGATTCGTACCACTCCGCGATGGGGTGGACCCCAATCTCCATCTCCAGTGCAGTCGTCACACCGTCGCGTACCTGGAGGTGCATATCGCCTTTAGTCTGACCGTGTGCGTGCAGGTCAATGAAGCCCGGGGCAACGACAAGACCCGATACATCCAGTACCTTTGCACCGCGCAAAGGACTGGCAGATATAGATGCAATGGAATCACCAGCGACGGCCACGTTGAGGATCGAGTCGATGCCACTGGCAGGATCCATCACCCGGCCGCCTTCTAACACGATATCGTATTCGGGAGTAGGGCTGCAAGCGGCAGTGAGCAACAGTATGAGAGCGACAAGCCGATAGTTCCGGATTATCAACATAGTCTGTTGTCTCATGAACAAGAGAGAAATAGTGAATGCTGACGACCAATATCTATACCTACAAGACGCAGCGTTTAATAATAATGAAGTGAGCAACTTGCTTTTGCACAACCGCCCGGAATGCCTGTTATTCCATTGTTGAAAAACTATCATTGTCCATTTCCTCATTGATCAAATATCGAAAGTTGAGATAAAGATTTAAAAGTGATTCCTTGTCAATCCGGCAGGGAGAAGGCGATAAAGGCATCACCCGTTTGGGTACCGATAAACCCACCCCCGGTAGCTGATATGATCACATACTGTTTCCCGTCAATTTCATATGTTGAGGGTGTTGCATAGCCGCCGGCCGGTAATTTATATTCCCAGAGTATTTCACCCGTTTCCTTGTCGAATGCACGAAACATTTCATCCCGGCTGGCTCCGATGAATACCAGTCCGCCGGCAGTGACAACAGAACCGCCAAGATTATAAGTGCCTGTCGGCGGTATCCCTTGCTCGGTCAATTCCGGGTATTCTCCTAACGGCACCCTCCAGACAAGCTCACCGGAATTCAGATCAATCGCATTCAAAGTGCCCCACGGTGGTTTTGTCGCCGGATATCCATCCTCATCCAGAAACATTTGCCAGGAGGTATCCGTCACATACCGGAAGCTTACTTCTTCGGTTTTTCCTTCATCTGTAAACGTCTCCAAACCTCCTTCCAGATCAAACAGATACGTTATGATGGCATTGGTTTCTTCCTCTGAAAGGTGTGAAAATGCCGGCATCCTGCCCACCCCGGTTCTGATAATATCATCCACATGTGAAGGTGTAAAACTGTCTTCTATACTCACCAAAGAGGGTATTTCAGTAGACCGGCCATCACCGGAAGTATGATGACAACTCATGCAATGCAATTGCGTAAGGCTCTCGCCTCTTTCCCTGACGGTTACTATTTCTTCTGGCGAACTCTGTTCTACCTTTCTCAATGAAAAAATATGACCGATCTCATTGGCATTGACATACAAAATACCGGTTTCAGGGTCAAATGAGGCCCCGCCCCAGTTGGCACCCCCCTGTGTTCCCGGAAAAAACAAGGTTTCCTGCTCACCCACAGGAGTAAACAAACCTTTATACCGCAATTCACTGAATCGTTTACGGGCAAATTTATTCGCTTCCGGTGAAATATTGGAAAGGTCATCTTCGGTTATATACTGGCGGGTATAAGGCTCGGGCCTGACCGGAAAAGGTTGCGTCGACCAGGCTTTTTCCCCATCGAGATAAGATTCTGGTACTTCACGCTCTTCAACGGGAAAGAGTGGTTCCCCGGTGTCCCTGTCTAAAACAAAAACAAATCCATGCTTGGTGACCTGGGCAACAGCATCAATCTGTCTTCCATTCCTGTTTACCGTTACCAGGTTTGGCGGAGCAGGTAAATCCCAATCCCATATATCGTGCCGTATGATCTGGTAATGCCAAATCCGTTCTCCCGTATTGGCATCCAATGCAATGACAGAATTTCCGAACAGGTTTTTACCAAGGCGGTCTCCCCCGCCATACCAGGCCGGATCGGGGGAAGCAGTGGGAATAAAGACCATTTCGCGTTCTTCATCAAGGCTCATTCCCGCCCAGTTATTTGTCCCTCCGGCTGTAAGCCAGGCATTTTCTCCCCAGGTTTCGTAGCCGTACTCACCGGGGTAGGGTATGGTATGAAATATCCATTCAATTTCACCGGTCCGTACGTTATAGGCTCTGATGTGGCCTGGAGCAGGAGTTACGGTAGAACCCATAATAACCAGATCCTTGAACACTCTGCCCGGGGTGGTCGAAGAAATATGAATATCTTCGGGATTTCTGTCCAACCCTTCACGCATATCCACTGAACCGTTATTTCCAAAATCCGGAATCAGTGTACCTGTGTCGGCATCCAAAGCATACAGGTAAAAGCCGGCGGTAAATAAAATCCGTTTGCCGTCCCCGTCCTCCCAGTACATGACTCCCCTGCTTCTGCCGGTGCCATCTTCCCCATCCCAGGGATCAAATTTCCAGAGTAATTCTCCGGTGCCGGCATCTATGGCAGTAGCGCTGATCGCAGGACTTGTAAAGTACATGACCCCATCGATAATGATGGGATTCGCCTGGCTGATTGATTTTCTCCATAAAATCCGATCTTTGTCCCCGGAATTGAAAATCCATGCGACATCAAGCTGATCCACATTATCGCTGTTGATCTGATCCAGTTCCGAATAGCTGTTGCTTCCGGGATCTCCCATATATACCTCCCATACCCGGTACCGGTCACTTTTTTCCTGGCAGGCACCAAGCAGCAATAGTAACCAGACTGTCAGTACAACAGACAACCCTTTTTCGATGCTGCATTTTACATATTCAGGTAAATAATTCATGTTTTTGTACTTAAAAGACTCTTTTTTCAGTTGTATCGATCCGGATGGAGTAAATGATGATGATCATCTTCAGCTTCTCCGCTCATAATCAGGTTAGATATGATCTTTCCGCTGATTAGCCCAAGACTCATCCCCAGCATCGCGTGGCCGGTGGAAATATAGACATTATCGTATTGCGTCAATTTTCCGACATATGGGAGGCCGTCCGGTGAACAAGGGCGAAGACCTACCCAAATATCGTGCCTCCGTAAATCCTCAACAGAAAATTCCGGCAGGTATTGACAGACCGACTTGATTAAAGCGTTGATCTTGTTTTGGTTTATACTCTTGTCCAGTCCTGCCATCTCCATCGTTCCTGCAAACCGCAACGCTCCATTCATTGGAGTTACGGCCACGTAAGCTTCGGTGAACATCATGCAATTTTGCGGGCTGCGATCAGGATTTTGAACCGTTATACTATATCCTTTTCCGGCCTGCATGGGCATGGATATATCAAGCCTTCTTGCCAACATTGATGACCAGGAACCCGCACAGATAACAACTCCGGAACAATCATAAAAATTACCATCAGCTGTTTTAACCCCGGTGATCACCTCCGAATCTTTTTCCAGATCCATAACCTCGGTATGAAATCTGAATTTCACACCCCTTTCTTTTAATTTGGCCTTCAGCTGATTCATCAATAATCCCGGATGAAAATGGGCATCTTCCGGGTAATAACCGGCCCCGATAATATTCATATCGATGTGAGGCTCCATTTCATTGACTTCGTCAGCTGAAAGCATTTTGGCAGCCATCCCTAACTGATTTGCTTTCCGAACGACCTCTTTTTCTTCCTTAAACCCCTTCTCACTGTTACACAGCATCAACAAACCTTTTCGTTGAAGACCAAAATCCAGTGCCTCCTGTTGTTCCAGCTCAACCAGCAAATCCCTGTTGGCCAATAGCAATTCTTTCAAAACCGGAGCGGATTCCTCTGCATGTTTTGCGGTGGAAGCCTTCCTGAAATTCCAGCCCCACGCAATCAACTCCTTATCGAAACGGGGCTTGATATAAAAAGAACTTTCAGCTTTCAGCATCATTTTTATGGCCTTGACGATCATTCCCGGCGAGGCAAGAGGCATAAAATGACTGGGTACAATTAATCCGGCATTTCCGTATGAACAATTATCATTTCCATCATCCCGATCCAGAACTGTAACATTCAAACCAGCCTTATTCAAATAGTAAGATGTGCTGAGTCCCGCTATTCCCGCACCTATTACGACAACATTATTATTTCTCATTATCAGTTAGAACCATCGTTCTGCATTGAAAAAGTAAAAACGTATTAGTTTTACTTGAGGAATCAACGCTCACAAATAAATAAGAAAAGATAATGAAAGCTCCAACCAAAATTATTACCATTAAAACCTATTATGGTGATTTCATTAGCTGATGAAAGACGGATCTAAAGGTGCTCCTTCCGGATTGTCCAGTTGCATTTTTACCCGCTAACCTCTGTTGAAATGTTACGTATTACACTGCTCAACTGATGAAAAAACAAAGCAACGTAACACACAAACTCCCTATCCCAGTTCAGGCCCGGCAATCGCATATTGCATTTCCGGTTTGCCCGGATGATTCAAATTGCCCAGGTACATACGTATTAATGGTCTTTGAATTTTAAATCCCATAGATTTAAGAAAATCGATCCAGTTACTGTTATCGGCAAATGTATCAACTATCACTGGTTTGTCCCTGCACGATTCTAACGCCGTAATCAATAAACCCCTGGCGGCATCCGTATTTTCGGCTATTAATGGGCCGATATGTTCATAATTACTGCCGGATCGGCCAAGACAATACCCGGTAACCTTGCCATCTTCTATCACACTGCAGGCATAATCAGGAGAATTACTATTCAGGTAACGCAAGACTTTCCCACGATTTGCCCCGAATACAGAAGCATCCATTTCTGCCAAATCATCCGGAATACTTTTGATAACAGCAGCGGGCGAGTGTCCGGATATTGGCATCGAACCGCCTCTTTCAAGCCTCAACAACTCCCGTTCGGTTTGAAATCCCAGCTTTTCATATAATTTCTTTCCCTGGGGGGTCGCATCCAATCTCACGGTTCCTTTATCCCGAGCAAAATCAATGGCGGCATTCAACAGGGTAGTGCCGATCCCCAACCCCCGAAAGGCCGGATCTACCAGCACCATTCCGATCCAGCTGAATTTATCCTGATAGATAAGTGTGGTAGCTGTCCCGGCATTCCGGCCATTATATTCGGCTACAAAATTTCCTCCCTTGTCAGCCTTTATTAAAAATTCCCAGTCAGATACCAGTTGATTCCAGTTAGCCTTCGTTTTCAGCCCCATGGCAAAAGGAATATCCGCCAGTGTCAGTTTGCGGAGTTTTATGTTTTCTGAAATAGAGTGCATAGCCTGTCTACATTTAAGAATAAAATAATATTCCCATTATGGTGGAATATCTGCTCATTATTAATTTGTTGTCCACCGGATCATCCATTGGAAAGTCATGTTCCTGCCTGACTCGCATGTCTAATTAAGCTCCTATTTTAACCCATGAAGTGAAATTTGATCGTATGCAATCCCGACAGCGGACGGGAGAAAATAGTGGCGGAAACGTCCCGAATACTATAACTTTTCAAAAAAATTATCTTGTAAGCACAGAGCGCAGCGATTTCCCCCGAGCGGTCGGAGAAATGCAAGGTAATTGTTGATTCATTTATCTTTTTAATCTTCGTCCACATTGAACAAATATTCAACAATGGCTTCCTTTTCTTCTTCAGAGAGAAACCGAAAATTCGGCATAACTGCTCGTCCCGATCTCATGATTTCCATCAGGAATTGTCTTGAAAATCTGTCACTTGCGTCATCCATAGAGGTATATTGTGTTGAATTCCGGCTTCCGGGTGGGCTGTGACAACTCGCGCAATGGGCATAAAATAATCCCTGGCCAATAGCCACCATAATTTCTTGCTCATCCGATCCATTAACGTCCATCTGATCCTCGTTTTCCTGGATGACCTGGTCTTGCTGTCCACAAGACAACAGTGCCGGGGCGATCAATAAGGTGAGGATCACGGGTATTATTTTACCTGAGTAATTGATTTTCTCGTTTGCTCTCATTTCTCACCAATCTCCTATTTTACTCCCGCGAAGCGAAATTTGTTCGTATACAAGGCGTTATTTGTGCTAAAGATCAAAAATAGAGGGAATAAATTGCAGATCAAAGATTTATAACTTTTCATACAATTATCTTGTGAGCTCATTTTTTGTACCCCGGCAGGCGTCGGGGAAATGCGGGTAAAACCAGTTGAACATAAATAAAGATTCCAATGTCAAATATCAGATGGTAACTTGTCCGGTTTACAAGTACTTCAACACTTTATACAATTCCTCTTTTGCTGCCCGGAACCGGGATTGGATAATTACCGTCTTCATTCGGCAAGACCGGTGGCTGTGAATTAAATGTCAGATTCTCCGGTACAATAACTACATTGGAGTTTAATGCTTCATCCCACTCAATAAGGCCTCCGGAATGAACGGCCATTCGGCCCATAATATCCGTCAGGGTACTGTATGCCCCCCACTCCGTATCGTTGTGATGTTTGCCTTCCCGGATGGCTGCAAAAAACAGATCGTGTTCAACCTGGAAAGGGCTGGG
>SKRC01000262.1 GCA_007118695.1 Balneolaceae bacterium | reverse complement strand
ATGACTGCAGGTGAGGGACCACCACCACAGACCGGATCCATCGCGCACGCCGATAGCTCACCGAAAGACTTGATATCCATAAGTTTGCAATCAATACCTTGAAATTTTATCTAACCCTGCCCACACGGTTTGTACGGAGAAGGAATTACTGAAATCCCATTGCCCTCTGACCGGATTCAATTCGCAACCCCGGCCTCTCAGTATTGCAATCTGCAAACAATCGATTCACCGGCCTGATCCACATCCAAATCAACCAAATAAATCCCGGAACAATATCCTGAAAACCTTGTTTCATAGAATTCATTAATGTTCAAAGTTAATTATGAATTAGTAATCAGAGTTGATTATCCTTGCCTTAATTCTAAACGCATTTTCGAGTCGTTACGATTGTAATATGAAGATACTAATTGTCGAAGACGATCAGGTTCTTGCATTAATGCTACAGCAAATGGTCAGGGAAATGGGCTATGAAGTAGTTGATGTCGTCAATAAAGGCGCCGATGCCATAGACAAAGCCACACACCTGGACTGCAACCTGATCTTGATGGATATCATGCTTGAAGATGATATTGACGGAATTGAAGCGTATGCAAAGATCAAATCGGCCCGGGATGTCCCGGTCATTTATATTACCGGCAATTCAGATCCGATGAATAAACAACGGGCTGAGGTTATCGGGTTTTTCGACTTTATCCCAAAACCGGTGATTTTTGAAGAGCTCGAAGAAATCATTGAAAAGTTGGTCCAGGAAATGAGTTAATGCCAATAGGCACGGTAACTTTTCCGACGAAGTTCTATTTCACTTCGACTTTAATTTCAAATTTTCCTTCCTCATCCGGCACTAACACTATTTTATCTATAACTGCATCCAGGTTTATCCGGTTTTCTATCATTGGTACCGATTTTCCATCCAATTCCCTGAATGCCAGTTTTTCCGTAATGTTCTTTGTGTTGATGACCAGCATTAAAATATTTTTACGGCCTGAAAAATGGGTGTTGGCCGCCTCTTCTACTTCTTCGGGCAGATAACAACGGATCCATGAATTCTCATCAACGGTCTCATCGGGTTGATAATAACCATTCTGCTGCCTCTCTTTCCATTTTCGCCTGGAAACGAGTTGAAAAATCAAATCAGGTTTCATAAAGTTGTTTCTTTCAAAGTGGCTATGTGCATGATCGCATCTCCTCTATGCACGACCGGACTGTTATTCAGCCCGATGACCTGCCCATCCTGTGATGATATCACTTTATAACTCTCAAAACCAAATGGATCGGTAATCTTTCCCAAAAGCTGCCGGCGTTTGATATGTTCCCCCAGTATTACACTCGGTTGAAACAATCCGGCATACCGGGCCCGTATCCAGTGAGATTTCCGGTAAATTTCAGCTGTATTCCCTTCAGGGGCCCTCTGCTTCATTCCTAAAAACTTCATGACCCTTAATATACCGTTGATCCCTTCCTGGATGCCCGGCTCGTCGATCCTGTGAGCCTCGCCGGTTTCAAAAACGATTATCTTCTTCTTTTTCCTGTGTGCGGCCTTCCTGAATGACTTGTCTATTAAAGGAGAATGCAGAATTAATGGAGGCGAAAAAGATTTGGCCACCTTAAGGTTATAAGGATCATCAAATGTACATCTCAATTGCGGGAAATTCGCCCGGCTCGCCCCCCCGGTATGGAAGTCAATGCCCACGTCGATTTGAGGGATGATCTGATTCATTAGTGTATAGGCCACAATTTTGGCCAAAGATCCATTTTTGGAACCGGGAAAACTTCTGTTAATATCTTTCCCGTCAGGAACTCCCCTGACATTCTGGATAAAGCCGTAAACATTGACCAGAGGAATTGCAATGACCGTTCCCTTTTCGGGAACCGCCAGTTTGCGCGATAGCATCCTTCTGACGATCTCAATACCGTTAATCTCATCTCCATGCAGGCCGCCGGTCAGGAGCAAGACAGGCCCGTCTTCGGCAGCCCGGAGAATACGGACCGGCAAATCAATGGATGTGTACGTTGGCAGCCTGGCCACACTCAGGTTTACATCGGCCGACTCACCAAGGCCGATTTTCTGGCCGTTAATCTGGATAAACTCAGGCATTGCTTTTCAAATTCCTGCGAGAACTTTTTCGCTTGTTTTCAATTTCAATTTTTTGAACCACAAAATCGATGATGGAACCTGCAATATCCTTGCCGGTTGCTTTTTCAACTCCTTCCAGGCCCGGTGAGGAGTTGACTTCAAGAAGCAATGGGCCCCGTTCCGATTGGAGCATATCGACACCTGCAACGGACAATCCCATAACCTTGGCTGCGGTCAGCGCCGTCTGTCGTTCCTGTTTTGAGAGCTTGATCAGGGTTCCGCTGCCACCCTGGTGCAAATTGGAGCGAAATTCACCCTCCTTTCCCTGACGCTTCATAGCCCCTACAACCTTTCCATTAACCACAAAAGCCCGCAGATCAGCCCCTTTTGCCTCTTCGATATACTCCTGCACGATCACTCTCGCTTTCATACTGTGAAACGCCTCAATCATCGATTCTGCTGCTTTCTTTGTCGGTGCCAGCACGACGCCATACCCCTGAGTTCCTTCCAGCAGCTTTACGATCAGCGGTGCCCCGCCAACACTTTCAATAATCTTTTTTACCTCCCTTGAGTAATTGGTGAAAACCGTTTTCGGCAAACCGACCCCTGCCCTCGCCAATATTTGCAAACTTCTGAGCTTGTCCCTGGACCGCACCAGCGCCTGGGATTCTACAGCCGTTACCACTTTCATCATTTCGAATTGACGGACTACCGCAGCCCCATAAAAAGTAACCGAAGCCCCGATTCGCGGGATGATCGCATCAATATCATGCAGTTTTTCGCCAAAATAGAAAATGGCCGGCTTGTCCTTTTCAATAACTATATCACATTTCAAATGGTCGAGTATAATCACCTTATGCCCGCGTGCCTCAGCAGTTTCTACCAGTCGTTTTGTGGAGTATAGCTTTCTGTTTCTGGAGAGAATAGCAATTTTTACTTGTTTGTCTTGCATAGAATTAAAAAACCTAACCTATATATTTTTTAGATACATCCACGATGAATCTACCTTTGATAAACTTGCGACCGAGTAATACAGGATAACGCATTTCCGAACGATCGGTCAATGATAATTCAGCCGTATACTTTTCTCCGATTATGGAGAGTGCGGTTTTAATAATAATACGTTCTTCGGCTAATCCGTTCGAACTCCGGATAGAACGGATGTCGTGCACCGGAGAACCGAACCTCGTTTGTTCAAATTCCGGATGTGACGGATCGAATAGAAAAAACGTTACATTCTGTTTTTCTGAATCCAATTCAATTTCATGGCAATGCAGACTCGAAGTATACGCCCCGGTATCGATTTTTGCGTCTATGCCGAAAATATTCCAGTCCGGAAAATCGACTTTTTCAACACGCCCAATTATTTTTTTCTGGCTCATTCGTCCATAGAATCATTACATAATAAACCTCAACAAAATAAGGGTTTTACTGTGGATATCCTTCACTAAATTGAGCAAATGATAAATCAACAACAAGGCAACCCTAACCTGATTATTTTTTCCTTGTGGCTGCTTGTTTTTGCCGCAAGTAGTCAAATAATGATCATTTCCCCGATTCTGCCACGAATTAGTGAGCAGCTGCAGACCCCTGAGGCATTGCTAGGCTCCCTTGTAACGGCATACGCTGCAATGGTCGGGCTGTTTGCAATACTTTCCGGCCCGTTTTCCGATAAAATGGGGCGCCGGCAAATTCTTATCATCGGCAGCCTGGCCATGGCCGTTGCCCTTCTATTGCACGGGTTTATAATCAACTTCACAACCTTTTTAATCTTCCGTGCGTTGGCTGGAATGGCCGGTGGTGTGCTCAGCGGATCCGCCATTTCATACGTGGGCGATTATTTTGTATATGAAAGACGAGGCTGGGCCAGTGGCTGGATCATGAGTGGCATTGCTATGGGACAAATTCTGGGCATTCCACTTGGCACAGTCCTCGCCGATTTCTATGACTTCAGGACCCCATTTCTTGTTTTTGGCGGTGTGATGCTAATTGCTTTTATCCTTGTATTGTTTATTGTGCCACAACCCAGTGTAACCCTGGATGACTCCAAAATCACCTTGCGCATGCTGGTGAATAAATACCTGGATCTGTTGAACAGAAAAGTTATCCGGGCAGCTTCACTGGCCTACCTGTTAATGTTTCTCGGGCTTTCAATTTATGTGGTTTACCTGCCTACCTGGCTTGAACAACATTTCGATGTTGGCGGGTTAGAAATCGCAAGCCTCTTTTTAATCGGCGGTATAGCCAATGTGATTGCAGGCCCGCAAGCCGGACGATTTTCAGATAAATGGGGACGGAAATCGTTGATTATAACTTCTTGCATAGGATTGTCTTGTGTCATGTTCTTTACTACTATTTTAATAACTTCGTTTTGGTTGTCATACCCACTGTTTTTTATAACAATGATACTGGTAGCTATGAGAATAAGCCCTTTTCAGGCTTTATCGACAGAGCTGGTAACCTCGTCAAACCGGGGAACACTCATGAGCTTGCTTATTGCTATCGGCCAGATAGGCTATGGCGTTGGTGGGGCATTATCCGGGCCGATTTATGTGCACTTGGGTTATTTCAGCTCTACCTGTATAGGTGCTCTATGTATGCTGCTTACGGCAGCAATTATCTGGATCTATCTACCCGAACCAGACTTGAGAAAGGATCTTTCTTAACTTGCAAAATATAAGTGGACCAACAATAATATACAGGTTACTTATGCGTATCGACCCGGATGATCAGTTTCACTGTGAGTAAAAGCCGGGCATTATTCACATTATTCAGGCTTGTCAATTTGAGCCATCCTTTACTACTTTACTTCATTCAGTATTATAACAAAGAACCGTCAAATCCGGATTTCACCTTTTTGATTTATGAAAACAGATAGACCCGTTGCACTTATCGACACAAAACGATGCCGCCATAATATTCAATCCATGGCCGGCAAACTTGAACAACTCGGCATTACGTACCGGCCCCATTTTAAAACACATCAATCGGCGGAAATAGGTAACTGGTACCGCGATGCCGGAGTGACAAAAATTACGGTCTCATCACCGGGAATGGCCTCATATTTTATTCAAAACGGCTGGAACGATGTCACAATTGGATTTCCCGCTACACGTTCACAATGTAAAGATATTGAAGAATTGTCCGGCATGGCCGGAATTTCGCTGTTTATCAATGATCCGGTTACAGCCCAATATTTTGCGGAGAATAGTTCAAATGCTTTAAATGTGTTTATTGAAATTGATGCCGGTTTTAATCGATCCGGGGTAGCGGCGGACAAACCGGAACTGATAGAAAAGATATACAAGATACTTGATCAATCTCCTGTTTTAAACTTCTACGGTTTTTATGTACATGACGGAAGAACATACAGTGTCAAAGGGAAAAAGGAGGTCGGGAAGGTTATTAATCCGGTGATTACAGTTTTAAATGAGTTGAAAGCGGACTATCCCAACGCCAAAGTTTGCATGGGTGATACACCCTCTTGTTCCCTTTTAAGTTCTTTTCCCGGTATTGATGAACTGTCGCCCGGAAATAATGTATTTTATGACCTGATGCAGCTAAATATTGGCAGTTGCAGCCTGGACGATGTTGCGATGGCCGTTGCATGTCCGGTAGCACAGGTTAAGGCAGATGAAGGTGAAGCGATCATTTACGGTGGAGCGGTTCACTTTTCTAAAGACCGGATTGAGTGGAACGGCAGGGTGACATTTGGAGCGGTCATGGATTTGAATGAAGACAGCTTCGGCAATCTTATAAAAGGCAGTTACTTAAAAGGGGTTTCGCAGGAACATGGCCAATTGAAAGCGGATCCTGGATGGATTTCAGGCCTGAAGCCCGGTGATACAATTTGTATATTGCCTGTACATTCCTGTCTGTCTGCAAACCTGTTTGATCACTATCAAACAGTGGACGGCAATCGAATAGAGAAGCGTATATTATCATGAAAACACTTACGGTTAAAGAGAAATACTCCAGGCATTGGCCGGCGATTGCCATTGCCAGCGCAGTTCTTGCGGCACTGCTATGGGGAGCGTACATGTTGACTACCAATGTACTGCTTGAAAGCTACCTGCGCTTTGCGGCCTTCTGTTTTTTCGCTCTCTCACTGTTAAGTTTTTTCAAGGTAAAAGACGGTCAAATACAAATTGATATGAAGGTGGATGATGACGGCGGGCTGATCATGGATTATCTTGTAAGGAACAAACAGATTGGCCACGATGCATTTGATCTTAATAAAGTAGAATCAGTAGAGATCAATAAAATGCCCAACCGTTCCCTGTACAATGATTTTGCAACCGGAGACCGGACCATCCGATTTAAAAGGAAAGACAGCGATGATTGGTTATATCTGACGGAAGTCCATGGCAGGGTCATCCCGCTGGACAATAAGAATGCTGAAAAAATTTACGGGTTTATCAGAAATCATCTGACCGAAAACCAGCCTGGATAAAGAAATCCGCCAATTCACAAACAAGCCGCCACCCTTCACAGCCACAAACCGATCCGGTGAAGGTGTCTCGTCCGGGCCACAGCCGGAATGAATACTGCAATTTCGATCAGTATGAGTAAGACGATAGAGGCAGAAAGTATGATGGTTCTTTCCATAATCCCGGGCATTCAGTGTTAAAAGTCTATTAATTGAGTTTAACAAGCAATTAATAATGTACTGAATGGAAGTCCGGGGTAAAAAACTTTCGATAGTTAAAAAGTGGACCGGTATACAGAAAAAACTCAATGAAAAGTTGGTGATCGAAAACCGGATTTCGGAAATGGCTGCAGGAAGTTCTATTTGATAATCTCTTTCACAAAATCAGGTAAAGCAAAGGCTGCCTGATGGATTTCAGGATTGTAATATTTTAAATCGTTCAGGGTATTAATCCCCTCTTCAGCCCTTTTGAGCACCGAACTTTCCATCGGCCCCTCCCCTTTGGATGCACACATCATCGACCACATGCCGCCTGGATATAAAGGAATGTAGCATAAATACATACCGGAATGATCAAACAATTCATCGAGAGCCTTGTAAACTTTTCTGATGCTCGGGAAGTACGATTCAACCCACGGACTTTCAGTCTGTGTAGTTAACACTCCATCACTGTTCAATGCCTGGTAACATTGGTGGTAAAAATCTTTTTCAAAAAGACCTTCGGCCGGCCCAACCGGATCGGAACCGTCTATGATAATCAGGTCGTACGGGTCTTTGACTTTTTTTATATAAGCGATGCCATCTTCATGTATAACAGTCAGTTTCGGATTTTGAAAATCTCCCACTTCCGGCAGAAATTCTTTTGAGGCATCCACAACGGTTTTGTCTATTTCTACCATATCGACCTGCTTCACCGATGCATGCTTCATCACTTCCCGTGCAGTGCCGCCATCTCCACCACCGATGATCAGTACCCGTTCGGGTGAAGGATGGGTAAATACCCCGACATGACTGAGCATTTCGTGGTAGACAAACTCATCCATTTCGGAGAGCATGACCATTCCATCGATCGCCATTAGATTGCCCCAGGTATCGGTCTCATAAACCTCAACCAGCTGGTAGTCGGTTTGCTTTGAAAAAAGCAGTTTTTTGAGGCCGATTGCCAGCCCTGTTCTTCCGTTGTAATATTCGTTGAATTGCAGGGGCATGGGTTAATTCAGATTATAATTTCACCTGGTTCTATTTATACCAAAGTACTGCGGCAGCAAAGGTTGAGCCGCACACTTCAACTTTATGCTCAATTCCGATGGACTTGATCTCTTTGAGCTGCCGGTCACGATAATCAAATGCATCAATGACCATTTGCCGGACAATCGCTTCCACAGTATCGAGATTTGCATGGTCTTCAAACTCCATAATTACGCCGGGCTCCCGGTCATCTTCAGGAATACCCACAGCAATTGCAGACGAAATCAGCCTGCCCGGTGTGGTTCCATCTATTGCAGCATAGGCCAGTGGGATTAACCCACCTTTTGGCAGCTGCAGGTCTGCGATACTTTGCTCCTCAGCTCCCGGTGGCAGGATACTGCTCATACGCATCAAATTGGTATCTCCCACTCCTGCGACAAGTAACGCTTTATCAAATGCATTTAAACGGGTTCGGCCTTCTGCAGCACCTTTCACAAGACAATAAACATTGGGGGTTTCAGACATCATAGCAACAGAATCGATTTATTTGAAAGGGTTCATTCATTAAACAGGGTAAAGTGATTGAATCTTCAATCGGAATTATTCCATTTTTTGAGTTTCCGAAGATGGTTTAAAAAGCAATTTCTCACCCTTCGGAACTTTGAACATCCCTCTCTTCATCTCCATACTTGATACATTTACTGATCCGAACATCTCTTTGAGTTTTTCCTGTATCATCCATGGATCAATCGTATCTCCGCATGTAAAAATGTCGACTGCCGCATACCTGTATTCCGGCCAGGTATGAATAGCGACATGGGATTCAGCAATGACAACCACACCACTTACACCATACGGACTGAATTTGTGAAAATTGTGAGAGATAATCGTTGCATTCGAATCTTTTGTGGCCTGTATCAATGCCTGTTCAACATACATTACATCATTGATACTGGATTCATCACATTCATAGAATTCAACTAGAATTTGCCGGCCGAGTGCTTCCATTTGTATCATTTGCAATTACATTTTTGAATGGGAGAGAGTATCCTCATTAAATGGTTATTATTCAATATTAATTTCAATCTGTTGATGGTTAATAGAATTTTGTATGATTGCAACTCACCACATTCCAGACAAATTACGCACAATATTGAAATTTAATGACAGATAAGAAAAAAAAATTAAACAAATCGCAATTAACAGAGATCTATGAAGCACTGTTGCTTCCTCGTTTAATCGAGGAGAGAATGCTCAAGCTATTGCGCCAGAATCAAATCAGCAAATGGTTTGCCGGAATTGGTCAGGAGGCTATTGCAGTTGGAACCGGTTTAGCCTCCGATAAAAATGACTACATATTACCGATGCATCGCAATCTGGGTGTCTTTACCGCCAGAGGGGTCCCCCTCTACCCTTTGTTTTGTCAGTTGTTTGGCAAAGCAGATGGTTTCACCGGCGGAAGGGATCGCTCTTTTCATTTTGGGTTGCCTGAATACAATATCATCGGCATGATCTCACACCTGGCCGCAACCATGCCCATTGCAGACGGGGTAGCCTTGGCCAAAAAACTGAAGAATGAAAAGCAGGTTGCATTCAGTTTCTGTGGCGATGGTGCCACCAGTGAAGGCGATTTTCATGAAGCTCTAAATCTTGCAGCGGTCTGGGAGCTTCCGGTGGTTTTTATTATAGAAAACAATGGGTACGGACTGTCTACTCCCGTCTCTGAACAGTTTGCATGTGACCACCTGGTTGATCGTGCAACGGGGTACGGGCTTCACGGAGTTCAGGTCGACGGGAACGATCTGTTTGCCGTTTTGGACGCTCTGACGGAAGCCCGCAAGCATGCCATTGCCGGCAAGCCGGTCTTGCTCGAAGCCCTTACTTTTCGCATGAGAGGCCATGAAGAAGCATCCGGCACCTTTTATGTACCGGATGAACTATTTGATGAATGGAAAAAGAAAGACCCCATCACTCGATTCGAGTCATACTTGCTT
>SKRC01000021.1 GCA_007118695.1 Balneolaceae bacterium | reverse complement strand
TGCCATAACTCATAGTGAGCCGGAATGACCGAAGTCATAATCTCCTGCTGCATGCTATGCAAAGCGGAACCGGAAGTGCTTAACAATCCGCTGTCCTGTAAATCATAGAGTTTGGATCTTATTTCCGCAGCCGAAGATCCAAATTGGCCGGTTCTGATTTCATTGGGTTGGCCGAGGCGTATATAAATATTGCCCCGTTCATCGGTTCCATATACCGTAGTATCATTTTCCGTGAAATTCTTCTTTGAATAAAGAATTCTTTCCCAGTGTTCAAGCAATCGTTCATTTTTATCACTTGACCGTACCACATCCCGTGATTTCCAAAACCGACGTATTTTTTCAAAAACCCCCGGATCTTGCCGTTCAAGGTAATCGTTAAATTCGCTTTTTTCTTCCGGGTTTAGAATAGCACTCAGGTAGTTTACTTCGCGCTCCACCAACGGTTGATAGGGTTTCACTTTATCCGCTTGCAATCCCCAGAAATAGATTTCCGTTGCCAGTTCAGCGTAATCAAACTTTTCGTACCGGGCTACAGATTCCATAAACCGGAAACCCAAAGCCGGATTGTATTTGCCCTCTGCTTCTTTGACACCGGAGTAATAGAAACTCACATATTCAAAGTATTCATCGATCTGATTGCTCTCCAGATAACATGTCGCTTTTTCATAGCCTTCACTTTTGGCTTCACATTCCTCATTCATGTTGGCCTGGACAAGGGTGGGGCCTGCCATAAATAACAGAACTAATAAGGCTATTCTAAATATGCACATAAACCTTATTCTGACTTGATATTGTTCGAGCACAGAGACTCTCTTTGATATAAGTATATTTTTCTGAAAAAAGAAATGCAAGATATCAAACAATATTTAATAAATTATTTAAACTACTACTAAAATCAATCTAATTCATATCTTCTTTGTGACCCTTTGTGCCTTTCAGCCTTGGTGGCAATAACAAGCCCGGCATTCTAAAGTCAAAACGTCCCTGAATCATCTAATAATATCGTGTAACCATTCCGCATCAAAAAAGTCTCCACTTAGTGCACCTTCGTGCCTTTCAACCTTGGTGGCAGCAAAACTACACCAGCGTTTGAAGGCCCTGCCTGCCTACTCATTTTACTGAAAATAACTTGCCGCGGTGGCTTCAACCCGGAGATGGGTTTGAAACCGTGATTCTATCTCTGTGCGGTGTTCCTCATCCAATGGATTTAACAGGGTATTGGACCCGGCATCAATAAACAGATCCTCCATATCAATAAGCGTATTAATCCAAAGGGTCTCGTTATTCTCATCAAGATGCACGATTTGATCAAACTCAAAGGATTTGTCAAAACTGAATGTGGACGTAAAAAAGAAAGTGTCTCTGTTGAATGTGCCGATGGCAATGATTGAATAATTTTCCGGGTCATCATAAAAATCCTGATCCAGTAAATTGTCTTCACCACGAGCCTGGTCCACAAACATCTCATATCCACTGAAGGCTTCAAAATCCTCAAAGCCAATATCTACACCCAGTATCAAACGTTCTCCTTGAATATTGGGATTATACCCAAAAATAAAAGATTGCCTTTCTTCCGTCGTTTGCAATGTTTCTGCATCTACAGTAATCAGGTTGAACTTTCTGACGATAAATTTGAATTCTTCAACCATCAGGGTATCGTCGCTTACGGCCAGCGGTTCACCGATCTGATCTGCCTTAAATGTCAGTTCAACTCTTTTTGGAACTGTAGGAGCATCCGTCTCCAGGCGACAACCGGCAAAAGCCCCTGCTATGAAGATTATAAGAAATACATTCGCTTTCATGTGATGTTCCTGAATGATTTGTAAATGTTTTTATTGTAACCGATTGCGGTATTGATTTAATGTATCAATGCCGGTTTTGAATAACTCGAAATGTGCAAATTTAACCCAAAAAGGCCATTGGCACATAGCTCCCGGTCCAATGCCCGATACGTTTCGTTATAACATCAGATATAAATCTCACTCCGGTTTCTCGGGCCGTAACGGGATACGGGAAGCAACACGAGAATCGCCGGACTCCAACCCCGGGAACCGAAGCTGATTCCGTCCGGGTTTAGCCCGGACCAAACAACTTCATCAGAATCGGGGCAAAAAAGGCCTGACGATTATCAGGAGTTAAAAAATATTTTTGGATAAAAAAACCACCCAGGCCGACACGCCGGGGTGGCTTTATATGAAGTTCCAGGATTAATGCTTTCAGGAAAGCATTAAAATATCTCAATCATCATCTTCTTCTTCAATCGTAACGGTGGCAAAATCACCGACAGGAAAGAAGGTGAGGATTAGATCACCGTTGTTGTTTTCCTCCTCAACTTCAATAGAGGTTACAAGCGCCGGCTGTTGAGCCGGGATCCGGTTGCCATCGGCATCCTGGCCTGCAGGGCCGAGATGAGCCATGGCGAAATAATCTCCGGTTTCGTCAATAACGGAATCCTCTCGCTGGGGATCATCATCACCCGGGTCTACCGGTTCGACAACATCAACGGTTACATTCGTATATACGTTGTTGACCGAAAGATCCTCCTGGGATATACCGACAAAAGCGCCGATTTCACCCTCTTCACCCACTTCATGCAGGTCGATCGAAATCAGATCTTCACCTGCCGTACCATAGTAGAGGATTTCAACGACATCGACGGTAATGGTGGCGGTTTCTCCTTCACCAATCGGTTCAACTAAGCCGTTGTGCGATTCGTCGTTCCACTCGAACTGGGCCACATGATAAACAGGCGCGATTCCGCTGGTGGCGGCTAAATTCGCAGCCGTCTCTTCCGATATGACTCCATCTTCAAGGGAGGAACCGGAAAAATGGGCTTCCCTGATCACATGTGCAACATAATCGTCAGGATCGGCTCCGTCTATGTCAACGGCAACGTTATCGCCGCTCAGAGAACCTACCTGGGTATAACCGATAATTTCAGTTCCAGTAAAATCCTCATTCGCGGATGGGGCAGTAATAACTACATAATCCCCGGTAAAGGAGGTAACTCCGCTCACGAGTAGTTCGGTGTCTGCGGCCCTCTGATCCAGTGCCTGGGCAGAAAGTTCGGCATCCCGTTCGAATTCCTGGATCCAAACTGTTGCCTCCCTGAGATTTTCAGCCGGTTCCACTTCTTCACCTGCCGAATCCAGGGAAAAATCGAGCCGGACCTCACCATTTTCAAACGCTCCACTGTCGATGATTTCTATCTCAATATCCACAGTACTGCTGCCGGCCTCGATAACCACCGGTGAACTGGTCAATACATTGTAATGTACACCTTCTTCCGCAGTAGTCCCTTCAAATGAAAATTCGACTTCCAAATCGGCGTTGCGCTGCTCTCCGATAAGCTGTACCGCTATTGTTGCAATTCCGGCGGTTTCACTCACTTCCTGGGAGAGGGGTTTAAACTCCACCTGCGGATCGCCGTCGAAGACTACATCTGCATCACCAGTATCGAAGAGGTCATCGCATCCCCAAACGAAGATTGGCAGCAGTAGAAAAAGTATTAGTCTCGTATTCATTGCTTTATACATAATTTCTAAAATTTTGGAGTTATTAATTGCCGCCAGGATATCCCGGATTCTGTGTAAGCAACTCATTCACACTGAATTCATCCACCGGAAGTGGCGCCAGGATTCTGTGAGAATCTGTACGGAACTTGGTTGATCCGTCAGGGTTGCGTATATCTCTGCCCAGGCGTTTGAGATCCCAGAACCGGTGGCCTTCGGCAATCAATTCGCGAACCCGTTCATCGAGGATGAAATCTTCAAATGCTTCCATACTTGCAAGTGCCGAGGATGGTACATTACCAACTCCCCGGGCATTTCGCAATGTATTGAGTGCCGGTGCTCCAGCTGATGGATCATTAGCCGCTTTCGCCTCGGCTTCAGCAAGGATCAGGTAAATCTCACCCGTCCTCATATAGGGCATATCATCGGCCTGGTTACCTACATGTTTGGATGCGGGAAACTTGTCGATCGTCCAGCCCTGATCGTTCACCGCATCACAATCGGAAGGTGTGCTTCCATCCCGGTGATCAAAGCATTCATTGTACCAGCCCAAGCGATAGTCACCTTCTTCATACCGGTCGAGTACCTGCTGTACGGGCAGTTGTGCAACCCATTGGTTGGATGTATAGGCAGAAGGCCCTGTATTGACCATCCAGTCCAGAGGATCACCGAAAGCAGCTGTGAAGTATTCGGTGCTACCATCAACAACCAGCAGAAAAATAGTTTCCGGATGAGAGCCGGGATTGCCGGGTAATCCGAACATGCCCACCACCGCACTTTCGGTATCGGCAAGCGGATACTCGCCAATATCAATCACAGTCTGGGCATGTTGGGCCGCTAGTTCATAATTGCCGGCATAAAGATGTACCCTTGCGGCCAGGCCATGCACAAAGGACTCGTCCATTCGGCCCTGCGAAACATAACCTTCAAGCAATCCAGCAGCCTCGTCAAGGTCATCTATGATTTGATCATAAACCTCTGTTACCGTGTTTCTCGGCCTTGCATCGGCATCCTCTTCATCCATTACCGGATCGGTCCGGATGATGATGCCGGCATCCCAGCCGTCTACCTCTCTACCGGGCTCATACCCATAGCCCCTTACCAGGTGATGCATGGCAAAAGCCCGCATGGCCAGGGCTTCGCCACGATAAAGTTCTTCAACGTCCGGTTCAAGCACACCTTCCGGAACACCACCGATCAGCAGATTAGCATCCTGGATGATGTCATAAGAAGCCCCCCAGCTTGTGAGATGAAGAGTCGTGCCATCTCCCTCGGTCGCTTCATTATAACCCTGGTACCGGGTAGTTCCCGGACGTCCTCTCAACAGATCCGTAAACGAATCCGGAGCTATAAAATATCGAGTGGTATACTCCTTGGCGGCTCTTACCGTAGAATACATGGAAGCCCTGATCGCTTCAACCCCTTCCGGACTGCTGAGAGCCTCCTCTCCGGATACCGAAGTTGCAGGTTCTACGTCATCAAACAGGTCTTCGCAGCCTGTGAAAAACAGAGCCACTCCAACCATCAGGGCTATCATTATTTTTAAACTTTTCATATTCAAATCCTTTGCTTTTAAATTGCAGATTTTTTTTAAAAATCAATCTCAACGCCAAAGTTCAGTTGTCTGGCAGTCGGGTATGAAGCCGTCGTTACATTTTGGAAGATGTCTCTTGTATCCCATGCAATTTCCGGATCATACCATGGCCATTGCGTCCAGGTTATAAGGTTTACACCCGATGCAAACACCCGCAAATTCCTGATGCCGATTGCCTCGGTAATGCCTACCGGCAATGCATAGCTCAGTGTAACATTCTTCAGGCGGACATACCCAGCGTTGTGGATCACATGGGTGCCCAGGGTCGTCCTGTAATTGGCTGTTTCAGGATAGTCCGTACCACTTTGTATTGCCCTCGGCACACGGGTTACATCTCCCGGTTCCTGCCAGCGATCCTTGACTTTCGAATGCAGGTTCATCAAAAAGTCCGGTGTTCGGGTAAATGCACGATCGGTTGACCCGTCACCCCACTGACCCGCCTGGAATTCAAAGAATGCATCGAGCGTGAGTCCCCGGTAACTTAAGGTATTCCCTATACCACCTATCCGGTTGGATTTACCATCATTGTATTTGATGAGGTCGTCCTCGGTTGGCGTGTACGTGATATTTCCATTTTCATCATACCACATCGGACGTCCGTCGGCAGGGTTCACCCCGGCCCATCGGGCTACCTGGATCAATCCGATCGGCTCCCCTTCCTGCAGTGAAGTAAAGCTATTATCCCGCCTGATCGGTTCCCCGTCGGGAAGCTCGAGAATTTCATTTCGCTCAAACGAGATATTTAAACTTGTGCTCCAGGAGAAGTCCGCTCTGCTGATGTTCACTGTGCGCAGATCAATCTCAATTCCCTGGTTTTGAACGACACCGATGTTTTCGGTAATGTCTTCAAATCCGGAGTCAATAGGCAATGGACGATCGAACAGAAGCTCTTGATTTTCTCTGGTATAAACATCCACAGAACCGCTCAGACGGCCACCAAAGACAGAATAATCCATTCCTAAATTAATTTCTTCGGCCTGTTCCCAACCCAGATTGACATTTGCCAGCTGTGTGGGTGTAAGCCCGGTGTCTCCCATATACGAACCTACGGCTGAATAAAGCCCGCGCGCGGCAAAATTACCGATTTCCGCATTACCGGTCAGGCCGTAACTTGCCCGGAACCGGAGTTCATTGATTTCATCAATGTTGAAGAAATCCTCATCCGAGAGGTTCCAGGCGGCTGATACGGACGGGAAAAATCCCCATCGTGTATCGGCTCCGAAACGGGAGTGCCCGTCCAGGCGGCCGGTAAAGGTCAGATAATACCGGTGATCGTAGTTATACCGGAGGTTGGTGAAGTAACTGCCAATTCTCCATTCGGTTTCCGTTCCGGATGCCGTGGAAGGTTCGGCTGCTGCATCCAGTACCCGAAAGAACGTGCCTGGAAAGCCTTCTCCCTGAACCGTTACCCGCTGCGTCCAGTCACTTCGAAACTCGGTACCCAATAACCCGTTGATAGTATGTACATCATTAAAGGTATACCGCGCATTTGCCCGCAGGTTGGCAGTGTAATTTTCAACGCGCCGGTCATGAACCCGAGTCCATCCGCCATCGGCAGGGGACACGACCACTGTGCGGTGCTGAGTTTCTTCAGTATCCCTGTAATCCACGCCTAAAGAACCCCGTACATTGATCCAGTCGGCCAGGTGATAGTCGAGTTCCACATTGCTGACAATGCTAAGAATAGCAACTTCCCGGGGAACTTCCCGCATGGTTGCTACCGGATTAGACGAAACGCCCCAGGTGGGATGGTGAGCTGCATATTCGGTCTGTTCTTCATCCGCCCACGGGAAAGCCATCGGCGGCAGGAACATAGCCTGTGAAGTCGGGCAGTTTATAAAGTTCCCATCCTGGCATACACCACTTTGATTACTGCGGGCAATATTGATATTCACGCTGCCCCGCAGACGGTCTGTCATTTCGTGGTCGAGATTGCTGCGGAGATTCATCCGGTCGAAATGACTCCGGGTGGTATGTCCTTCGGTATCTTCATAACCGGCTGAGATGAAAAACCTTGTTCGGTCATCTCCACCTCTTGCACTGACGTTATATTTTTGAGTTAAAGCATCATCCCGGTAAATAATATTCTGCCAGTTGGTATTGGCAAGCCCATCAGTGCCAGGTGCCGGCCCGAAAAAGCCCAGGAAAAAATCTTCGGCTGCCTGTCGTCCCTCTTCACGGGATGCAACCAGATTGTTATGGAAGTAAGCATCGCCATAGTAATCCAGGTACTCGTCGGTGTTCAGATAATCCACATTCCGGCTCATATTCCGGAAACCTGTTTCAGCCCGGGCTGAGATCTGAGTTACACCTGCAGAACCACGTTTGGTTGTAATCAGAACTACACCATTCGCAGCCTGGGATCCGTAGATAGAGGCGGCAGCTGCATCTTTCAATACCTCAATAGATTCAATGTCACCGGGTGCGATTGAATTAAGAGGAGATGAACTCGCATCCACCGGCATTCCCAATTGACTGAATGAAATCGGAACGCCATCCACTATATAGAGAGGCTCGGAAGCGGCGTTAATAGAACCGGTTCCCCGGACCTGCACCTGCATGGCACCACCGGGATTACCCGAAGCCGTACGGATGTTTACACCGGCTGCTCTTCCCTGGAGAATCTGCTCAGCGCTTTGCAGAGGCACATCCTGAATATCCCTGGCTCGCACACCTGCCTGTGAGCCGGTAATTTCCCGGCGTTCCTGTACGCCATAACCGGTTACCACCAATTCATCAAGGCCCACTACACCGGCCTCCAGGGCAACATTTAATTCGGTCACCTCACCGGCAATGACTTCAATGTCTTCCATGATGGTTTGATAGCCGATAAAGGATATTCGAAGTGTATAAGAGCCAACAGGCACGTTTTCAAGCAGAAAAACGCCGTCAACATTCGTAGTTGCTCCACGTTCCAAATCGGGAATAAAAACAGTTGCACCGATGATAGTTTCATCTGTTTCTGCATCTGTAATTACTCCGGTTACCGTACCGGTTTGGGCGTGGGCAAACTGTGCCAATAAAAACACGATACCAAAAGTACTCAGGAGTTTTTTAAACATATTGTTACCTCGTTTATAACTTGCTTGGCTGTTTGATTGATTTTATTCGTTAAAATCAAAAATGAATTTGGACTTGACATCATTGAAAAAATGCAAAACGACATACTACACCCGCATGAATGAAGGTGACTGACACTTTTTAGTGACAAGGAATCAAAAGGATTGGGGTCAGAGAGATATGGTACGCCTTATGCTGATTCTCAATTATCAGACATTGCGATACAACCCCATTTATTAATAGACCTTTTCATATGTACCGGTTTTCACTAAAAAGCAGGGTTCTTTTCAATGATAATAATTCGTAAATATTAAGATTCGAATAGCATCTTGTAGCTTATGTTTCATAGGCAATCTCGCAATAGTTTTGAAGTTTTCAGATGACAACTCAGCTTGGTTAAGTTGTAGAGAGCGTGGATCCATACTCTCTTACATTCATTTTCAAGGGATTCCCTTTGAAAATGATTACGTAAATAATAATTACATTTTAAGAGAGATGCGAAAAACCATGTTATTATTTTTAATTATTTTTACATATTTAATGTAATTTTTACTTTTTAAGTACTGTTTTTTAGCAGCCTACTTTCATGTTATGTAGATGATTTAATTTACTTTTAAACTTCTGTTCTGATTTAGGAGGCTTTGGGAAACTGGATTTTTGTCAATCCCGGATCTTTTCGGGGCAGAGGGGTCGGAGTACTGCACCAGCAAAGTATCGCAGATACCGGACGCATCAGATTTGATACGAACATGGAAACATGTACACAAATACGATTGAACCATATTGCCCTTAAGCAAGTGTTGTTAAATCCCGATAACTCAGTTCATTTTTTGTACGTGAAGCGAAATTGGGTAGAAAGGTGGATTTAAAAAACTCTCTTATTGAATGTGGAGGAAGACAAGCCCGTATCCAGGTAACACCTGACAGTGGATCTCGGCGACTACAACGCGGGGTCCAATGAGCTGATTCTCACCATAAACGATTCCAATCCGGATAATCAAATCACCCGCAGCGAGATTTTTTTACAATTGTGGAATGATAAGCGGGCCGGATAAACCTATCCCGCATCCATTGACAATTCCTGGTTCTTCTGTTATCTCAAATCCACCGGCGCGGGAGGCTCTTTGCCCAGCAAATGCCGGACAAAATAATCCCAGGTGATGCGAATATTGTAGGATTCATTGGAGTAGCCGTGCCCACGGTTTGGATATACCATCAGGTCAAAATCCTTGTTGTGATGAATCAGCTGATCGATAACCTGCAGGGTCATATTGGGATGCACGTTGGAATCCATCGTTCCGTAAGAGATCAGCAGTTTGCCTTCCAGGTTTTCCGCCTTCCTGTGAATGGCCTGGTTGGAATAGGTGTCCTCATTCCCTGACCGCTCCAGCAGCCCCTGATACTTTTCACCCCAATAGTAGGTATACCCCCGGTTGTCGTGATTGCCGGCCGAGGATACACCGGTTTTGAAAAAACCGGGGAACCGGAACATGGCAGCGGCAGTTGCATACCCACCCCCGG
>SKRC01000181.1 GCA_007118695.1 Balneolaceae bacterium | reverse complement strand
GGTTCGCTCTATTCTTTCTTTTGACTTTAAACCAGTTGACAACAGCCCAATCCATCTATGAGCCTTCAGTCGATCAGGATGTTGTAGAAAAAATCAAGGAACAGGGACTTCATAACTCTCAGATTATGAATATGGCGAGTTGGCTGACCGATGTATATGGGCCCCGCCTGTCCAATTCCCCGCAATTGAACCGCGCCCATGAGTGGACACAAAAACAATTCCAAGAGATGGGTTTGTCAAATGTCCACCTGCATCAGTACGGCCCGTTTGGAAAAGGATGGGAATTGAAACGTTTCGCCCTGCATGCCAACTCCCCGTATGCGTATTTCCCGGTCACTGCCTTTCCCAAAGCCTGGTCACCCGGCTATGATGGCCCGGTCAGGGGGGAAGTGATTCAGATCGGCCTGGAGGAAGCCGACGACCTGGAAAAATACAGGGGCAGGCTCAGTGATAAATTTGTGATGGTCGAGTACCTCCATGAACCTGAGCCGGGGTGGGACCCGATTGCCACCAGGACCTCGAAGGAGCGTCTGCTTAATCTGGCCAATGTCACCGAAAACTTGCACCCGGGTGAACCGACCGGCCCCAGTCCGGCAGCCATGGAAAGGGCAATGGCCAACTACCGTCTTATGAGTTTTCTGAAGGAAGAACGGCCCCTTGCCATCCTCGATCAAAGTTATCGCGGCTGGTATGGACAAATCGCCATTGCCTCTGCCCAGCTGCCAAATGAACCGGGTACTCCCTGGGGCGAACGGATCAATCCGTATATGCCGGATGCTCCTGAAGCGGTCCCCCAAATCTCTCTTGCCAGAGAACATTACGGCCGCATTTTCCGGCTCCTTGAAAAGGATAAACCTGTCACACTGGAACTGGAATTGGAAGTGGCGTTCCAGGACGATGACCTTTACGGATATAACTCGGTGGCCGAGATCCCCGGCTCCGATCCCGACCTGATGGATGAAATCGTGATGCTGGGGGCACACATCGACTCTTGGCACTCGGCAACAGGGGCGACCGATAATGCAGCCGGATCAGCTGTGATGATGGAAGTGATGAGAATTCTGAAGGAAATCGGTATCGAACCCCGACGTACCATACGTGTTGCCCTCTGGGGAAATGAAGAACAGGGCCTGCACGGCTCCCGGGAATATGTGGCCGATCATTTCGCAGAACAGGTGGCTGCCTCTGGTGGCTCTGCCATCGAAACTCGGGATGGGTACGACAACCTATCGGCCTATTACAACATCGACAACGGTACCGGACAGGTACGCGGCATCTACCTGCAGGGCAATGAACAGCTCCGTCAGATTTTCCGGGCTTGGCTCAGTCCATTCTCCGACTGGGATGCCAACACCGTATCATTTGCCAATACAAGCGGCACCGACCACCTCTCTTTTGACCGCGTGGGCCTGCCGGGCTTCCAGTTTATCCAGGACCCGATAGAGTACTTTACCATGACCCACCACTCGAACCAGGATTTCTACGAAAGATTGGTGGAAGAGGACCTGCAAAAAACGGCCATAATCGTTGCCACATTCGTCTATCACACGGCCATGCTCGATGAACGGCTGCCCCGGAAAGGTGAACTTGATTTTCCGGTAACGGATTAACATACAACCAGTGTCGTTGCCGGTTAATGGGTTTTTGGTTATCGGGGGGCCTCCGGAAGAAGGATTATCCGATAACAAATTGTTGTTACCCAATAACATAACGGGTGCATCTTTTTTCTTGTTTGATGTACCCAGAATCACGATACGAATTAAATAATCGCAACACTCGAATTCCATCCGTCAATAATCCATCCGTCAATAATCAGCATTAAATAAATAATCCCTATGAAAAGGTTTCTGTTATCACTACTTGTCTTTGTTGTATTTCAACTGCAACCGGTAACGGGGCAGACTCCCCTTCCTGAGAATTTCGACGAATGGATCCAAAATGGAATGGAGCAATGGGAAATTCCCGGATTGGCAATTGCAATTGTAAAGGATGATTCGGTGGTATTTGCAAAAGGTTATGGCCTCCGAAAACTGGGAGAGGAACATCCGGTTGATGAAAACACGATGTTTGGCATTGCATCGGTATCCAAGAATATGACAGCCGCTTCACTGGCTCTGCTGGTTGATGATGGGGCTATCACATGGGACGATCGCGTGAGAGACCATCTGCCCTGGTTCAAACTCGATGAACCCTGGGTATCCGATGAAGTTCGTATCCGGGATCTGCTTATTCACCGTGTCGGAGTCGGCCGGATGTTGGGCAACCGGCTCCAGTTTATGACCAGTGAAACCCGGGATGAGCTGATCTACAGAATGCGATATCATGAATTTGAAGAACCTTTCCGAAGCAATTATATCTACAGCAATGTCATGTATATGGTGGCCGGTGAAATCGTAGCAGCTGTTTCGGGAAAGTCTTGGGATGAATTTATGAAAGAAAGATTGTTCAGGCCGGCAGGGATGGAAAATGCCAATACAAGCATCAACGATATTGGCGACGATGATAACGCCGCCTGGCCACACCAATACATCAAAGGTGAAGTAAAGACGATTCCAAGACGAAACTGGGACAATGCCGCACCTGCCGGAGGGGTTAACACTTCGGTCACTGAAGCAGCTCAATGGCTGCGGATGCAACTCGGAGAGCCCGGAATCTATGATGGGACCCGGATCATCAGCAGCCGGTCGATGCGAGAGATTCACCGCCCGCAAATAGCCCTCCCGATTCGGAATCCCTATGGAGAACAGGTTTCATATGGCCTGGGCTGGAGAATTTCTGAATATGAAGGCAACAGACGGCTGGAACACGGTGGTGCAACGGACGGCATGAACACCTCCGCGGCGATGCTGCCAGAACATAACCTGGGGATCATTGTCGTGACGAACGTCTTCAACCTGTTTCGAGAAGCGGTTGTGAACAAGGTATTCGATGCTTATCTGGACATACCGGAAAGAGACTGGAACGAACTTTACTGGAATCACTTCCAGACGCAATATGCCGAAGCAACGGAAAGACGCAATGAGATTCACAACGCCCGAAAGGAAGGTACCAGCACCACCCTGGACAAATCCGCCTATGCAGGCAGTTTCTACGATGACCTCTATGGCAAAGTGGAAGTCAAAAACGGGGAAAACGGTCTGGAACTTCATTTCTGGGATGATCCCGGCCTGGTGGCGGACCTGGAACACTGGCATCACGATACGTTCCGGGCTGTATGGCGAAATCCGGCACAACGTGAGGAATTCATGCATTTTACGCTGAATCGCGACGGGCAGGTTGATACGCTGGTATTCCAGTTTGCCCTTCGGCCTGTCCTGCTACAGGTGGGCGCATACCCAACCGATTATTACCGGGAAGTGTCGTTTAAAAAAATTCCCGGCTAATGAAACATTCTCACAGCTCAGGAGTTTATATTTGATTGAACCGGGGAAGATAAATGGGATCACTCTTTTAAAAACCCCGGATTAAAATCAATTTTCCGGTTACCAGCTCATGGCTTCATCATTCATAGATAAATTTCCCAGATTCAAGCGATTTGCTGTAATTGGCCTGATTACAGCGATTTTTGCTGTCATCTTGATATCCATGCTGATGTTGATCAACATCCGGAGCACTCTGCCCGGTATGGCAGAGCTCAAGGATATTCGTCATCACCAGGCCTCCCAGGTACTCTCTTCTGATGGAGAAATTCTCGGGTCCTATTTCTTTCAGAACCGGACCCAGGTGGGTTTGGAGGAAATTTCTCCCCTGTTTACTGATGCCCTGCTGGCAATAGAGGATATCCGTTTTTATGAACACAACGGTATAGACCGGCGGGCACTGGCGCGGGTATTTGTCAAATCTATCCTGATGGGCCAGGATGCCGGCGGAGGAAGCACGCTCACCCAGCAGCTGGCAAAAAACCTTTACCCAAGAAATGGCAGAGGCTGGTTGAACCTGACGGCCGACAAACTCCGGGAAATGATCATAGCCCGTCGAATTGAACGTCTGTACAACAAGGATGAGATCCTGGAGCTCTACCTGAACACGGTCTCTTTTGGAGAAGAAACGTTTGGAATTGAGACTGCCTCTCATCGGTTTTTCAGCAAACCCTCTTCGGAACTTGAGCTTCACGAGGCGGCTACCCTGGCCGGTGTGTTACGGGCACCCGGACTGTATAATCCGCACCGGCGGCCCGAGCGTTCCACCCTCAGGCGGAATGTGGTGATCCGTCAGATGGAGAGATACGGAATGATTTCCACACAAGAAGCAGAAACCTATCTGGAGAAACCCCTCGAAACCCAATACAACCGCATCACTGAAAACGAAGGGCCGGCACCCTATTTCCGTGAACACCTGAGATCGCAATTGCAGCAGCTTTTACATACTCAGCCTGCCATCGACGGAAACCATTACAACATCTATACAGACGGTCTGATCATCCAGACAACCATCGATTCCAGGGTTCAGGCAGCAGCTGAAAAAGCAATGGCGGATCGCATGAAGCTCTTGCAATTCAAATTTGATGTCCAGCAAACTACCAATCAAATTCTTTCTGACAATGATCCGGCTATTATTAATGCCTGGAAAAATTCCGATCACTATCAGCGCCTCGTTGCAGACGGGGTATCAGAAGAAGAAATCGAGGAGATATTTCATACCCCGACGGAGATGACTGTTTTTACCTGGGATGGAGAGACAGAGAAAACCATCTCGCCCCACGATTCCCTGCAGCATTATCTTTCTTTTCTGAACGCCGGGTTTCTGGCGATGTCTCCGGACAATGGGGAAGTACTGGCCTGGGTGGGAGGCATCAAACATAAATATTTTCAATATGATCATGTAAAATCGAGGCGGCAGACCGGTTCGGCATTCAAACCCATTGTATATGCTGCGGCGCTGGAGAATGGCATGCAGCCGTGCGATTACCAGCGAAACCTGCTCAGCACGTACGAGGCATACGATGAATGGACCCCCCGCAATATCCAAAAGGAATATGGCGGGCGCTATTCCCTGCAGGCTGCACTGGCAAATTCGATTAATACAATTTCCGTTGATATACTGATGATGACCGGTATCGCGAATGTACAGCAAACGGCTTCAAAATTGGGGATCCGTTCCCGCATCCCCGCCGAACCTTCCATTGCACTTGGCACAGCCGAACTCTCTTTGATGGAATTGGCCGGGGCCTATGCTGCATTTGCCAACGGAGGGCTGCGGACAACCCCGCACTACATCAGTGCCATATACGATTCCAGGGGCAGACTCCTTTACAACTTTGAAAATTTGAACAATACCGAACGGGAACAGGTACTATCGCCGGAAACATCAGCGGCTATGATCTCGATGCTTTCCAAAGCGGTTGATGAAGGTACCGGTCAAAGACTGAGAACGGAGTATGGCATCAGTCATGCCCTTGCCGGCAAGACCGGAACGACACAGGGATTTACCGATGGCTGGTTTATTGGTATCACTCCGGACCTTATTTTCGGCTCCTGGGTGGGCGGATGGAGCCCCCGCATACGGTTCAGCGAAAATATGGGATTTGCCTCTCAGACCGCCCTCCCGATCGGCGGGGAATTTCTGAAAAACCTGCAAAATGATACCAGCCTTACCCGCCAGCCGGAATTTTTCCACGCTCATCAAATGAATAACCGCTTCAACACCCAGTGCCCCGATTACAGAGACGATTCCACATTCGACAGGTTCAGGGATTTTATCACCGGAAGGAACAGCGATGATCCGCGCACGGTTAGGCCACAGGAAGAACGCAGGGGTGTTATCGACCGGATCAGGGGTATTTTCCGGAGAAACTGATTTTTTCAGTTAACAGTGATCAGTTGGCAGTTAACAGTATGCAGTTACCAGTGGCAGTGGGCGGGAAGCAGGGGCAGTTTGCAGGGAGCAGGGGCAGGGGCAGTTGGCGGTTGCAGTATCCGCGAACACCCCTCAATTCCCAGATACTATCTCTTTCGCACTCGTAGGCATTCGTACGCACTCGTACGCATACACTTGTGCATTCTTGTGCATTCCTGCGCATTCTTACGCAAAAATATCCTTGATCTTTGAGAAGAAACCTTTTTCACGGTTTTTGGCATTGGATGCATCGAAATGCTCCCCGTCTTTCTTCAAGGCTTCAATATGCTTTCGCTCCTCTTCATCGAGTTCTTTCGGGATGTACACATTGACCCGGATATACTGATCTCCGATTCCACTGTTGTGCAACCCCTGGATTCCCCGCTCCTTCAACCGAAGCAGTTTGCCGGGCTGGGTTCCGGGTTCAATTTTTATTTTAGCCTTCCCCTTCAGGGTCGGTATCTCCTTTTGGGTTCCGAGAATAGCATCCGGCACACTTAATAAAAGATTATAATAAATGTCATTGCCATCACGCTCAAAGTGTTCATGCTTCTCTTCCTCAATCAGTACGATCAGGTCGCCGTTGTCACCACCGCGAACTCCGGCATTACCCTGCCCCCGCAGGGTAATATAGTTTCCATTTGAGACACCGGCGGGAACATTGATTTTAACCTTCTCTTCGCCTCTTGTACGTCCCTGGCCGTTACAGGCACTGCATTTGTTTCGAATGATGCGGCCTTCACCCCGGCAGTCGGGACAGGGCTGTACATTAACAAACTGGCCGAACATGGTTCGTGAAACCTGGCGCACTTCTCCCATCCCGTTGCAAGACCCGCAAGTCTCAAAATCAGCATCCGTTTCAGCCCCGGTGCCTTTACACTCCCCACACCGGGTATATTTTTTAACCTTCAGTGTCTTATCAGTGCCAAAGGCAATTTCCTCAAGCGACAACTTCACACTGAGCTTCATGTCGGCGCCGGGCTGGCCGGTACTGCGACGGCGACGGCCCCGGCCCCGGCCGGAACCGCCAAACGGATCACCTCCAAAAATATCACCGCCGAATATATCGCTGAACCGGCTGAAAATATCCTCAAAACTGACATCTTCAAAATCTCCTGGGCCACCTCGTCCGCCATTGACACCCGCATGGCCAAACTGGTCATACCTCTGACGCTTTTGCGGATCCTTCAGGACTTCATAGGCTTCGGAAGCCTGCTTGAATTTCTTCGCCGCTTCCTCATCCCCTTTATTTCTGTCAGGGTGAAACTTCATCGCTTTCTTACGGTAAGCTTTCTTGATTTCACCGTCACTTGCGTTTTTGTCAACGCCCAAAATTTCGTAATAATCTGCCTTACTCATACTATAGTCTGCTCAGTTCTATTCGCTTACAATTACTTTTGCATGACGGATTGTCCGGTCACCCATCCGGTAACCATTTTCCAATACTTCTAACACGGTATCACTTTCAATATTATCATCTTTCGGTTTTTGCCGGATCATAGCATCATGAAGATCCACATCGAACGGCACACCGGTCTGATCAATCGGTTCGACGTTATAAAAATTTAAAACATCATGAAATTTTTTGGCAATCATCTGCAAAGCATCTTCAATGCCAGATCCATCCTTTTGATTCGACTCCTTCATTGCCTTCAATGCCCGTTTCAAATCGTCGTTTACAGGCAAAAAATGTTCCAACGCCGAGATTTTGGCTGCTTCATAAACCTGAACCCGATCCCGGTCCATTCGTTTTCTCATGTTATCGAGTTCAGCGGTTTTTCTCAGATTGCTTTCCTTGAGCTCCTGGACCTTCTGCTCAAGTTCCGCTAACTGTTTTTGCTGATCGAGAACCAATTGAGACAGATCCGCTTCCTCCTCAGCCGTAGCAGCTTGCCCGCTTTTTATCTGTTCTTCCCTGTTTTGTTCTTCTGTGTCAGCATGTTCATCGACGCCGACTTTATTGTCAGTCTCTTCTGTATTCCTGGTGTTTTCTTCACTCATACTACTGGTTTGCTTCAAATTCAGTTTCGTTTTTATTTCCTTTTACTTTCTATCTATCTATGAGCCTGTCAGCAAATAGCATGCCATGACTAAATCCACGGCTTCAGCTGACAAACTTGCGCAATTATTATTCTTAACCTGGATGATCATTCATTGCCTTCATGAAAAAACTCGATCATATTACCATCCGGGTCCGATACAAACAGAAACCGGCCTTTCTTCCTGTTTGCCGGTCCACTCAGGATGGTTACTTCCTGTTCACGGAAATATTTGGCCATTTCATCCACCTGTTCGGGGCTTTCAAGATAAAAACCTATATGGTCAACTCGAAAATCGCGTGAATTCGGGTCATAACTCGTCTCAGCCTCAACAATTACCAGGGTATCTTCCTTCCCGATTTTGTAGACGGCCATACTCTGACCCATTTTTCGGATTTGTTCAAATCCTAAAATTTCACCATAAAATTCTTCCGCCAGATCGATCTTGTTAACGCGGATGGTTATATGATTAATGCCTGTTGGATTGAAATCTTTCATGGATGCTTTTTAATTGATTTATGATTCCGGGAAGAAACTACGAGTTTTTGACCTTATCTTTGAATTGATTTTAAATTAATAAAAATTGTGTGTCTACTCTCTATTTTGTTGCAACACCCATAGGTAATCTGGCCGATATTTCACGAAGAGCATTGGAAACTTTGGAACATGTGGATCAAATAGCCTGTGAAGATACCCGTACATCAGGCAAATTACTCCAGCATTATCAAATTGATAAACCTGTATTTTCGTTTCATCAGCACAACGAACATCAAAAAGTGAACCACCTGATCAATTTGCTGAACAGTGGCCTGGATATCGCATTGATCAGTGATGCGGGGATGCCGGGTATATCAGACCCCGGTTTCCTGGCCGGCAGGGCGGCGCACCTGGCCGGCCATACCGTTCAGGTGATCCCCGGTCCGGATGCCTGCACCACAGGGTTGATCGTCAGCGGTTTGCCAAGCGACAGGTACTGTTTTGAAGGCTTCCTGCCTCCCAAAAAAGGACGGCAAACCCGGCTTCAGGAAATAGCCGGCCGTGAAATGACCACTGTGTTATTCGAAAGCCCGCACAAGTTGCTCAAGGCCCTGAACGAGCTGGCCTCGCACTGTGGCGAAGACCGTATCGCATGTGTGGCCAGAGAGCTGACCAAGAAATTTGAAGAGGTAAACCGGGCACCCCTGGCCGATCTCATATCCATCTGGCAGCAACGCGATAAGATTAAAGGTGAATTTGTGATTGTATTATCCGGCAAATCATATACGGAATGACCATCAACATCTACAGTTTATGGGGACAACCGTGGATTCTTTCTGTCGTTTCCGGCATATTATTGAGCCTGTCGTTCCCTCCCATCGATCTGCCGATATTGCAGATTCCCGCCTTTATCCTGCTTTTCAGATTAGCAGACCTGAGTATCGACTGGCGAGACCTGGCAACAAAAGCATTGGTTTCATTTCTCATCTGGAACCTGGCAACCACCTACTGGCTGATGGCGGCAACACCTGCCGGAGGCGCAGCGGCGATTTTTGCCAACAGCCTGCTGATGCTGATCCCGCTGATGCTCATGCGTTCATTGTTGCGCCGGCAGCTGCACCCGTTAGGAAAAAGTATTCTGATCGGATCAGCATGGGTCAGTTATGAATTTCTCCATCACCACTGGGACCTTGCCTGGCCCTGGCTGGCACTGGGCAACGGCTGGTCCACCATGCCGGCTCTCATCCAATACATTTCAGCGACCGGACATCTGGCCATCAGTTTTTGGGTAGTGGCAACAGCTACCATGATGTACAAATCCATCCTCTCACTCACTAAAACCCATTTCATTTACGCTCTGACCCTGTTCCTGCTTTTCCCGGCCATCTCGGTTTTTTCAACAATACTCTACCAGGAACAGGCTGCCGATACGTTGCAAGCAGCTGTTATTCAGCCAAATATGGACTCCTACCAGCGATACGGTGGATTGGCCAATGTGGATGAGCTGCTTACCGGCCTGCTGGAATTATCCGATTCGGCCAGGACCGATCAAACCGATCTCATCGTCTGGCCTGAAAATGCCATTGACTCGGCAATTTCCCGGGAAAACCGTTTCAATGCCCGGATCCAGGACTCTCTGAGAAGCTGGAATACCGAATTGATTACCGGGACAGGGCTCATCAGGTATTACGATCCTGACAAGGAGCCCTCCCTCGTTCGGGGATATGTGGGCAACAACAGCTACAACATCTTTAACTCTGCGCTGCATTTTACCGGCGAGGGCCTGCCTGATGTTTACAAAAAAGGGCAGCTGGTTCCGGTCGTTGAGCGATTGCCGTATGCAGAAACACTTCAAAAACTGGATTTGTTCGGGTGGGTCAATTGGGGGGAAATTGCAGGTTACGGAAAAGGAACGGACATGAATAATTTTATGATTCGTCAATACCGCACCCCCGCCCTGATCTGTTATGATTCGGTATTTCCTGGCTGGGTGGGTGGTTTCGTACGCAACGACGCTGACTTTCTAACCATCATTACAAACGACGGATGGTGGGGTGATACCAGCGGTCATATCCAGCATTTTGCCTATGCCAGGCTCAGGGCCATTGAATTCAGGCGGTGGGTTGTTCGAAGCGCCAATAACGGCATTTCCGGCATTATCTCCCCCGACGGACAGGTACAGGCCGAAACCGATTACTGGACCAGAACCGCCTTTACGCATAACATCCATCCTTCCGGCAGACAAACATTTTTTGCCAGATACGGCAACTGGTTTAACTGGCTGATGTTACTGGGTGCCGTTTTCAGTATAGTGTTGTTGGTCAGAGATAAATAAAAAGGTTCTTCTCTCATATCCCAAACCTGTACAAAACATGAGCCCCGATCGGTCGGGGGAAATTGCTGCGCTCGGAGCTCAACAACCTCATTGTAATTGCATAATCGTTTATCTTTTGTACCCCGACGGTTGCCTCATTGTTTACAGCCAAGCACTCTGGGCGCTCATCTTTCCCCCACTGATGGCGGTCGGGGCTCATGTTTTGTACGCGTAGCGAAAATCCGCCTAACTGGACCGGATATTGATTCTGATATTAAACCGGATATCGTGGGTGGTTCGCTCGAAGGAGCGCGTGGATTTGGGCAGTATGCGGCTGAATGCATACTCAAAATTGGCCTGAAGGGTGTTGGAGAACCTGTAGCCCAGAATGGTGGAAGCGTTGATCCGGGTTTGCCCTGAAGGAGGACGCGGGCTGATTGAATAAATCGAGGGATCTTTTTCGATCACATCATGACTGTCGGACAGTGCCCGGTCTATGTCGGCATCCAGCAGAAACCGCTGTTCCGAATCTTCGATAAAATTTCCATTCAATGTGATGTCGAGGTTGTTGGTCAATTGCCTGAAAAAAGGAACCCTGAAATTACGGATGGTGTAAGTCACCGACATGGTCAGTCCTTTCGAAGTCCTTTCCGTGACGTTGATATTGGAAAGGGCAAGGCTGGTCAGTTTGCTGTATTCATACCCGATCTGGGTCCGCAGATTATTACTCCAGGTGATGTTCAACTGTGCCAGGGGTGCAAATCTTTTTTCAATATTGATGGATGATGGCTCATATTCCGGCCTTTCATCTTCCACTACATATGAGCCGACCCTTCTGGGAGGCAGCGGGCCTGCACCGCTGTTAAATGTCCAGCCGAGCCTGTATCGTCCGGTATAGGCGTGCGACAATGAAGCCCGCTGCATATGCCGCCCGATAAAGGGAATAAAATCTTCAATTCCGGTCCAGTTGACCCGCCAGTTTGGCAATGGTATCGGCGTAAACCCCCTCTCGCCCACTCCACTTGTCCCCGAACCCAGATAGGCTTTACGGAAATCCTCCTGAAGCGTAATCCGGTTGAGTACCGTTTTCCCGTTAACCGACCCGATGCTGTCGGCAGTTGTACTCATGCCTCTGAATGCGGTATCCAATTGACGTTCAAACAGATCCCGGTATCCATCACCAAATGCCCAGACACTTGAACTGATATTGCCGGAGGCGTTGAATACCGATGAAATCTGATTATCCGGGTCAATGGATATCGATCGTGTGGTCCTTTCATCCCATTGGGTTGCCCAGGTCAGATCAATACTTAAATTGCTGAACGGCTGCATCCTCACGCTCATGTTAATGTCATCAGAAAATGAATTGTTTGCCGGCAGCTGTATCGTAGACGACCCGTCCCGGTTACGAATCAGATGGTCCCGATCGATCTGCTCGGTATGCCCGATTCTGTAGAGGAAGGAGGGTGAAAAATTATCGGTCAGGCCAACCATATCAAAAAGCTGTGAACCTCCGGCATACCCGGCCTGTGAGCCGGTTTTAGAATCATTATAGGTTATCTCTATACTTCGAAAACTCAAGACACCAAGGAGCAGCTTTCGCCCGAAATAGATCACCTGTTCATCAATCGAGATCGGTTCAACGTCCGTGTTCGGCTCTTCATTCTCTCTGTCTTCCCTTCGCTGTTCACGCCGCTCCCTGCGTTGCCTGGCCTCCTGCCGGTCGGACTCATCCATGTCACTGTAAAAGTTCCAGCTGTCGAGCAGGCTTCCCACCTCCAGCCGAAGATTATGATCAAGTCTCATGTTATTCGATACCCGGGCACCGAGATTGGAACCTAACGGTGAATTTTCCCATCGATAGCCTCCGCCATAACGCAATGAATAATTAACCCATCGAAGTGCACGGAGCTGGTTCAGGCGTGGTTGCCAGGAAGCGGTATAATCTTCCTGGTAGGAGGAGCGTCTGGGGTTCAGCTCACTGATCAGCTCTTCAAGGACCTCGAACGTTGGCACCGGCTCGATTGCATCACTGTCGATGCCAGACAATCCCGCATCGCGAACCGCCAGCCGGCTCAGATCAAAGCCACCCCTGGCCTGGAAATTTGTGGTGATGGAGCGGGTCAGATTATACCCGAAACCAAAAGTCGTATTATAATTGAAATTGTGTGTTTGTTGCAGCGGTTGTTCAGGCTGCTGAGCATCAAAAGTACGGCGTCTGCGCTCCTCGTACGTCCTGTTCATGGAAATCGAGGTGGTGAAATTATTGGGCATCAAACCGATTTCCAGCCCGGAAACCGTATTTAAAAGCGGAATATTATCCAGGAATCCCAGCGGGCGCAAATAGCGGACATTCCTGAAATTGATGTTATACCTCATCGACGTGTTAAAATTCCAGTTATCCTGGAAGCGATACTGGGGGTTACGGGCATTGGAATTGTTATAAACGTAGTTGAAAGTGGTATTATCCAGCGTATGCCGCGCCAGCCAGCTTTCCGAACCTTGTTTTGAAATATTCGACATATTCACAGAATAGGAGTCCCTGAATGTCTGGACTTCACTGATACGCTGATCAATAAGCGATTCCTGCTCGCCGGCCGATAAATCTGTCCTTGAATTGATAGCATCCATAAAGTCACTAAGCCGGATATCCCCTTCATTAGGCAGGTATCTGGGCGTTGACGTGGATCTGCGGTTCGTTAACGTGACCGGAATACTCCATCCGTATCGCTCCGGAATAAAACGGTGCATATTCACGGTTGAATTTAAGTCGTATGCAAGCTCATCCGACATCCGCCGCTGCCCAAGTCGTGAATCCAAAGATCCGAAACCGTCTGTCTGGCGTGTAATATTGGTGTTCACCGTTGCAAAATCTGCCAGTTTGAATGAGGCTTTTGCATTGGCTGCCCAACCTTTTTCATTATCAAAACCGGACACCCTCAATTCATTGAGCCAGAACTGGCCGTTCAGTACCGGACCGCCAGTTCCATTCGGATTGTCCGGATCATACGGGTTACGGATACCCATCCCTATTTCCGAAACTCGGTCCAGGGAAGGATTGCCCCGGATGGCAATCATAGCACCGGGCGGGGCATCCTCCAGCAGATCATCGCGCAAATATAATTGGGAAATATCTTCCGGTGCCTCCTGATCGCGCAACTGTTTTAACTGATTGAACGCCCGTAAAATAATATTCATGCTGTTTTCATCGTACAACCACACCTGTTCCGCCTCTTCCTCAAGCCTGGCCCTTTCTGACGGATCATAACTCTGGAACGGATAATCTATGTCACTGGGAGTGACCGGCTGACGGTACTCGTAATAGTTGTTTTCAAGATCATTGCCGAAACGCATTACCAGTTCCGCATCTCCTCTTGAATCAAACCCCTCACCGTGAACAAACATCCTCATATTGGAGTAATTCAGCAGATTCAATCCTCCCGGATAGTTGCGCTTAACCATCTGAAGGTTTCCGGCACCGAGATTATTGACATCCAGTACAATGGACTGTTCGTTCTGCAGTGACTGAAGCTGGGTGCCCCTGTCCTGAGCACGTATCGCTCCCCGGGGCTGGCGGTAAGGGACCGGCTGGCGGTTCGAATTTTCTTCAATATTGATGGTTGAGACTCTGAGTTCGGCAGATGGATCACTCACCTGGTTGATTCTCTCCGCATCCTGCCACTGACTGCCGACAAACTCCAGGGTGGCAAACCGGAGTGTAAACGGCTTCTTGTACCCCGACATCCACATCCTGATGTAGGTGATATTCTGAAAATCATCGATATCCCCAACTTTGCGTTTGAATTCCTCCAGGGGGATCTGTACCTGGTACCACCGGTCTTCCTGGCGGGTTCCGGGGACCCGGTCAACAATAAACGTGCCTTCCGAGCCGGGTGCCAGACTCGTAAAATCGGCTGGATTCAACTCGATTTCATACTGAAAATAGGAATTATTAAGCTCGACCCTGGACGGGTTTACCAGGCCTTCGGTATTCGGCCGGTTGGTGACAGCCCTTCGTTCACCCTGATCGAGCGGTGTGTTGCCTTCATAATACCCCATCATGCGGTGGAAGCGTTCATGCAGCGGGAGGCCATCGACCTGCGATTCCCCGTAGAATATATAGTTGTCGTTGGACGGATCGTTATAAATAGCCTGAAATTCCGGGCTATTTTCACCATACTGTTCTCTCATCGTATCAATAAAATCGGCAAAGACCGTTCTCTCGTTCAAACCGTTAAACCCTCCGGTCGTTGGCAGGCCATCGAGACCAACGTCTTCCAGGTCCCTGTTTGTTGTGGAGAACTCCCCTTCCGGCGGCGGAGGATTTGACGGGATAAATGACCTTGGATCTGCTGATATATCGGGAGCCAATGTTTCAGGATTCAGTGCCAGGCCATCCTCCGTATTCAATTTGGCATTGGGCACGACGTCTTCCGAGACGATTCCGATATCGATATAGATTCGCCCGTCGTAATCTTCCAAATCACTTGCAGATGGGCTTCTTCCCCCTGGCAGCAAGGGCTGTACCCAGAATTCCAGGAATTCCACATTGTTCTGGCTGAAATCTTCCTGGCCTGAGGGCACCACGGCGGTCATCCCTCCCCAGGTGTTCTCCGGCTCCTCTTCCAGCAGGGTTCTGAGTTCCTTATTGTAATTGTAGGCCCCCCTTTGAGTCGGATCATAAAAAACATCCAGGGTATTGATAAATTCATCCTGCGGATTGCGGGTTTGTCGGCCCGGAAATACATCGTTGACCCTCACGGGCTGCGACTCGGGAGTAAATTCAACGCCATCCAGAATATTGCCGATGTTACGGGGAATGGAATACCAGGCGAGCTTGGACCTGAGGTCTGCCCGTTCCGCCTGTACACTCAGCGGAGAGCTCGACAGTGGCGACACATCCTCTTCAAAATACATTTCATCCGGGCCATAGCCGGGGATCACAGCCGGCGCCGCAGCCAGATGCCACCTTGTGGCATTCAGCATATTGATCTTGATGCTGGAACCCTCAAAATCATCGATAAAGGAAAGTCCTTCCTCCTCGTCCGGAAACAGGTCATTATTTCTGATAGCCCGGTTCACGGCTCTCGTCTGAGATACACCCGGGTTGAGTTGTGCAAATTCTCCGCTGAAGGTGATCTCGGAGGATTCCCGGGTGGAAAGCAGCGGGAAGGCATCCAATGCACGGGTGATCACGGGTGCCTCAAACCGTGCATTGGCATCGAAACCAAACACCATATTGTTGATAGGTTCATCGCCAATCCGGATCTTGTCGTCCAGGGGCCTTTCATTATACCGAAAATAGGTTCCACCCAGGGATATATCGTTATTAAACTGGTATTCGGCCCGTAATCCGGTGAAGGTTTTCTGTTCAATCGCCATCAATGCCTGATTTTCATATTCAATCCGGATCTCCTGTCCCGGCGCCGTATAGCGGTCATTCAGTATGCTGATGCTCCCGAAACTGTAATCGACCATGTAGTCTATGCCCTCTTGCAGCTCTGTACCACTGGCAAAGACCCTTACCGAACCTTCCACCAAGGCGTAATCGAGAGTGAAATTATCCTGCACCCCGCCCTTCACCGTGCCGTCAAACCGGTAGAAATTGTTCTTTGATGAGCGCTCGGCATTCGACTGTCGTTCTTCATACAATTCACGATACACGAGGCGATCTATATCTTCATCCGTTGCCCCGGCATCCAGCAGCACCTCTTCGAGCCGGCTTCCGAATGGTTCCAGGTATGGAAAGATAATTCGCCCGTTAACGGCATCCAGGGTACCGGTTCCGAAATCGACCTGGTTGTCCGGGTTGGGAGCTCCCTGACTGTCCACCCTGTCGAGTCCAAGATCCTGAAGAATCGTCGTATTCCGTCCGGGCAACCGGTCCTGTTCCACCGAACCTTCGGTGAACTGAATGTCCAAATCTATATTGTTGCGTGTAAGGTTGGTTGTTCCGAGCGAGTAGACATTGCGCATGGTAAGCGGAAATGCCCTGTGGTCGGTCGACTGCCGGCCAGGCCGCAGCATTTTCAAGAATATTCTCTCACTCCCCCCCTGGTTTACATCCCCTACATTAATTATTTCACCACCGCTGCCTACATAACTGAAAGAAACCGCCAGCACTTCCCTCGAACTCAGGGTCCGGTTCAGGGAGATATACCCGGTGGTTTTGTTAACCGTATAATCTTCGCCTTCCGAGAGCAGTTTAAAATATCCCTCTTCAAAATTTCTTGGGTCATCCAAACCCAGGTCACTGGCTGATATTCCCTCAGACGGATCCCGGAATGCATCAATAACAGCTTCATCAAACCGGTCAAACCGCGGATCAGGTCGTGCATAGGTACCATCTTCATTTTCAACAACCCCCAAATCGGTGAGTGCAACCGCCAACCTGGCCCCTTCTTCGGCCTGAATCTGTTCTCTCAATACCCAGACATTCACTTCCGATATTTGCAGTGTCTGTTGAGTCTGCTGCGGATTGTCCAGGCTCTGCTCAAATTCCTGCCGGGTGTAAAAATCCATGAAAAAATGCCTGTCATTCTCATAATTTGCTGGCCGAAGATTGATCTGACGTTCCTGTGACCCTCCGGTTATGGTCTCTATGTTACTTTCACCTTTTTCCTGGGAAAGTATGGAGGTGAACCTGAGTGCCCCCATCTCCGCCACCGATTTTATTCCAAACAGGGAACCCGACCCCCGAATCAGTGAATTGCCCGTCTGCATGGAAACATTCCCCATCTCAATGCTGCGAATGATTTCATCCTCGTATCCATCATAAGCTATACTCAGCCTGTTTTGATAGTCAAACGTTCTCTCCGTATCCCAGTCAGTTTGAATGGTGAGTTTATCGCCGATTGTCCCCTGGATGTTGAGTTGTAGATTTTGATCGAACGTCGGGTCCACCCGTGTTTGCTGATCCGGCGGCAGGGCTGGATCGGCGGTTTGCTGAATCGATGCACCGACATTCATATTGGCCACACCATTTACCCGGAGATTCACTTCCGGAATCCCGAAAATCGTTGTAAAAGTAGATTCCCGGCCGCCGGGGACAGTAAATCTGAAATCGAGCAAACCACGATCGGCGTCATCCATGAGATCTGCTTCCCTGATAAGCTCACTCCAGTTATACCGCATATTTTCCCGGCGGCTTAACTCCCTGTACTCATCAAAGCTGTAGATCCCGGGCAATCCGACCGGCACCTGCTGAATCGACTGGCCGGCCCGGTACCGGCCATCCGGGAGGCGCTCGATCGAGACCGCCTCACCCGGCAGGCCGATGTAAAAGAGTTTTGGATAGGTCTGGAGCCATGGGCTGGCGATCAGTCGCCCGGAATACGGCAGCCTGAATGTGCGCTGAAACTCGCCGTCTTCGGGTGTATCAACCACAACACTGTCAGGGACCACTTCAACACTATCAGGGGCAACTTCACGCAACTCCTGCGCTTCCAGCTCTGCTGCCGGCAAAAAAAGCAGAAAAAAGAAGGCCACTGATACAACTGACGCTATGGTACGACGTTTATTTAAATACACAGATTTACATTAGATCATAACTGTTTACAGATATTCAGAAAATACGTTGATCAATCCGGGTTCTTATACCGGTTTCATGTAATGACTGGTTCGTCCGATCTGTTGATGGTTTACTAAAACGGCTTCAATAATAACTCCTTTGAAATACGTCGTAACAGATTCGTGATAGGCTCTTTTTTTGATGGTTTTCAAATGGGTAATCCTAAAAAGAGATAATAAAATATTATTACCTTTGTTGAAAGTTAACGCTTCCATGCAAATATCTGCAATATCATCTGAAAAAATCGGTTTTAATATGGTACTATCTACTGTTGAATACTATTTGCAATGATTAACAAGGTTCAAAAAGACCTTTTGAAGAAACATGTAGGGCCATTCCTGTTCTGTTTCTTCACCGTAATGTTTGTCCTGTTGATGCAGTTTCTGATACTGCATGTCGACAAACTTGTGGGAAAAGGTCTGCCTTTTTCCATCGTTATAGAGCTGATTCTCAACAACCTTGCCTATATGGTTGTGCTGGCGGTGCCCATGGCCGTGCTGGTTGCAACGTTAATGGCATTTGGAAAATTTTCCGAATGGAATGAACTTACCGCCCTCAAAGCAGCCGGAGTGAACCCATTCAGCCTGATAAAACCGGTGCTGATTTCAGCCGGTATATTATTTATAGGGTTATCCTATTTTTCGAACGAAATCCTTCCGGAATCAAACCATAAAGCGCGTTCATTGTTTATCGATATCCGAATGCAAAAACCCGGGTTTGACCTCCAGCCTGGTGTTTTCTACGATGGAATCGACGGTTACACCTTCCTTGTCAGGGAAATCGATTCGGCATCTGATACTCTGCGCAATGTTACTTTGTTCCAGGAACCCACCAGAGACCGATACAGAGCCTATATCAAGGCCGAAAAGGGCTGGCTGAAAAGTCCGGATGAATCTACGCTTTCGCTGTTTTTGAGAGATGGAACGATTATCCGGTATATCCCGGGCAGCCGACAGGGCCAGGAAACAGTGGAGCGCTCCCGGTTTAATCAATACAGAATCAGTTTCGATCTCTCTGATCTGGCCTTCTCACGCTCCAATCCCGAGCAACGAAGCCGCAATGACCGTACGATGAGTTCACAGGCGATGCTGGCCGTGATCGATACACTCCGGACAGAGAAAGAGAAGCATTTTCAGAGACACATGAAGGGTGCCGGGACGCTGAACAGGGAAATACCCTCACACGGCAGGGACTTTGCCGGTGCCTCATTCGGCAGTAATGATACCCTGCAGATTTACGAGTCCAGATTTGGAATACTGAATGATCTGAAAGACATAGACCGTCAAACACGGGTTGTCACCCACAGCCTTTCGAAATTAAGCAGTTACCGTTCGGAAATCGATAACCTGGCGAAAGATCTGAAATGGCGTGAAACCCGGATTGCAGAATATATGGTTGAGGTTCATAAAAAATTCTCGATTCCATTTGCGTGTGTCATCTTTGTTCTGCTTGGAGCTCCCATCGGCATGATGACCCGGAAGGGAAACATCGGCTTTGCCGCCATCATAAGTGCCGTGCTGTTAACGTTCTATTTTATAATGATCATACAGGGAGAAAAATGGGCCGACAGGCTCTACATAAGCCCTTTTATTGGTATGTGGGGCATCAACATTTTACTGGGAATAGTGGGAATACTGCTTACACTTAAAGTTAGTTCTTCATTCAACTTCAAACATTTGATAGGCAAAGAATGAGGAAACTCGACAGATATATCTTTTCCCGGTTATTTACAATTACGTTTTTCGTACTGATTGTATTGATCTGTGTATACATCCTGATCGATTTTTCGGAAAACAGTGATGATTTTGCCGACCAGGGGGCGACCATTTCGCAAATCTGGAATGAATATTATCTCAACTTCATCCCGGAGATGATCCGGCTGGTAAGTCCGCTGGCTCTGCTGGTGGCTTGTCTCTATTTAACCGGACAGATGACCGAACGACTTGAGATTACAGCCATCAAGGCGGCAGGAATCAGTATGTACAGGCTGATTGCGCCTTATATTTTATTTGGCTTGAGCGTGGCCATATTGATCAGTTTTCTGGATGCCTATATCATTCCCAAATCCAATGCAGAACGTATCGCTTTTGAAAAACAGTACCTGAGCAGCCGTTCAGACCGTATCGACCGGGGAGGCCTCTACAGGCAGGAATCGGCCAATACCATCTTCAATGTCAACCATTTTGATCCCAATTCACAGACCGGATACAGGGCGATGCTGGTTGAATTCAATGATAATTATGACATTTCCCGCATTGTTACGGCCAATAGAATGGATTGGGTTGATTCGCTCAATACCTGGAAATTCGAAGGCTTTCGGGAGCGGGTATTCCAGGGGGAATCTTATGTGGACTCCACCAACAGGGAACAATTGATGGAAATGAACATTATTCCCCGGGATCTGGCCCGGCGCACTTCCGATATTTATCAGCTTACCTACCCGGAAGCGATGAGCTATATCGAGTCGATCCGGAGAGTGGGCGCCGGTGAAATCAATTTGCCGCTGGTCCAGTTTTACGGACGGGTTGCCTACCCGATCTCTATTCTTGTCGTCTCCCTTATGGGGTTTGCCCTTGCCTGTGAGCGCAGAAAAGGAGGCAAGGGATTCTATATCGCCACTGGACTCGTCTTCAGTTTCATTTATCTGGTATTGATGAAAGTCATAGAACCGTTTGGCGCCGCCGGCACTATCGATCCGCTTTATGCAGCGGCAATTCCCCACCTGCTGTTCCTGGTCATGGGCCTCGTCATGCTGTTGTTTACAAAGAAATAGTCCGCATTTCGATTCACGAGAATCGTATCGATTCGTGGGGAAAACATGAGCGCTTCGCGATCAAAAAATGTGCATTCCGCTGGCGCTCCATGTTCAAAAGATGGGGACCGCCGTCGGGGGGGATAAGTTTGCGAACGCCGTGAATTGGCATGTTGACTGCGGCTCAGGCTTCCGGTTTTGGGCCCCTGTAGTTAAAAGGAACATCAAACTTCTCTTTGGATGTAATGGAACCGTGTTCACTTTCATACCGGTTCACATTTTCATTCAGAGCATTTAACAATCGTTTTGCATGATCGGGTGTCAGGACCATCCGCTTCATAACTTTTGCCTTCGGCACCCCCGGCATGACAGCTATAAAATCTAAAACAAATTCCGATGGTGAATGCGTAATCATTACCAGGTTGGAATAGGTGCCCTGCGCCTCACTGTCGGGCAGGTTGATCTCCAGCTGTTTACCTTTTTTGGTTTTCTTCTGCTTTTCATCCATGATCTTGCCTCATTATAATGTTCATTTTTTAATTGCTATTCAACAGTGTTATATCAACCATGCGTTTTGGGGTAAGTCGAAGGTATTTTTGCTCCTGATAATGCGAAAAATATGTGTACAGCCATAGCCATGTACATATTTCTTAAAGCAGACAGGAGTAAAAAGAATCCCGACAAGATGTCGGGAGCCCCGCATAAGTATGGTTGACATGACACTGGTATCATTCATCCAGGAAATTGTGCTCGCGCATCCAGTCATCATTATAAATTTTTGAGACATAGCGCGATCCGATATCAGGAAGTATCACAACCATCAGATCGCTGCCGGAAAGGTTGTGGCCGGCGGCATACTCGAGGGCTCCATAGACGGCAGCACCACACGACCCTCCCGTAAACAGCCCTTCTTTCCGGGCCAGATCCCGGGTTGTTACAAAAGCATTTTTGTCGTTGACCTGTACAACGGCATCAATCAGGCTCATGTCAATATTCTTTGGAATCAAATCCTCACCGATACCTTCGGTCAGGTACGGTTTGATTTCGTTTTTGTCGAATTCCCCGGTCTCAAAATATTTTTTATAAACCGATCCAACACTGTCAATTCCGATAACCCGGATGGATGGATTCTTTTCTTTTAAAAATTTTGCCACACCGGAAATGGTTCCCCCGGTCCCCATACCGGCTACATAATGTGTAACCCGGCCCTCGGTCTGTTCCCAAATCTCCGGTCCGGTCGTTTCATAGTGGGCTTGCGTATTGGCCAGGTTATCGTACTGGTTGGGGTAATAAGAGTTGGGAATCTCGTTGCTCAACCTTTTTGCCACCGAATAATAACTTCGGGGATCATCCGGATCCACATCGGTTGGGCAAACCCTTACCTCGGCCCCGAGACCTCTGAGTAAATCAATTTTCTCTTTACTCTGTTTATCAGTCGTCGTAAAAATACATTTATACCCCTTAACGGCAGCCACCAGTGCCAGGCCCATTCCGGTATTGCCGGAGGTTCCCTCGATGATGGTCCCCCCCGGTTTGATCAGGCCTTCATTTTCAGCCACTTCGATCATTTTGATGGCGATCCGGTCTTTCACACTCTGACCTGGATTGAAATACTCAACCTTGGCCAATATCGTGGCATCGACGCCTGCAGCAACCTTATTCAATTTGACAAGCGGAGTATTCCCAATGGTCTCGAGAATCGAATTGTAATACATCTGATTTTTATTAAGTCACTATTTATTTTGGTGAGGAATATAAGCAAAATGTAATTCCTTGTTCCAACACCGGGCGCTCACACAGGGTTACACCTGATTTTCACATAGGCATAGAGTTGATACACACGCAGGTTTAACAACTGTTACTTACATACGGTTCAGTTTTCAGGTTGATTTACTATATGAATTGTGAGGGGTTTCTCAATTGCAAGATGGGAATCTGGGTGTACTCATGGACTTGCCTGTGTGCTAAACTGATTACTGATTGAACCGTTATATGCAGGTTTAAACCGGTAAATTACAAGTTTAAACTGGTTCATTGCAGGTTCAACCCGTCAATAGAGTTATAAACCCCAAAAAGCCGAGATCTGTTTTGTTCCGAGCGTTCGGAGGCGATTTCGACAGGCTTGCCGGGAAGATTGTTCAATAACAATTTTGGATGAGTCCGTAATTATTTTAAAAAACCGGGACTACAAATTTTCAAAAACCGGGATTACAAAAATGAAAGAAAAATCGTAGCTTACATCTCTCTAACCTGAATACAAGACCTGACACTACCAAACAAACGAATCGAATGTTTTTAGACCAGAAAAAACCCAAGGATTACGATTGCGGGTACAACCTTGACCTGATGATCGATGCAGTACCTCGTGTGGAACCCGAGGAAAGAGAGGAATATGCCAAACGCGTTGTCGGTCTCATCAAGCAGAGTCATCCAAACTGGGTCGATGAAAACGGCCAGAGCCGCCTGGCCTGGGATTATTATTTCGAGCTGGCAGAATATGATCCAAGGGAATACGGCATCGAACATCCCTATGAATCGGGCAGAGTTGATGATGCCCGTTGAAATCGGGTTCTGGCGATTGATGGGTCGCCGATTGAAGAGGAACCCTATTAACCCGAAGAAGCTGTCAGTTCTTTTTTACCTTGCAGGCCCTTCGGGATTGCCTGCTGCCGGCCGGACTCCTTGCTCCAAAGCCTTTTCCTGATTCAGAAAAGTGATTTTGGGCTTATCTGCCGCCTGCCTATTTAACCCGCAATTTTCACCAAAACAATTTTCCCTCAGCATGGCGAAGCTAAAATAGCAGCGGAAACAGAGCAATGCCAACTATCAAAGCAGTGCCAGATATCAAATTTGTATTTGTTAATCGCTTGGAATGATTTATTTTCAATTAATACTGAAAATTGTGAAAGGCTGGATGCATACAGATACGATAACGAATTTCAACTATGGATAGCAGGCGGCAGAACAAATCCGGACAAACCGGATCAGACGTATTGGAAATAGACAATGACAATCTTCGTGAACTATTGCAGAATAATCACGAAAAACAGTGGATTTCCTATACCCTGCCTATTCCGGAAATCGACCCGCTCGCCTATGTGGAACAGGTTTCAGGTGAGGATCATTTATACTATTGGGAACACCCGGAAAAAGACTTTGCCCTTGCTGCGGGAGGGTCGGCAAAAGTGCTTAAAGCCACTGGCAGTAACAGATTCACCGATATCAGTGAACAAAGCCTGCAACTGCGCAGCAATCTTGTCGCTCTATCCGGTGTAAATCATTCCCTGGCTAAACCGATATTGGTTGGCGGATACTCATTCTCGGATCACAACGTCCATAAAATGTGGAAGAATTTCGGGGCGGCCCGTTTTGTCCTGCCCGAGTGGCTGATTCTGAAAACCGGTAAATTATTTGCTTTAACGCTTACTGTTCCCTGCCTGAACAGGACGGCGGACGAGGTGATCGATGAGTTCCAGGTAAAATGTGAAGAATTTCATACCCGTTATGAGTCGATTAAAGCCTTTCGGCCTGCCACCTGGTTGTTGCAAGAAAGTTCGGCTATGCTGCAAGCTGACAGCTCCTTCCGTGATTGGGAAAAACAGGTGAACAGATCAAGGCAAATGATCTCAAAAGGTGTATTTAAGAAAATAGTCATTGCCAGACAGGTAGATATTGAGTCTGACCGGCCGATTTCTGTTCCGCGTACCATGTTTTATCTGCGAAGGCAATTTCCGGAATGTTTCAATTTCATGATCAAAGTGGATGGCGGCCCTTCTTTCATCGGTGCAACGCCGGAGCGCCTGGTATCCCTGAAAAGAAATATGATGCAAACGGAAGGCCTGGCCGGCAGCATTTCGCGTGGTGAAAGTGCATCGGAAGATATGGCACTGGGACTTTCTTTGATGGAAAGTAAGAAAGACCGCTCAGAACACGATTTTGTAGTCAAAGACATTCGGAATAACCTGAAGCGAAACAAAATGCAGGTAAAACATCCGCGACAGCCCGGCATCAAGAAATTGAGCAATGTACAGCATCTTTACACACCCATAACGGCCGAAATTATCGAAGATATCACTCTGCATGAACTCGCCGGCATGCTGCATCCTACACCTGCTGTGGGAGGATTTCCAAAACAGGCGGCTGTACCGTACATCACAGAAATTGAAGACATCGACAGAGGCTGGTATGCCGGCCCTGTCGGATGGTACAGTTTAAACGGCAGCGGAGAGTTTGCTGTCGCCATCAGAAGCGCCTGGGTGGAAGGCAATCGTGCCCGCCTTTTTGCAGGGTGTGGGATTGTTAAAAACTCCGATCCGGAGAAGGAATGGGCGGAAACCGAAATGAAACTCACTCCCATTATCGGAGCGTTGAATCAGGCAAACAAGGACATGTCATAAGCACCAAGAATGACCGATAACCTGAAATGGACATCCCATCTGTTCAGAGCATTTTATGAAGAAGGTGTCAGACATATCTACATCTCTCCGGGATCCAGGTCTACACCCCTTGCATTGGCAGCGGCCATCCATCCCGGATTTACCTCACATGTGGTCGTGGATGAACGTTCAGCCGCTTTCCAGGCACTCGGTTCCGGGAAGGCATCCGGGGTACCGGCATTACTGATTTGCACCTCCGGGACTGCACCGGCCAACTACCACCCGGCCGTGATTGAAGCAAAACAGTCGGGGGTTCCCCTGATAGTAATTTCGGCCGACCGACCGCCGTATCTTCGTGGCACCGGCAGCTCACAAACCATCGACCAAATCAAACTGTTTTCGGATTCTGTTGTGATGTTCCATGAACTGGGTGAGCCAGCCTTTGACAAGCGGGATTTGAGCAGGCTTGCGTTGCTTGCGAAACAGGCGGTGCTGACTGCCATTCAGAAAGGCGGTGCCGTACACCTCAATGCCCCTTTCCGCAAACCCCTTGAGCCGGCCACCGAATCGCTCAGGCGCGAAGAAGGCCTCAACCGGCAGCAGATTGACAACATGCGAAATGATTCCGCTGCGTATGACACTTCTTCAGACAAGCCCTCATCAAGCCATCCTGTCTCAAATGAGCACTCAGCAAACGATCCTGCCTCTAATGACCCTGCCTCAAATAAGCCCTCATCAAACCATCCCGCCCCGAATAAACCAGCATCAGACAGTCCTGCATCGAACAATCCAGCTTCAAAAAGTAGTCCGGCAAACAGTCCGTCCTTTTCCAAACCCGATACAAAACTGTCAATTAAATCGGTTCTGACACTGCCCGACCTGATTGTTGAACAACTCAATGATGCCGAAAGGCCTTTGCTTATTGCCGGCCCGGATGAATCCTGGCGTTCACTAAAAACCGTTGCCGGTCAACTGTCCGGCCGTCTGAATTTTCCCGTAATTGCGGAACCGGGATCCCATCTATCTGAACCTATAAAAATTATGGACAGATATGATATTTTACTAAACGATAAAGAGTTGCAAGATTTACTTAAACCGGATTTTATCATCAGGATCGGCGATCAACCCTTCAGCAAATCCCTGCAGGTTTTTGAAGTGAAGCACCATGAAACCCCGATACTCCAGCTCATGAGCCGCGAGACCTGGCAGGATAGCTTCGGATCGGTTGATTATCGCATCATATTGCAAGACAATGAATTGGACCTGTCCAATTTGATTCCAAAAAACGCAAACTGGCTCAAACAATGGGAAAAGGAAAATTCCCGTGCCGGATCATATCTTGATCAGGCCCTGGCCAGATTCGAAAGCCTGACGGACGGGCATATCTATAATTTTTTTACTGGAAATATTTTAAGTGATTGGGATATAATGACTTCCAATTCCTTCACAATTCGTGATCTGTCTCTGTTTGGTGAGGGTCCCCACCGCGTACACCGCTCATATGCAAACCGTGGTGCTGCCGGCATTGACGGTATCCTATCGACCGCAATCGGCATTAATCAGGCAGGTGACAGGAAAACGGCCGTCTTCATCGGTGACCTGGCCATCCTGCACGACAGCAATGCCCTGCTAAGCCTGAAGCACACCCGCCATCCGCTGGCTGTAATAATCATCAACAACAGCGGTGGTAATATTTTCAGGATGCTTCCGGTATTTAATGAAAAACAGCATTACACCCGGTATTTTGAAACCCCCCAGCAGGTCGATTATTCCGGACTGGCAAAGGCTCATAATGTGTCATACCATCTGATTGATTCCATTAAGCGTTTACACGCATTAAATGTAAACAAAGCCACCGCAAACGGCCCGGTGCTCATCGAATGCAAAACAGATCCCGACAGCTCAATGGAACTGCGCCATTTACTCTGGACACGGGAATGAATATTGAATATTGAACAGACGAATATCGAATGTTGAATGTTGTATAAATAAAGTATACTTCATTCCTTGTTCAATATTCAATATTCGACATTCAAACACCTTGATCCTTGATCCTTGATCCTTGATCCTTGATCCTTGATCCTTGATCCTTGATCCTTGATCCTTGAACCT
>SKRC01000214.1 GCA_007118695.1 Balneolaceae bacterium | reverse complement strand
TCAATGTTGTGATCCACCGCCTGTTTTCTGACGGCAGCATCGGTGTGGCAGAGCGAACCGAATTTATAGGAGTATTTCTGATCGTTTTGATCCTGGAATGTATTGGAGTTGACGGCATCAAATACCAGGTCCAGCCCGGCAGCCAGTTTCTTGATCGCATCAGCATCGTCCGGAATATCCCAGGGAATGTGCAGGGAAATGGCACCGCTCGATCTGTTGAGAGCATGAAGGAGCCCGACATCATCGATTTTTTCTTTCAGGCTGGCCGGCTCTCCGCCGATTGCAAACCGGCCAAACCGGGTGCCTCCCGCCCCCAGCGCCCAACTCGGGATGGCCACTTGGTAATCCGAGAGATGTTTTAAAATGAAATCGACATCAACTTCATCTTTGATTAGCCGGTTTACCAGAGGCTCGAACGATTCCCGATGGTTGTCTGATTTCTTGCTGTTATGTGCCTGTACCTGTTCCGCTTTAATTTTCATAATGAAATTTTTTCACTCTGCGATTCACATGGTTCCCCAGTGTCGTGTCAACCTTGCCTTGTGGGATAAGTCGAAGTTATTTTTGCTCCTGGCAATGCGAATCATATGTGCATAGCCTTAACTACGTTTAAATTTTTTAAATCAGCCAAAAGGAAAAAGAATCCCGACAGATGTCGGGAGACCCGCATAAGTATGGTTGACATGACACTAGATTCCTCTTCCGATACTTCGAATGTGTTTTTTACGCAGATTTCGCTGAGTTTTGCAGAAAAATTTATAAAACCAAATTACTTGAAAAGTATTGAATCGGTTATGGATCTGTAATACGTAGTTCGGATTATTTATTCACGGAACACCTTTCCATTTACTGAGCATGTGGCTCTTCCTCTTCCTCCTCATCTTCTTCAGCATGAAATACCTCGTGATCGGGATTTCCACCTGACTGAAGATAGGCTATCAGATCTCTGAGTTCATCCTCGTTGAGTGTATTGATCAAATTTTCAGGCATTTGTGAAATATCCAGTGGCCTGATCGAATCGATCTCATTTCTGGCTACTTCCACCGGATCCAGATTAGGATTTCTGGGATAAATCGTCACCGTGTTACCTGTTTCTACCAGCAGCCCTGTGTAAGTCTCACCACTTCTCAAGGTGATTTCAGTGCTGCTGTATTGATCCGAGATCAAATTATTGGGTTCTATGATTTTTTCGATCAATCTAGCTGTAGAAAATCTGTTTGCGACATTGGTAAGATCCGGCGCACTATCCCCGCCATATATATCAAACCTGTGACAGGCAGCACAACTTGTTACGAAAAATGCATTTCTGCCTCTTTCGAAGTCACGGGCTTTTAATTGGCCACTCACCGTTTCAACTGCTTCATCCACAGACCACTCGCGGCCCGGCCCTTCGGGTGCCACCAACGTAAAATCGGGTGTTTGCGACAAACTGATTCCAGTTAAATCAGCTACAGCTTCGCGTTCTTCATCGGTGGAATTCCTCAATGCCTCACTGCGCATATCTTCCAGGAAACCGGAATAACTGGATCCACCCTGCCTGTCAGCCGCTTCATTTATAAATGAGAAAAATTCGCGACGCAAATCAATCTTCCACCCCTCTCTGAGCGTACGAAGCATGAATGCGTATTCAAGTTCCCTGGTGGGTGGCGGATTACTGATCATCTCCTGGATTACCCCTCCGAATTCCTCATTCCGTTTCAACAAGCTTTCACTCCAGTCTGGCGCCTCCGGTGGATACCGGTCCCGAATCAATGCTATTGCTTTTTCAGCTACTTTAGAATCCCGAAGATAAATCAAATTACGAATAAGCTCCGTATTTACCCTGTCATCAGAATCGGGGAGTAACCTGTGAAATTCACTGATGATTGCAGATCGTTCGGATTCGTCCGGATCACCCAAGCGCATGAACACCAGGGACATGGCCCGCAGCATTCCAAGTTTCTGATCGGTAGTCAACGTTTCTAAATCAAGGTCCAGTAACGATTGAATGGCGTCTGAACGATGGTTTTCCGACCCGGTTCGTGCCAAAGCGACCAGACTGGTGATTCTGGCCTGGGGATTCTGCTCGTTCAAGGCTCTTTCACTCCAGATTTTTGTTGGTTGTGCTTCAATTGCAGCTCTTGCTGCATTTCGAATAAAACGATCTTTATCTGAAAGATACGGCCAGGCAGTATCGACGGCATCCGGATGCATCCGACCATGAAACGATTCCAGAAGATGTCTTAATTCACGGGCTTCCAGGGCTTCAGGAGGATCCGTCAGTTCAGCCGGTTCTGTTGATTCATCACCACGATAAACAACCCTGTAGAATTGTGAATCCTGATTGCGGCCCCCGGTCACAAAGTAGAGTGCACCGTCATTGCCAATTACAGCACCGGTTACCGGAAGCGGAGTTCCGGCAAGAAACTCTTCAGCCTCAGCTTTATAGGAGGAACCATCAGGAGTAAAATGAATCGCATAGATCGTTCCAAAAGTCCAGTCCAGTGCAAACATGGCATGCTGGTATTTTGCAGGAAATTTGGCATTCGTTCCAAATACAACTCCGGTCGGGGAGCCCGGGCCTACATTGAGCGTGGCCGGTAAACTGTCTTCAAAATATTCAGGCCATTTACCGGTACCGCTTCTCCATCCATAATCACTGCCACTCACAACATGAATAATTCTTGTGGGTCTGTACCAGGGCATACCCATATCCCATTCCATATCTGCATCAAACGTAAAGATCTCCCCATGCTGGTTAATGGCAATATCATATTGATTTCGAAAACCGATGCTTATCATTTCCCATTCCGTTGCATCAGGATTGATACGTGCAATCCAGCCACCGGGAGCCATAATTCCACGGGCGTGACCGCGGGCATCCCACTCACGCGGTAACAGCAGATCCTCTTCCCATCCGGAAAGTGTATTGACTGCAAGTTCGGATGGCGGAGGTACGAAGTTGCCGGCTACGTAGTAGAGTCCTTCTTCATCGTGAGTATTGACAATCGTATGATTACCATGTTCACTTGGATTAGAGGGCCCACCCAGATATTCCATTATATTCAGTTGTGAATCATCATTACCATCACGAAGCCGGAATAATCCCTTCCCGGTTACATTGACATACAGATGATTGAATGCCCATACCGAACCATGTGCACTGGAAATTGGCATGATCAGTTTTTTAACCTCAACTTCCGGTTGGTCATTATCACCACTCAGCGTGATTCGATACATCCCTTTATCTCTTTGATCTGATACGATAAAGCTTCCATCTGGCATAACAGACAAAGAAACCCATGACCCCTGCGATTCTCTTGCCTCATAAAGTAATTGCACCTCAAAACCATCCAAAACTGAGGTAACATTTGAATTACCGGTTTGTGCTACCGCATGCAATGGCTGAATTAAGACTCCGCCCAGGGCCATGAATAAGCCAAGAATGATGAAGCTGAAAACCCCTGTTTTTGATACCATGATTATCCTCTGCGATAAAAGGTAATTGAGATTTAACCTAAAGTTCTTTCTCCTTCATCCAGAAAGGACTTGTGGCAAACCACATCAGCATCCCCACCACCATAAGATTCGTGTGCATATCAAACGTGATGGCATCTGTGAAGACGAGTATAGAAGGAACAACTGTAAGTACCAAACCCGTAAAGGATAGAATTTTCAGGAAAATGGTTATCATTGTAGTCGTTTGGTTTTATTGGTTTTACCCTCGGTTCTGCCTATACCCATACAGCTGATTGCAATAGAGGCCTTAAAACGAGGGTATTTGCCGTTATCTCATAAATGCTTCCACCAGCCCGCCATCAACCGGGATGATGTGGCCGGTGGTGTTTTCAAATTTTGAACTTAGCAACTGGTAAATCGCTTCGGTTTGCTGAGAAAGCGAAATCGGTTTCCTGGTCAGTGTTCTGCTTGAATAAAATTCCGCAAGCCGGGACCTGAGCGATTCAGTGTCTTCATCATTATCGAATTCAACTCCGTATTTCTTCAGCGATGCAATTACCCTGTTACGTGGAAACATACTGCTGCCTTCCACCACCGTCGCCGGAGCAACTCCGTTTACCCGTACAGTCGGAGCCAGCTCTATGGCAAGTTCACGTATCAGATGATTGGCTGCCGTTTTACTCGTATCATATGCCATACTACCGGTTTTGGCGACCACTGCATTCACACTGGTTGTGATGACCAGGCTTCCTTCAAGGCCTTGTTCCTGCCATACTTTTGATGCTTCATCAGCGACAATAAAATTCCCTTTTACGTTAACTGCAAAACTTTTATCCCAGGCTTCATCATCGATATTCCCATCCTCATCCGGTGTAGGATACAAACCGGCGGTAACGGCAATATGATCAATTCCACCGTATGCCAGAAGTATTTTTTTCAATGCATTGCGAACTGAATTGCGGTCTGTGACATCGCACTCCAAACCGATAACATCACCGGATCCACTGATCCCTGATCCTGCCACGCCGATACCCATTCCAATGTTGTCGAGTACCTCCCCGGCAGTCTCTTCAGCCGATGATTTATTGAGATCCAGGGCCGCTACTGTTCCGCCTTCTTTGATCAGTCTTGAAACAAGGGCTTTGCCAATGCCACTGCCTGCGCCGATAACTGCTACAACCTGACGAGAAAGCTCACTTTCCGGAGGCATCCGCTTCAATTTGGCTTCCTCCAGAGCCCAGTATTCGATGTCGTAGGCTTCCTGCTTGGGCAGAGCCGTATAATTACCGACTGATTCTGCCCCTCGCATTACGCCAATAGCGGCATTGTAAAATTCCGCCGTAACCCTTGATTCACTCTTATTCTTGCCCCAGGTGATCATCCCGATACCCGGTATGAGAATAACCGTAGGGTTGGGATCGCGCATTGCAGGTGAATCCTTATCTTTATGGTTGTTGTAATAGTTCTTATAATCCTTGCGGTACTGATTCAGGCCTGATTCGATTTTTGCCTTCAACTTTTTCAAATCATCCGTCTGAGGATTCCAGTCTACATAGAGCGGCTTGATTTTCGTTCTCAGAAAATGATCCGGACAGGATGTACCCAGCTCGGCCAGGCGCGGGGCATCCACTGAGTTAATGAACTGTAAGGTCAAATCATCGTTCTGAACAGTTCCAATAAATCGTTTTTGCCGACTGACTTGTCCGCGCAAGAATGGCAGAATATCAGTAATCATCTCATGCCGCTTTTCTTCAGGCAATGATTCATATTTTGCCTCTCCATAAGATTTTTCACCCGTTTCATGATCAGCCAGAAAAGCAGCGGCTTTATTGATCAAATCAATACTGATTTCATAACACATTTTGTCGTCATCAGCCCAGTTGATCAATCCGTGTCCGCCAAGGATAATCCCTTTGATGCCCGGATTCTTTTCAATAGTATCCTGGAGCTTCAGACCCAGTTCAAATCCCGGCCTCATCCAATCGACCCATGCCATCTCATCACCATAGATTTCTTCCATCAACTCCTTACCATTATCTGCTGTTGCAATGGCAATGACAGGAACGGGATGGGTATGATCGACAAACTTGTACGGAATAAAACTGTGCAGGGGAGTGTCGATCGATGGCGCTCTCGGGTTCAGGTTGAACGTACAGTGTGGATACATCTGTACCATCGAATCTTCAGCGGGAGTTTTAAGTCCCTTGTTTTCATATCCATTGTAGATCTCCTGCAAGGCTAACAGCCTACCCTGATAAAGGGATGCAAAATTCGATCTTTTTGCTGTTCGAAGATCACCGCCGGATCCTTTCACCCACATCACTTCCACTTCCTCGCCGGTGATCGGATCCTTTTCCATCAGCTTGCTCGAGGTATTCCCCCCACCAGTATTGTTGATATAGGAGTCGCTGCCCAGCAGATTCGACCGGTAAACAAGCCGTTCAACCGGTTCCAGTTGATCGGCTATTTTATCATCCCATTTGATCGTGACCAGTCTGAAATAGTTGTTGACACTGCTGATTGAACCCGTTTCAGATTCAATGACATCCAAATAATTTCTATTGCTTAACTCTTTCATTTAATGATCTATTTATCTTTTGTAATTCCAAATTATACACGGAAATGTCATAAGGCCTATTTTTTTGCCCGAAACAAAATCGAGAATTCGATTTGTGCAGGGAGTTTTGTTCGAAGAACAAATTTGGATTAATTACATAATCACTTTTGCATTTTTTTATAAAATGAGCGTTCATTTTTATTGAGGTTTTCATATAGAATAAATTTTTAAATATCTCTTCCAAGTAGCATAGATCTTACCTGAGTGTATGCCCAGGTGCTTTGCTCTACAAACTTTGTGCTTTACGTTCATCTTTTTGTCGCACGCCTTGCTTTTGCAGCAAGAAACTAAATCCAATGTACAGAATCACGGCAATAAACCATCCCGGTAATCCCAAAAAGAAGATCTCCACACCGAAATAGATGTTGATGAACAGACACATCGTGAGGGTTAAAAACCACGTCAATCCTGCGGCCCAGTTGAATTTGATACCTCTTTCATCTGCATAATTGCTGATCAGGTTCAGTTTTTTGAAATACATCACATCCAGGAATACCACAGCTCCCATTGGCATCAGTACAAGTCCATACAGCGCTACAAAATCAAGCAAATTCATTACCAGGGCCGGGAAACATGCAATCACCGTTGTCAGAAGCCCGGTAAACAGTGTGACTTTCCAGCGCTTCCAATCGGGTGTAACGGCCTGGAAGGCCAGTCCTGCACGATAAATGGTTGGATTGGCAGTTGTCCAGCCGGCAATCACTACACAGATGGCGCCGGCAATACCGGCACTATTGAATGCGATTACACCCGGGGCAACGGCACCGGCTGCTGCGGCCATCAAAATTCCGGAGGCAATCCAGGCCAGGAAATGACCGAAAAACATTCCGGCGGCCGAGGAAAATCCCATTTTCCAGTTTTCAGCAAATCTAAGGATCGACATATCCGACATGCCAATATGCATGGCCATGTTGGCGAACCAGGCAAAAAACATTACATGCCAAAAAGTGAATTGGGTCAGGCCTTCGACCGGCACACCGGTCCATATCCGCTCCTTGGCTGCCGGCCAGAAATCGGAAACTGAATGTACACCCAATCCCGGCAAGACGGCAATCGCAGCGGCCATAAATACCAGGAACATCCAGGGAAAACTGATGTTGGCAAAGCGGGCAACATATTCATAGCCGGCTATGGCCACTATGGTGATTACAGTTCCGACGGCAAAAACAGTCACGACCCATCCCACACTGGTCGGCACCCAGTCATCCAGCCCTGGCATCGGGATATTAAATGGCAGCCCGACGGCAGTAGCCGCCACAGTAATCATTGCTCCGGCCAGGAAACAGAACATGATAGCGTTAACGATATTATATAAAGTAGCAAGATTTCCCCCGCAGATTTTCTTTAACTGCCAATACAAAGTCAGTTTTGTTTTCACGGCAACAGGAGCACACAGGAAAGCCCAACTTAGCACAGCAAGCAAATTACCAACCAACAGCCCCCAGATCAGATCGACAGCCGATACGCCATGAGCCACAAACAGAGCCCCGATTACAAATTCAGTTCCAGCCGTATGTTCCCCGGCATACATCCCGAGAAACCCGCGCCAGCCTTTCAGTTGTTTTTCCGGAACCGGTTCACGTTCGTACTCGTCGATAGAGACAAGCCGGGAGTCTAAACGTTGTAAAAAATTTTGTGCCATGTTTTTCAATAGAATGGTTAGTTCAGATTTAATTCAGAATGCAGAGGCATCAACGTAATATCATTTCCGGTAAAGTATTTGAAATTATTCAGAACTGTTATGGCATACCTATATAGTGAGTAAAATTATACTATCGCGGGTTTGGGTCGAAAATTTCCTTCTATGATGTGTTGGTTCTGTCCAAAGGATATTGCCAGCAATATCCATAACATTAAACATAATTTGCAAGAAATTGCCGGGTATAAGAGACGGCCGCTCATAGTTCAATCGAAAAACCTCTCTTTGTGCTTTTCGGCAAAGCGTATCAGCTCTTCGGCAATTTCGGGATATTCATCAATGACATTTATTTTTTCATAAGGATCGTGCACCATATCATACAGAACGGTATCAATACGTGCCTGCCGGTATTCTCCGGCCTGGCCATCCTTGCCTCCTCGTACAACTGTTCTGTAATTATGAGGCACCAGTAATTTCCACTTGCCATCCCCGCTGAACACTCCTTGAAGTTCCTGATTGAACGTAAATGCATAATAATCATGTGGATTTTCAACATCGCCATTCCCGATTATCAGATCCCAGACATCTTTTCCGTCAATTTCGTAACCGGGAAGTTCTGCGCCGGTGAGCTTAGCTATAGTCGGCATAAAATCAATGGAGAAGAACGTATCATGAGAAACGGTATTCGGCTCAATATGACCGGGGTAAGAAATGACAAGTGGCGAGCGGATCCCGCCATCGAAAGAAGTACCTTTTCCTTCGCGATAGGGAGTTTGTCCCGAATGGTTTCCATAGGAGAGCCAGGGGCCATTGTCGGAGGTAAAGATTACGATGGTATTCTCTTTGATACCATTTTTCTCCAAAGCATTCATGATTTCACCGACTGACCAGTCCAGTTCCATCATCACATCCCCATAGATCCCAGTTCCCGATGCACCTTCAAATTTTTCGCTGACAAATAACGGAACATGCGGCATGGGATGAGGAACATAGAGGAATAAAGGATTATCACTGTTTCGGTTGATGAAATCCACAGAATCCTCCGTGAACCAGGTTGTAAAATACGGTTGATCGGCGGCTGTAACCGAATCGATGGAAACCTCTCTGTTTTCCCAATACTGAAGCGGCCATTGGCCCCAATACTCAGGGTTTTCAGGATGATCGGCCCACATGTCGTTGGAATACATGATCCCACTGGATTCATCAAAACCCCTTTCCGGCGGACGTGTTTCCGGGTGATCACCAATATGCCATTTACCAAATGATGCCGTTTTATAACCGATGTCTTGCAACATTTCTCCGATCGTTACAAAATCTGGATCGAGGCCGCGTTGCCTGGGCGCATGTGCCCCGAAAAGCCCATTTCGTTCCGGGTAGGTCCCGGTTAGCAGTGCAGCTCTTGAAGCTGAACATACAGCGCTCGGAACATAAAAATTGTAGAAACTCCTGCCTTCTTCGGCCAATGTAGCGACATTCGGAGTCGGGTATCGCGTCTCGGCAAAAGGCTGAAAATCGGCAAATCCCGCATCATCCAGAAAGATGAGCACGATGTTGGGCTGAGAGCCTGAGACTTCTGCACCAGGTTCTGCATCATCACAACTGCTAAAAACCATCAAAGTCAAGAGAATGGAAATGGAAAGTATATACTTTTTTTTTGTGGTTCCTTTCATAAGAGGAAATTTTAAAGTTGAATTTGTAAAGACTTATTATATGTCTGAATTTTTGATTGGTTGAGTCCAGAAAAATCAGCAGCAAATTTACCGCTCATCAGTTATTCCTCACGAAAATGAAGTTCCGCAATTGCAATGGCCCTTTCACCGGCAGTGGAATAAAGTAAATAGAGGCGGCCATCTTCTTCGAAAATAGCCGGATCACGAAGCTGATGCACAAAATCATAGGTGGCGCCAAACCTGGATGCTTCAACCGGTTCATTCACACCTTCATAATCTTTTTCGGGTTTCAGAACGGTTTGCGGTTCGGTAAATCGCCACTCCTGCCAGTCATCATCCAGGTTCTCAATTCGGGTTACCATGATATGTTCGGGGGCATCGCCACCGCGCGAAAAGAAAACATAAAGATTTTCCTCGTGCTTCCATACCGCCTTATGCCGAACACGGGGCAAAATTCGCGGCCCCTCTTCAAAATTTGTCAGGCCGTCTCTTGAGCGATAAATAATCCCCCCATCGTTAATATACTTGGCCAATGCATAATGCCAGCCGTTATACTCAAAAACACGAAAATAAAACAGGCCCACTTCATCAGGCAGCGATTCGAATTGCAGGCCGTCATCAGAAATCGCTGCATAACTCATTTGATAGGGTAAACTTTCCCGGCCGGGACGCGGGTCTCCATGATAATACATTCGTATCCGTAGTTTTTCATGATCCACATGAACATCGGGACTGGCTACATGGTCTCTGTCCGCACCGTCATAGGCCGGTGTTTCTTCCAGTGGCAAAACACCTTTTCCATAAATTTTCCAGGGGCCTTCCAGCCGGTCGGCATAAGCAAGCCGAATGAAAGAGCCGTGATGATGAGCAAAATAGAGATAATACTTTCCGAGAGGATTTTCGATCCAATCAGGGACACGAATTAAAGATGGACCATTAATATTTTCACCCACTTTTCCGATCATGCCTCTCATTTCGCGATGAATGATCGGATTGGATTCAAACCGTTTAACCTGAAAATGGAATTCTGTGGAAGGTTTAACATACTCCCAGGCTACCATGGGATCTGACTGAGCATGTACTGCCTGTGGCGAGCCTGTAAATAAGCCCCCGGCCAGAAACATACAAAGAAGTTTGATTACACCATGACGGTTTAAAAATTTGCCGGTAATGAAATACGCTGCGTTAAGATCAGTCATGTGATTATACTTGCGTCTACGATAAGCTGTAACAAATTGAATTATAAATAATGTAAGAATGTAAAATACCAATCACTCCTCCTCACCCAGAATTTCCGATACCAAACGATGTACATAATCATTGGGACGGCCGGGCAGATTGGGATCATCTACGGCAATGTCACGTATATCCGGTTTGATCCGTTCGAGATATTCGTCATCAAGCTCGGATAAAATATTGAGAGCGGCTATACTGATAAAAGCATTTTCTTTATCAGCAGGAGCCAGCTCAAGGAGTCTTTCAACGGCAGTACGTTTTTCCTCAGCCGATCCGAACTCCACAAGGACTTTTGCAGCGGACACCTGAACAATCGGGTTTTCATCATTCAGGGCAACACAAATTTGCTCCGAAGCTGTGGAGAACGCTTCCTCCCCTCGGATCAACACACCTAAAACAGACCAATAACGGATCGCCGGATCGTCATCTTCAATACCCTTCAAAACCTGTGACAAGGCAGACATATCCCGGGTGGCAGCAACTTCGGCAAAGTCGATAATTCGCTCCAGCGGATATAGGATGTCATCTTGTGCCATTTCATAGATAGTCAGATCATGCTCATTGGCCCGCCGGTGCATTTCTCCTTCATGCAGAAAGCCGGCATCGCGGGTCGTTATCATATGATCGCGCAAAGCACCCTGCAGCTCCTCTTTGATATACCGGTGTTCGTCACTATCTGCCAGGTTATTTACTTCATACGGATCATTCTTGAGATCATAAAGTTCCTCTTCGGGTTTCGGTTCCCAAAAATAGGTTTGCGGCCACTCCAGCTCACCGGCCTGATACATTTGGTCCCACACCTGAGTTGTAACTGTAATCCACATGTATCCGATATACTGTCCATAGATCAGATGCGGCATGTAGTTCCGGATATAGATGTAGCGATCATTCCGGACCGAGCGTATAAAATCATAACGCTCATCCATTCGTCCCCGGAAACCGAACAGTTGATTTCTCGGTTCATCTTCATGGAGTCCCATAAACGCTTTTCCCTGCATCCAATCCGGTGGTTCGGTTCCGATGATACTCAGCAAGGTGGGCGCCAGGTCAGAAAAACCGACCGGTCGGTCTGAACCTCTTCCCGGAAGATACTCCTCCGGGGCCAGATGCTGATATTTATCCGGTACATGCAAAATTAACGGCACATGCAGGCCCTGATTATTCGGCCAGCGCTTGTGTCCGGGCATTCCGCTTCCGTGATCGGAATAGATAAACACAATGGTTTCATCGGCAAGTCCTTCGGCCTCCAGTTCATCCAGTTTCTCCTGAATTCTTCTGTCCGCTTCATAGATGCTGTGATAGTATTGCGCCCAATCCCGGCGCACCTCCGGTGTATCGGGATGATAGGGTGGAATGGGGGCCTCGTCAGGATCGTGGTGTGGCAATTCTGTACGATTACGGATCCGGCTTTCATGACTCTCCATAAAATTGAAGATGGCAAAAAATGGTTGACCCTCTTCCCGGTTCCGGTAATGTGCTTCCGGGGAAGATTCATGCCAGACGGTTTCATGGCCGGTTACATTATAGTCCGTTTTGGAATTGTTGGTGGTATAATATCCTGCCTTTCGTAACAATACCGGGTATTTTTTCATGAATTCCGGCAGGGTTACATCACTGCGCATGTGTTCGCCACCCAAACTTGTCGGATATACTCCTGTGATGATAGCCGTTCTTGCCGGAGCGCAGACCGGTGCATCCGACCAGGCGATATTGTATCGCAAACTCTTTTCCGCGAACGCATCCATAGCAGGTGTATGAGCGTACTTATCTCCATAAACCCCGAGGTGCGGTCCGTGATCTTCGGTCGTAAGCCAAAGGATATTAGGGCGATCTTGCTCATCCTGGCTGTAGACGTTATCGTGCATTGCTATAAAGCCAAAACTCAGCAGGGAGATGCCGAGGAGTTTTATAAGAGATTGAGACATATGATTTGTTCTTAAAAGCATGATACCCTTATTCATTCCAGGGCACGCCGGGTCTTATATTCGACCAGGTATGATCTTCATATTTTTCCTGTAATTCTGAAATCCTGTCCTTGAGTTGCTGCTGAATATCAGCATATTCCGGGTCGTCATAAACACTGGTTAACTGATCTGGATCCTCATTCAAATCAAAAAGCTCCCACTCATCATGATCGGGAAAATGAGCCAGGGTGTACCGATCGGTACGCACTCCGTAATGCCGGGCAACATCGTGCCAGCCTCCTTCCATTTCCGGCCCTTCGAAATAGTGGTAATAGACAGCATCACGCCAGTTGCCAGGCTCCTCACCTTTCAGCAGAGGCAGCATCGAACGCCCTTGCATATAGCCGGGAATCTCCGCCCCGGCCGCATCCAGGATTGTAGGAGCGAAATCCAGGTTCTGCACCAGGTGCTTATTGACCGACCCGGGCTCAATACCATCCGGCCAGTGGACAATTAACGGCATACGCATTGACTCCTCATAGATCCAGCGTTTGTCAAACCAGCCTTTCTCTCCCAAAAAGAAACCCTGATCACCCGCATAGATCACAATGGTATTGTCGGCAAGATTTTCCCGCTCAAGGTAGGCCATCAGCCGGCCAACTTCATCGTCCACTTCGCGTACCACACGAAGATAATCCTTCACATAACGTTGATAGCGCCATCGCAGACGTTCTTCTTCAGACATTTGCTCATAATTCTCATAAAGATACTCGTTCTCTTCAGCATAGGCCTGTTCAATGCGCTCCAACTGTTCATAAGTCAGCCTGTTATTATTAATCAAATTTTGCCAGCCCGCGGCAGGCTCACCTGTTGCAGGATCCAGCGGAACTTTCAAGTCCCGGCCCCAGATGAAATTGGATCCTCCGGCTTCACCGATTTCCATATCCTGCTCATGAGCTGCCGTTGTTAACCCCGAGTAGTCATAAAACAGTGTGGATGGCTCCGGCAGGTCACGATCCCGATAATCGTCCAAAGCCGGGCCGGGCAGCCATTCACGATGCGGAGCCTTGTGGTTATAGATCATCATGAACGGCTTGTCCCTGTCGCGTTCCAATCGAAGCCACTTCAGCGCGATATCGGTAATAATCCCGGTTGTATGTCCATGATAGTCAACATCTCCATGTGAAGTGCGCATCGTGGGATTATAGTACGGCCCCTGGCCGTATAGTACTTCAAAATAATCAAACCCTTGCGGGTTGTCCTGGTTGCCGAGGTGCCATTTTCCGATCATAGCTGTTTGATAACCGGCATCCTGAAGCAATGAGGGGAAAGTTTCGAGATCTTTTGAAATATTTTCAAGGTTGGTCAACACACCGTTTTTATGGCTGTGCATTCCACTCAACAATACCGCCCGTGAAGGCTTGCAAATGGAATTTGTCACAAAGGCATTGTCAAATCGAATACCGCCTTCAGCCAGCCGGTCGATGTTCGGTGTCGGTGTATGATCCAGTTGGAGCCCGTAGTCCAAAGCTCCGCGGTAAGCCCCAACAGCCTGGGCAGTGTGATCGTCCGAGTACATGACGATGATATTTGGGGGATCGGAAGAAGTGTTCTGTTCTAAACTGGTGCTTCGATTTGCATTTTCGAAATTACATCCCGGCAGCAAAACAGGTACCAGGATAAAAAAGAATATTATATATCTCGACATGAAATAAAATTTTGAGTTAAACGCTTCATTGATAATAAAGAACCATTTTTACATCTTTTTTAAAATAATGCAAGTATTTGATTAAAAGCTGAATTCATCAATCAAAAAGAATTTTTACTGCTTCAGGAAAGGCCGATATGTCCGGTGACTGAGTTTTATCGGTTAAACCTCACCGTCCCCCCACATCATCCAGCTGCAGGATGATCTGGTCCATGGCAAAGCCAATGAATATGGAATAACAGGCATCGGTGTAGCCGCATCCCCTCATTCTTACACTTTATGCAAAAAGTTCCATCACCGCTTCACCATCGCCATCAGGGGTGGTGTAAAAAGGCCTCCCTTCGATTACATAATTCGTTTCGGGTGGGATGCCCAGTGCATGGTAGATCGTCTGATGAATCTCATCGATTACCACCGGTTTTTCAACCGTTCCACAGGGACGCTCATCGGCCGTTTTACCATAAATGCCCCCTTTTTTGATTCCGCCGCCGAACATCAGCATCGAACAGCCATCTGTAAAATGCCGGTGCATACCATAATGAGAAAGGTTCTCCATCACATCCGGAACCTCTACCTGATCCTGAACTCCAGCCCCCGGACGGCCTTCCAACACCATATCCCGGCTGAATTCGCTTGCCAGAACAACAAGGGTCCGGTCCAGCCGCCCTGACAGTTCAAGGTCTTTGATAAGCCGGGCAATAGGCCGGTCTATCATCTTTTTCATGCGTACTGTACGGGTATGCCCGTTTTCATGTGTATCCCACCCCATAAACGGTTCATATTCGGTTGTAACATTGATGAACCGGGCTCCCGCTTCCGTGAGCCGTTTTGCAAGCAGGCAGCCAAGGCCAAAGCGGCCGGTGTCGTATGCCTCGTAGCTTTCTTTCGGTTCCTGACTGAGATCAAAGACCTGGGAATCAGGTGATTTGAGCAAAGCATATGATTGCTCCATGGCGCGAAGCATGGATTCCTTCTGGTAATCGCTTGCGTATTCACCTAGCGGACTCTGATCGATAAGTTCACGATAAAGCTGATTCCTTCTTTCAAAACGCTCTATAGACATTCCAACTGGCGGCCGGACACTTTCCAGGCCGGAAGAGGGGTCGGGAATGAGGAACGGCCCGTATTCACTGCCAAGGAAACCTGCCGTATGATAGGCTTTGAGTTCTTCCGACTCGCCAACGTCAAATCTCTGTCCAATACTGATAAACGGAGGGATGACCGGGTTTATCGGCCCAAGCTCCCTGGCGATCCAGGCTCCGATGTGCGGAACATCTACTGTCTGTGGCGGCTCATAACACGTATGCCAGTGATACTGGTGGCGCGAGTGAAGGATGTGACCCAGGTCTGCTGCACGATAGGAGCGAATGACCGTTCCCCTGTCCATCACACTGCCAATCGACTCGAGCCCTTCGGAAAAACAGAGACCATCGACGGCGGTAGGCACTGAAGGAAACGTGCTCAGTACGCGATCGCTTTCAAGGCCTTTTTCAAACGGCGTATAGGTTTTCGGGTCGAATGTTTCCGTATGTGCCATGCCACCGGCCATCCATAACAATATTACGGTATCGGCTTTGGATTCTATTTTAGGCTGGCAACCACTTAAAAAAGCAGAAGCTGGCAGTGTTGCAGACAGGGCGGCAAGTGTAGCTGCCGATGTTTTCTTTAAAAAGTCGCGGCGATTCATTGGATCACTCATAATGGCAATTTACCTCCCATATGTTTATCATCCTAACAGGCAGTAAATCTTAAATTATTGATATATTTGAACTTATATTTATTTTTCAACTTTCACAAACCGCTTAATGATCATAATTGATATTGAAGTTTTTTACCAAAAGTCCGGTAAATTTATAGCCTGCATTATACACCAAGCCCCGAAAGCCTTCGGGGTGTGCAAGGCGAAGTTCAAAATGCGAATGAAACGTCCCGTACAGCTGTCGGATCGTAGATAAAGCATTTTGAACTTTAACACATCCCGACGGCTCGGGAAAATTTCACTGCACGGGAATCGCTTCGCTCGGAGCGCAGCGTTTAGACAAAATGTTGTAAAATATGTGAGCTTCTTTTGTGGTATCTTTCTGGTACACAATTGGTTAAAACCATACAAAAATCATTTTCGTGAATAATGCAGGCTAGTAAATTAACTGAAATTCAGGCTGCATAATGATAGCCCACAGCAGATCCTGAACAGCTTCTCTGCCGGGGTCCGGTTTGAGCATATCTCCTGCAATCTGCAATTCACGCTCATTTGGAACCCGGTTAACAGCTTTGAGGTATATCTGCCGGATCATTTCATCGGGATCATCTCCATATTCGGTCAACCAGCGATCTGCCCCGCGGCCAAGAACCTCATACACAAGTTCACCGTTGGTAAATTCCAAAGCCTGCAGCAATGTGGGATCAGATTCCCGGTGGGTCGCAACAATCTCCCGGGCCGGACGGCCCATCGCAGCCTGAAACGGATCATTTGGAACCAGGGCGGCCCGCACAAATTGCAGGCGTTCTTCTGATGGATCGTGGGTAAAATCTACCAGCCTGCCCCAGTATCTGTTATTCCTGCTATTGCCAAATAAGCGAACGGATTCCCATTCGCTATCGTCATAATCCAGTGTTTGCCAGCCGGAGCCAGATTCGGGCTGCCGGTTCGTGACTAACCACTCACCGTTTGAACTCACTACATGCTCGCTGCCATCCGTCAAGATGATCTCAAGATTGATCAGAACCCCTGCAGGCTCGGCCCTGGCTCCACCTTTTTCTGCCTGAACAGCCAAAAGGTTCTCACCATTTTGCAATTGTTGCGTTACATCCAGTCGTTCTACCTGCCGCCAATCCCGACCCTGGCCAGCCAGAGAACCATTCACAAATAACTCAAACGACTGATCAGCTGAAATCAACAGGCGTGCCTGCTCAACATTCCTGTCTGCCGGCAGATCAAATGTATGCCGGAAGTAATATGTTCCGGGCGGAGAAAATGCCGGGCGGCCATCTTCACGGGTATCATACCAGATCCAGGATGCCTCTGCAATCTGACTGTCGAAAGGGTCGTAAGCTACAGAGCTATAAACAGGTGCCGCCAACCGGCTCAGTGCATCAGTAAACTGCTCGGCACTCATTCTTCTCCTCAACGGACCTCTAAATACGTAATCATCCGTTGCACCGGCTTCCATCTCAGTCATACCGGCAGTGGGAAGCTGGTACGTACGGGATTGCATGATCGATGACAAGAGGTATTTAAGGTCATAGCCATGGTCGATCAAGTCAGCTGCAAGCCAATCGAGCAGCTCCTGATACCATGGTTCGAGATCCATTTCATCGGTGGGCTCAACGAGTCCTCTTCCCATCAGGCGGACCCAGAACCGGTTGACAATCGTTCGATAGAGCCGGCCGTTATTATCATCAACGAGTATATCAGCCAGTTTTTCTAACCGCTCCTCTCGCGAGAGGCTACCATCGATTTGGCCGAGCTCACTGTAGTAAAAGGCGGGTTCGGCCATATCCCCTGTGGGCACTTCGCATCTTTCTATTGCCAGCGTTGTATCGGAGAAAACAGCTGCAAATCCATACGCCTCATTCAGCGTCAGATTACTGGTAAAGCTGTTATGACAGGAGGCGCACTTCAGATTAACACCCATCAAAGATTGCGATATATTTTGAGCTGCCTGCATTTCCGTACTCTGGCTGGCATTAAAATCTCCGCGCCACTGAATTCCCCGGATGAATCCTTCTGAATCCTCATCAGGATTGACCAATTCACGGACCATTTGGTCGTAGGGTTTGTTCTGCTGGAGTGATTTATACAGCCAGTCCGTGATCTGCTTTCTGCCCCCGGTAATAAAACCTGTACCTGTATAGGCATTACGCAACAAATCGTTCCAGAAACTCAATGAATGCTGTGCATAATCATGATCACGGTTCAAAAGCGATTCGATCAGTCTGTTCCTTTTATCCGGGGCTGTATCTGCAACAAACGTCTCAATTTCCTCCGGTTCAGGCAGTAACCCGATCGCATCCAAATAAACCCGGCGTATAAAGACCTTATCATCGACCGGTTCCTGCCAGCTGATTCCGTGCTCCTGGAAATAGGCGTCCATGAACCGGTCAATAGGTGAATCCAGATCCGGGCCGGCTTCCGGGGGATCCGGCCTGGAGAGGGCAAGCCGGGCTTCCCGGAAAATACCGGTGGCATCATCGGACCAGTAGGCTCCCTCTTCAATCCATAAACGAATAAGTTCAATTTCCTCTGAATATAAGGATCGGCCTCTCTGTGGCATCACGTCATCATGACCTTGGGGTAACAACAAGCGGCGCAGGAGTTCACTCTCATCAGGCTGATTTGCAATGACAACAGGGCCTCCATCCCCTCCCTCAAAAACAGCCTCTTTACTGTCGAGTTCAAGGCCTCCTTCGGCATCCGTATCCGATGCGTGACAGCGATAGCAGCTGCTTGCAAAAATACGCCGGACTCCGAGATTGAGCTCGTTCAGATGATGTTCGGAAAGAGGGCCCATTTCTCTATGTTCGGCCAATTCCATCAGCAATTCGCCGGATTCCCCGCGGGCTGATGCCTCATAATTCCAGGGCAGAACTGATGACAGGTAATCACTGCCATGTGTCAGGCTGGCACCGAAATGTCCTGCAAATGTTAACAATAAAACAGTGGCACCAAGAGTGGCCCGATACATATTCAGATCCCTTATCCGACCGCTCAAATCTGCCCGGTACAGCAGCCAGGCGGCGGTTAATGAGAATACGACTGTTGCGATTCCGGTCCACTGATGATAATCTAGAGTCGATGCGGGGTAGTTGCCCCCGTAGGCAAGCATCAGACCGACAAGGGCGGCCACCAGGGAGGTTCCGGCTCCGATATAAACCAGCCAACGGATGCCCGGCCTAAGCTCGGATCGTTTGCCTCCGAGCGTCAGCAACTCCAGGAAGAATGCGGTAATCAACACCCCGATCGGGAAATGAACGACGAGCGGATGGAGCCGGCTCAAAAACTCCCAAAGCCATATTTCTGAAAGAGTATCTAACACTATTCTTAACTATTTACAAAATCGCAGTTTATAATAATACAAAAATACTTCATTCGGTGTGTGAGTTTCCATCATTCAGCTGCAGGATGATCTGATCCATGGCAAAGCCGATGAACATGGAATAATAGGCATTGGTGTACCCGCCGTAGCCAGTATCGCCGCTGCAGCGGGCTCCAACGTCACCGGTCACACGGGGTTCACCGGTTTCTTATTAATATTCATATTAACTTTTCCCGAAATGACTGGTAGAGTTTTTCATCAGGAACTGTCAAGGATGCATATGGAATTTGAGACGGGTAATAGAGAAAAAACGTATTGTCCCGGTTTTCATCGATAAAGCGCATTGCTTCCTTATAGATCACATCCGCACTAAACTGAACTTTTCCGATTGAGTTTAATAAGTTATCAACCGGACTTAGGCCAACTAAGATTACTATTCATTCCAAATAAAAAATATCATCCAGGGGAACCATAACTGGTGAATTATCCGGATTGGTTTTCATGATATCTTTCATATACGCCCACCATTTTTTCATGACTTCATGGTGGGGTAAATCCTGCAATACTTCTTCGTTTTCTACCTTATGGATGGCAAACAAATCATTGGTCTGCGGGTCATGAAAAATGGAATAGTCGGATATTCCGGTATCTTTGAGAAGTTTTTTCAGCTCAGGCCAAATTTCATCGTGGCGCTTTTTGTACTCTTCTGCATTTCCGGGTAATAATTCCATTTTAAATGCGATTCTTTTCATATACCTCCTGTTTATAAATTTAAATGAGTGTTCGGTTTCTATAACAATTCGACAAAGCGATTTTATCTTTTGTTTTGAAAAGTAATACATACGTCAATGTATGGACGATCTCTATTGTGGATCTTCTTGCTTGTTACATCTGCCGGATAATTATTTAAATTTATTTTGATGGATTCATTGTTCAATTTCATTTAATCTTTCCAGCAACGATTCAACAATGTCAGGATAATCATCCGGATCCGCTCGTACACCGTCTTCATCTTCCCTGAAATCAAAAAGCTCGAATCCTTCGATGTCACCTTCCGGGCGATGGGCAATGAGCCGCCACTCGTCGGTCCGAACTGTTGATTGACCTCGGGTCCAGTGGGCATAGGCCGGTTTATTGGAAATCGCACCCGGGTCTTCGAGCTGATCACGCAGGCTGTGGCCTTCCACCTCCTCCGGCGTGGGCAGACCGGCGAGATCGGTCAGTGTTGGAAAGATATCGATCGTTTCGACAATTGTTTCACTGAGCTCACCGGGAGCGTTCATACCGGGATACCGGATCAGCATCGGAGATTTGAGTGCCACCTCATACAGGGAGTGCTTGCCCCAGATGCCCTGCTCGCCCAGAGCAAAGCCGTGATCGCTCCAGATCACCACAATCGTATTGTCGCCCATCCCCAGCTCCCGAAACTTATCCAGCACCCGGCCCACCTGCGCGTCCACATAGGATGTGGCCGCAGCGTATGCGTGCCGCAGCTGACGGGCGTAGGTCCGGTCCTCGTTCGGATCACCGGGATGCTGCCCGTAGTTGTTCATCATCTCCCCGCTTCCGTGCCAGCTCGACGGGGAAAGTGGAGTATCGGTGACTTCCGGCTCAGGGATATCACCTGGATTATACATATCAAAATAGCGCTGAGGAGCCGCAAACGGCAGATGGGGCTTGAAAAAACCAACAGCAAAAAACCATGGATCAGAATTTTCGGTCAGCTCTTCCAATACGTCTATCGCATCGTTGGCTACCCAGCCGTCCGGGTATGCGGTATCCGGCCCATCAAACGCCTGCCAGGTGGGCGACTTACCCCGTTCACGCGGCTCTCCATTGGCATAGCCGTGCATCATATCCTCGGGAGTCTCCCACGGGCTGTCGGGCACCCAGATACGGTCCCATGCCCCGGGCAGTTCTTCCGGACCTTCCGCCCAGCCCTCGCCAGTCAAACCGCCCGGGTAGTGTGTAATCTTGCCGAGCGACAGCGTCAGATAGCCGTGTTCGCGGAACCAGACCGGCAGGCTCCGGTGTCCCCACTCTTCGTGGGTATTTGCAATCGCACGGTTTGGAAGATAGGCCGGATCTGTTGCGCGCTGACCCCGAATCAACGCAGCACGGGATGAGCCGCAGGTTGGCACTTGTACATAGTGCCGGGAAAACAATCGTGCTCCTTCTGCAAACGAATCCATATGCGGCGTAAAGACATAATCCACCCCCAGGGCTCCAAGATCGTTCCGAAGATCGTCAATGGAGATAAACAAAATGTTATACGGACGTTGAGACTCTTGATCTTCGGAAACAGTTTGGCAACCATAAATGAATGCTAATACGAACAACAGCTGGAGCAGTATTTTTTTCATATTACTCTATTTATGAATTTCAGAGACCGGTTACGGGGTTCCGGTTTAGGTGCCCGCTGTAATTGACGATAACCACAATCCCCTTCGTCCGACGGAGGGGGGTGCAGGGATCTCTGTGCCATTGCAATTGGTGCAGGAATTGTGCAGTGACGATCTCGCTCAACTCAGATTTCAGCAATTTCCGTATGAACCTTTTGGATGGATTTTCTTTGAAAACAAGCTACATCCTAATTCTGACTACTGTCTTCCCTGACTTCTGTCTTCTGAATTCTGAATTCTGAATTCCGTTCTTCTCCCACTGGCCGTTCAATCATTGATTCAATCATGGCTCCAGGAAAGTTGTCCCCGGTGGAGTTACTTCTCCTTCCACCAGCCAGACGTTGCGGAACCGGACCGGACCGGTGTGATCCTGCAGATAAAGTTCCGCTTTCGCTACCTCTTCGCGCTGGCCGCCAGCGCCGGTTCCCCGTTCAAGTTCCACATCATCCTGGACGAGTATACCATTCAGATAAGCGGTGATCCTGGCATTTTCCGTTTTATTACCGGCTTCATTGAAACGGGGAGCCCGAAAATAAACATCATAGGTTTGCCACGTAAGGGGTGGTAAACTCTTATTAACACGAGGAGCCGATTCATTATAGAGAGAACCATTTCCGGATATATGCGGCACTAAACCAAAAGAGTCAATGATTTGCAATTCATAACGGTTTTGAATGTAAATACCGCTGTTAGACCGGCCCTGGCTTGCACTGTTTGGCATGAACCCGAGTTTGGCTTCAACATGCAGGTGGATATCCCCGTAATCACTTGCCGTACGAGCTCCCTGTATCAACAGACCATCGTCCGTCATCCGTGTGTTTTCATCCCAATGATCCAGGCTTGAACCGTCAAATAGAACTACAGCATCCTGTGGCGGCCTCATCCCCATCGTCGGACTCTCGCGAACCGTTCGCTCCAGATAGCCCCGGCTGTTGCCCTCTTCATCAATTGCATTAAATCTGCCGCTATCATAAATAAACCGCAGTGGATAGGCTCCTGAAAGCATCAGTCCCCCTCCCAAAGCATTACCTCTCACTGTATGCATCTGGTCGCCCCGGATAGTCCTTTCTGTATCCCCCGGCAGCCGGTCGGTTATAAAAAGTCCCCGGATCCGATTCTCACCATAGATGGCGGCCTGCAGACTGGCATCCTGTTTAACCCCGTCTCCGTTCAGATCCAGTTGTCCTGTATATTCCCCCTGAAATTCAAAGCCGGGGAATGTTTTCGCTGCTTCCCTGTCAATGAAAACATCACTGTTGACAATCAATCCGGCTAACAGAAACAGAGAAACTACCAAAAAAAACAGTGTCAATTTAATCCAGGAAATTTTCATAATTATATGAATATACATTTTTTGGTTAATTGATTTGCCCAAACCATGGCGTGACAAAACAAGGAAGTAAATTAATGCTTCTATAATAAAAGAATATCGTTATCTATCAATAATTTAATTTCCATCAAATTTTAGCTGGCTTGAAATAAGAACCGCAGGCCAGGTGTGCTTTATTCGGCCCGCTCGATACCGAATGGCTGGGTATAGGTTCTGCCGGCTTCGCTGATGATCACCGCTCTCACAAAATTTGCGTCGCCGGGAACATCGGCCAGTGTGATTTCCGGCCCATGATGGATGATACGACTCTCGTCGGTCTGCGGATCATGGGTAATCCATTCAAACGTTTCAGGCTCCCCCTCGATCTCAAGGTTGATCCGGTTGTCGCTCGCCTCGATATTGTGGATGCGGATATCGGAAGCAACTCCCCGTTCATCCGGTACAAACAGATAGAGATGGCCGTTTCTGATCGCATCGGTGAATGCCTCCAATGACAAGTCTTCCAGCAGGAAGGTGTTGCGGTTTCTACCCAGGTGGTCGTTGCCGTGGGTGTCGTCATTGGCAAAACCCCAGACCGGCCGATCCGGCATGAGCCTGTGCAGTACCCGGTCCCATTTTTCCCGGTCGAACGGATGACGGTCCACCTGGTTGTAGATTTCCGTGCCGACCAGGTGATCGTAGGTAAGGTAGTGGTCGACATACCAGTCAATTTCGCGGTCGTATCGGCCCGGATGGAAGAACATGGCGATGCCACCCAACTCCTCGATCTCCTGAAAGGACTGTTCTTCGGTTTCAGGTCCATCGGCATAATGGGTATGGTAGCTGCCGTGGTGGTGGGATTTGGAAATTTCACTGCCCTCGACCGATAGCATGCCCAGCTGATCGGGATCGCGGTCCTGCCACTCTTCATTGGCCTGTTCGCCGAAGGTTGCATCGCGGCAGCCGTGCGGCTGATCCTTTATTTCGTGAAATATATCATTGAGTGCAGTCCATGGATAGAGGGTGGAGGGGCGGACCTCATAGTGACAGGTGTCATGGTCGGTCAGGGCGAGGATGCGGTAGCCCATTTCATGATAATGGTCGATCGATTGATGAGGATCGTGGCTACCGTCGGAATAGGTGGTGTGGGTATGCAGATTTGCGTCAAAATAGTCGATCGCCTGCCAGTTGACCTCTTCGTAAGGGTTCACAAAGCGGTCCCGATCTGCCGTAACCCACAAAATTAACAGGATAACAAGTACTGCAGCCAGGGCGGCCACCAGAATGCGCATGGTTCGATTCATAATCGTCAATAATTGAAAAGTTCAGGTTTAAACGACACCGGTAGTTTGAAAAGTAGTCGCAAATCACCATCCCGTTTTGCCTAAAACGGAAGCCGGGGCCCACAATGAAGATCCCAGGCAGGTGTTGTTAGTTTTCTCCTGCTGCAAGTTTTGTTCTGGCTGCAGGAAGCATATGAATTATCCTTTAATAAAGATTTCAGCACAGAATTGCAATAGCCGGGAGCCGGGGCTATATGTAATAAAGTCATCCGTAACGTCAAAACCCTGGAGCAGTTGTTTAAAAACCAAGGCTACAAAACCGTGGCCGGGGCAAGGTCTACCACACGCTGCAACAGCAGCATCGCAGGCCGAGAAGCCAGGTGGAGGCCGAAAACCGGGAGGAAACTTGGCTGTTGTCACTGTTGCCTGTGATTTCTTTTTTGAATTCAAAATTTTTTTAATGAAGATGTTTTTAAAAACAGGTATTTTATTCAAAGTTTATGGCGGAACTTGTTTGGTTTGCATTCCGGTGTGGCCGATGTGTTTCATCCCGGCCGAATTTAAATTTCAAAAAACCTGCTATAACCAAATCCCCAATTAATCTCACAAAAAAACAGATCAACCCGGATGAAACGCAATCGGCTTTTTGCCTCACACGCTCTTGAACCGGTCCCTCGACGTCAAACTCCATCCTCGCCGCCCAGGCTGTTTACATCCATCACCGGCGCTTCCTTTGCCTGGATTCTTCTGGCAGGCATGTTGCTTGCAAGCAGCATTTACGGATGCGTAGATCCCGGACCGTCAAAAGAAATCATCTATGTGGGCACGTTTGAGGGCAGGGACAGTGAAGGGATCTATGTGTATGAATTTGACAGGAAAACCGGGGAACTGACTCATATCCAGACGGTGACCGACCGGATCAGCCCGAATTTTCAGACCATTCATCCCAATGGGCAGTTATTGTATTCGGTCAGCCGGGAGGCATTTACCGATGAGTCGGAATCCCAGACGATCGGCGCCTATCGCATCGACCGGGAATCCGGCAGGCTTGAGCTGATCAACGAGCGGCCGGTCGGAGGAGTAAGCCCGACCTACGTCAGCGTGGACCCTGATGGCCGCTTGGCGTTTGTATCCCATTACATTACGGGAAACCTGAGTGTTTTCCGGATCACAGAGGACGGAAGCCTGGATGGGCCGACCGAGGTCGTTCAGCATGAGGGAAGCAGTATACACCCACAACGACAGCAGCGCCCTCACGCCCATTCCATCGTCCCTTCGGCCGACGGCAGATTTGTCTACGTCCAGGATCTGGGCATCGACCGGATCAACATCTACGAGACGGACTATGAAAATGCGCGCCTGATTCCTGCTAATGTCCTTGCTTTTGAAAGTACCCCCGGCGCCGGCCCGCGGCATTTCGTCTTTCATCCCGACGGTGAATTTGCCTACCTGGCTGAAGAGCTAACCTCTACGGTTTCCGTATTACAGGTCGACCGAAGGTCGGGCCGTCTGGAACAGATCCAGCGCGAAAGTTTACTTCCCGACGATTTTGAGGGCGCCAATTCGGCCGCCGACATTCACGTCTCGCCCGACGGGCGATTCCTCTACGCCTCGAACAGAGGCCACGACAGCCTGGCGATCTATTCCATTAACCAGACCACCGGCCGGATCACCCTGGAAGGCCATGAATCCACACGCGGTGGCCATCCGCGTGATTTCATGATCGACAAGTACGGCGAGTTTGTTCTGGTTGCCAACAGGGACGACGACAATGTGGTCGTCTTCAGGCGGGATAAATCGACCGGGATGCTGGAATACACCGGCCGGCAGGTTCACGTGCCCATGGCCGTCTGTGTGACGCAACTGATCCTGGATTAACCGATATTTCCCGAATAAACAGAACTTACGGCATTGATACCATCAATTTTTCAATAATTTTTTCGATCCGGGATGGACCAGGCTCCTCCCTTTCGATTAAATAGGTATGCTGTCCATTTGGATCATTTATCCATGAGTTGCACCCCTCCTTATCGACAACTGCTCGTCCCGGCTCACTAATATCCCAATACATTTCAGGGTCCCGGACCGCTGCCAGCACGGCTGTCTGATCCCAGCTCATTCTGCCATTGATTAATGGTTCTGACGGATGTCTGGCATACGCTCTTCGTACAGGATGATTCTCTTCCAGTTCGGTTAAACGCGGGCCTGTCCGGATATTCTCCCCTATTTCATAACCTGAGAACAGTATTCGTGTCGGCCACTGATCGATCGTTTTACCTGTGAATTGCGAGCTGCCTCTTGCCCTGATATTGTGCTCACATCCATATGGATAAGTATATATCGGGGTAGTGATCAGCCATTTCTTTTCTCCGTATCAAAACGATTCATTCCAAATTTTTCCTTTTTACAGTGGCTTCCGAACCTTACTGCTCGAGTTGCCATGAAACAGGTCTGACGTTGCTTTATCTCCGAATGATATGATCAAACTTCAATTTAATGATGGCGTTTCTACGATTAACCTTGTTTGTGAAATTTGAATGGGAAAAGCTGCTGGACATCCCTTTTAAACCGCCAGGCAAATGTTTTGGACACCTTTGAAAATTTATGAATGTTCATTTCGGAAGATTTTATTTTTTTATCCTGTCAATACTCGATGTCAACGACAATAATTTAATCAGGGCTCCCACCGACCAGGCCTGCTGAATAGTGCCCTTGCCTTCATTCGGATTTTCACCGTCAAATATTTCAGAAACTCCATGCAGTCCATTTTCGTGATAAAAGTGATTTTTTAATTTAATGATTTGTTCATGGATGTATGTTTTTGTTTTATTCGTGTTACCATATACCTCTGCATAAGCAACGAAATATTCGGCAAGCAAAAATGGCCAGACGGTTCCCTGGTGGTACGCATGGTCCCGATCCCAATTATTGCCCTTATACACAGGTTTAAAGTCGGGATGGCCGATGTTCAGTGTCCGTAATCCGAACGGTGTGTAAAGCTCATCAGTCACGATTTTCAAAACTGATTTTTGCTGCTTTTTAGCCAGTAATTTAAATGGCAAGCTGAGTACGTAAATCTGATTCGGCCGAATGGAGTCATCCTCTTTATGATTCGGAGAGATTACATCATTAAGATAACCTTTCGAATTAAAAAACCGGGTTGAAAAATTCTTTTTCAGTTTTTTGGATGTTTTTTTGATTTCTTCAGAAAGAGGGCTGGATATTCCGGTAACCGCCATCAG
>SKRC01000135.1 GCA_007118695.1 Balneolaceae bacterium | reverse complement strand
TGGACCAGGCGCCGCCCCGGCTGCATATACTCACGAACGGCAGGTATTCCACTTTTATCACCCATGCAGGAACAGGATCTTCCAAGTACCTGACTAACACGCTTACTGCCTGGGAGCCTGATGTGACGACCGACCCGCTGGGGCTCTTTTTCTACATCAAAGACAAAGAGAGTGATAAATATTGGTCATCCGGGCATCAGCCGGTAAAAAGAAAACCCGACCGCTACGACACCTGGTTTCATAATGGAAAAGTAATCACATCCAGAGTGGATGAATGGATAGAGACGACGACCGAGGTTTGTGTTTCCTCGGAGCACCCCATGGAACTGAGAAGACTTACGCTGACCAATTATTCGGATCGAAAAAGAAATCTGGAGATTACAAGCTATGCCGAAATTGTATTAAACCGCCTGGATGATCACCAGTCACACCCTGCCTTTTCCAAACTTTTTCTGCAAACCGATTATGTGGAAGAGCACCATGCCATCCTGGCAAAAAGAAGGCCCAGAGGCCAGGGTGAAAAAGAGCAATGGATTATCCACGCCGTGACAGGGCACGATCTTGAGAATTTAACCGAACCGCTGCAGTTCGAAACAGAGCGGTCTAAATTTATCGGGCGGGGCCGTACCCTGAGCCGGCCGGCTGCCATGGAAAAGAACCAGGCGCTAACCGGTTCGATCGGGAATGTTTCGGATCCGGTTTTCAGCCTGCGCAGAACGATTATTCTGAATCCGGGTGAAAAAGTGCAACTTGTCTTTGGAATGGGATGGGCCGATAACCGGGAGGAAGCTGTCCGTCTGGCCGATATGCTTGACAATCCACATGCCGCGGAACGGGAGTTTGACCTTGCATCTGTTTACAGCACGGTGGAGCAGGAGCATCTGGGTGTAAAAGCGAAGCAGGCACATTATTTCCAGAAGCTGGCATCGCACCTGGTCTACCCAAATCCCATGTTCCGGGCGCCGGGGCGAAAACTGGTTCAAAACCGAAAAACGCAGTCGGGATTGTGGGCATATGGCATTTCCGGAGATATCCCGCTGGTGGTCTGCAGAATCAGGGACAGTGAGCAGATCAAAATGGTAAAAACCCTGCTCAAGGCACACACATTCTGGAAGCTGAAAGGCCTAGCAGTCGATCTGCTGATTCTCAATGATCACCCTCCGAGCTATGCCGATGAGGTGCAGGAATCGATTCAGCAGGCGATTGAATCCTCGATGCAGGGCCGGGTTGACCGGGAACAGAATGGAAAGGTTTTTTTGCTTAAAAGCGACAAAATAACCGAAGAAGATTTGACGCTCTTTCTTACCGTTGCGGTCGCTGTATTTGAGGAGAACCTGCCCAAATCGTTGTTCCGGAAGGAAGCAGAAGAATGCAGCTCATTTTATTTAAAGGAGACCGAATCGGCCTATCAAAGAAAACAACTGTCGGGCAAAAAAGCCGGCTATCAGGCTGATAATGACAACGGTTTGGCATTCTTTAACGGATACGGTGGGTTTTCTGATGATGGCTCCGAATATCATATTCTTGTCAATCAAAATCCGGAAACCGGCTATCCAGTGCTGCCTCCCGCTCCCTGGATCAATGTCGTTTCCAACCCTTCCGTGGGTTTTACAGTGAGCGAAAGGGGTGCCGGCTATACCTGGAGTGAGAACAGCCGGGAAAATAAATTAACCGCCTGGTCTAACGATCCGGTCTGCGATCCGGTATCCGAAGCTTTCTATATCCGGGATGAAGCCAGCAAGGAGTATTGGTCGCCGGTGCCGGCTCCCTGTCCGGGTGATGGGCCATACCGGGTTGTTCACGGATTCGGTTACACCAGGTTTGAACATCAATCGGAAGACCTGGAACAGAAGTTGATTCAGTTTGCAGGTGTCGATGACCCGGTTAAAATTTCCATTCTTACACTCAGAAATCTGTCAGCAAATGACCGCAGGTTATCGCTGTTTACATTTTTCGATTGGGTGATGGGAATAAATAAACTTCCGGATTCGAAGTACATCACCCCTGCTGTCTCTGCAGAGCAAAACCTGTTATTTGGCCAGAATCACTACAACAATGAATTTGCCGGCCGAATCGCCTTCCATGGAATTGTTGTGCCGGGCAGTGAAGCTGAGATACGGTTCACCACCGACCGGTCCCGGTTTATTGGCCGGAATCGCTGCCTGAGCGAGCCGGCAGCCCTGCAATGGGAAGAAAATCTGGATGATTCCCTTCCTCTTGGCGGTGACAGTTGTGCCGCATTCCAGGCTATTGCAGATGTTGAAGCCGGCGAGACCATTACACTGATCAGTATTTCCGGTGAAGCGGCAAACAGGGCTGAAGCAGAAGATCTATTTGCAACATATACCGATCCCGAAAAAGCTGAACAAGAGCTGTCTGAAGTGAAAAAGGCATGGAATAAGAAATTGTCACGTATCCAGGTGCAAACACCTGAAAAATCCCTGGACCTGATGTTGAACGGCTGGCTGATGTATCAGAATATATCGAGCCGACTCAATGCCCGGACCGCATTCTACCAGGCCGGGGGAGCCTTTGGATATCGTGACCAGTTGCAGGATGTGATGGCATCCTTCTATTCGGATCCGGAATCAACGCGTGAGCAGATTCTGCTGCACGCCTCCCGGCAGTTTGAAGAGGGCGATGTGCAGCACTGGTGGCACCCGCCTACCGGAAGGGGGATCCGGTCGAAAATCTCCGACGACCGGCTCTGGCTTCCCTATGTAACGGAGTTCTATATCCGCTCAACGGGTGACTCATCCATTCTCGATGAAGAAGTCCCGTACATTCAAACACGGGAACTCAGGGAGGATGAACATGAAGTTTATCTGCAACCGGAAGTACTCGACAAAAAGGGCACCATATATGAGCACTGCTGTAAAGCGATCGAAATATCGCTGAAAATGGGAGAACATGGCCTTCCGCTGATCGGCGCCGGCGACTGGAACGACGGAATGAACCGGGTCGGTGAAGGGGGCAAAGGTGAAAGTGTCTGGCTGGGCTTCTTTCTATATGATATTCTGACCAATTTTACAGAATTGTGCAAAGAGATGGGCGATGACGCCCGGGCTGAGCGATACGGGGAGATCGCCCGGCAGCTGAAGAGCGACCTGAACAAAAACGGCTGGGACGGGGAGTGGTATCTGCGGGCTTTTTATGATGATGGCACACCCCTGGGATCGGCTGATAACGATGAGTGTCGTATTGATGCGATCTCCCAGGCGTGGTCGGTCATTTCAGGTGGAGCTCCCAAAGAGCGCGGTTTAAAGGCACTGGCATCTGTCGAGAAATACCTGGTCTCGGATCACGACAGGATCATCAAACTGCTGACACCTGCTTTCGACCGGACGGAAAAAGATCCCGGCTACATCAGGGGATACATACCGGGCGTACGTGAAAACGGAGGCCAGTACACACATGCCGCTTTGTGGACAGTGAAGGCTTTTGCTGAAGCCGGCATGGGGGATAAGGCCGTCCGGTACCTGGATATGATCAATCCGGTGAATCACGGGCGAAATACCGATGAGGTTTCGATCTATAAGGTAGAGCCTTATGTAATTGCAGCCGATGTTTACGGGGAACTTCCCCTGACGGGACAGGGTGGCTGGACCTGGTACACCGGGTCGGCCGGCTGGATGTACAGGGTTGCTTTGGAGTCTGTACTTGGAATTAGCTTCAGAGGTGAAGAGCTGCTGGTAAAGCCGGTGATCTCAAGTTCCTGGAATGGGTATTCCCTGCAGGCCAGGATTGATGACAGCACCATCTACAATATCGAGGTGCAAAATCCCGATTCGCTGCAGCAGGGACAGCTTGTCGGTACTATCGATAAAGAAGAAGTTCAATTCCCGGACGGATGTGCTGTTATTCCGCTGCAAAAGGAGAGCGGCGAGCATACGATTCGTTTGACAATCAAGGATTTTCAGGGAGAATAGAGTGTAATATTTTGTAGGGAAATCCCCTACAATTTTATAAGTGATTTGACTACCTGATCATCATAATTCGACTCACGAACAAAAGTCAGTTTTTGTAGTATAATTTAAAAAGATATCTGTAGTAAGATTGGTTGTGTTCGTCTGACAAATCCACAGGTAAGCGGGCCGTATATATATATATATATATATCCCGAATTTGTCATTAAAAACGATAATCCCGACAAAGCTGCAATTTCTTTAAATGCCCGGGGTTTTGATCTTCCCAGGACATAATGAACAATCCCGAGGCAGAGCCATCGGGGTATCTGAATGGTTTCAATTGGTTTTACTTTCCGGCCGGGAGGGTCGGGGAATTGAATCATCTTGGAATTAAAGCCTGGCGGCCTCTTTGGGATTGCCAAAAACGGTTTGACGAAACAATGAAAATTGCCTGACGATAGCAACTGCATGTTAAATCTGTAGCGAATTCAATGATTGCTCGGAAAATAATAGAGTATTAACCGGAAATTAGAAGAGAATACGATGAAAAAAGTAAAAACATATATTATCGATTCGTCAGTCCTGGTTCGCCGGACTATGGCAGGCGTAGTAATGTCAATGGAAAAAGCAGTTGTCCAGGGGTCTTCCCCTTCAGGCTCATCAAAAGAAATTAACGCGAAAATCAGGGATGCAAACCCGGATGTGATTGTATTGGGCATGAATAGTAAACAATCAGCTGAAACTGAACTTTTCCTGAATATCCGGGAAACGTTCCCATCTCTTCCGGTACTGGTTGTAACCCCGCGTTCAGCAGAAGGTGCAAAAGTTGCCTTATTTGCCTTAAAAGAAGGAGCGGTTGAATACATCACAAAACCGTCAAAGTCCTGCAATCTTCTGCTTGCACAACGCCATATCGAAAAACGACTGAAACCTGCCCTGATGATGATTCCCAGGTTGAATATGGATCTGCTTTCAAAAAAGACAATGGATGAGCCGGCCGCCGGAGACCTGAACAAAGTGGTGGGATCGGTTTCAAAGCAGATTACCAGAAATATAGAGCTGGTCGCCATTGGTGGCTGTACAGGTGGAGTGCAATCACTCTTTTCATTGATAAAAGAGATTCCGGCTGATCTGCCGGTGCCGATTGTAGTTGTTCAGCATATGCCAAAAATATATACGCGGATGCTGGCGGCCGAACTCGATGAACTGACTCCCTTGCATGTGCGTGAGGCAACGATGAACAGCCTGCTTGTACCGGGCCAGGTGTACCTGGCTCCCGGAGGGTTTCATGCAAGTGTAAAGAACAACGGAACACGCAAACAGATTACGCTGCATCGCGGCCCAAAGGAACACAAAAGCCGGCCATCCATTGATGTTCTGCTGCGTTCTGTTCAACATGTATATGATGATAAGGTGCTTGCTGTAATTCTATCCGGAGGAGGAATGGATGGCGTGCTCGGCGCGAAAGAAATACTCGATTCCGGAGGACAAGTCATTCTTCAGGATAAAAATTCATCACTGCTTTGGGATTTACCAGCCAGTATTTATGAACGTGGCATCTCAGCGGAAGCTTATGGAGTTGAAAAGCTGGGGCAAGAAATTGCAAAGCGGATTAATATAGACCACCGCCAAGAAACCAGGATGCCAAAAAGACGTTACCGTTCTATCCATCCTTTCAATAACACTGATTTTACATCATCTAGCCTATAAAAATAAAAAGAAAGGTACACCCCTATGATTAAACGAATATTGGTAGCTCTCGATCCCGATCCGGACACACCCGTTGCTACCCGGTTTGCGATTCGCCTTGCCAAACGATTTGATGCAAGTATTACGGGTCTGGCTGTTGTGGACACCCGGAACATCCACACAAACATTGGCGGAGGAGGAATTGGAGGTGAATTCTACGGTCATGAACTCTGGATGGAATTGACCGAAGGCACCCGGAAAGTTGCAACCAAACTCCTCGATAATTTTAAAACCAGTGTTGTAAAGGAAAATCTGAGACATACAGCTGTAAAACAGGAAGGGGCATCGTTTGAACGAATCATAGAGGAGATGAAATATCACGACATCCTGGTGGTTGGCCGTGACTCCCACTTCTTCTACAGTGAACCGGAAACAGAAACAGAAACCCTTGCAAAGATTGTGAAAGGCGGGATTTCCCCCACACTGGTCGTGACCGATGAATACCTGGATGTAGAGAAGGTACTCATTGCATTTGACGGGAGTGCACCTGCCGCCAGAAGCCTTCAAGGTTTTGTTCATTTGCTGCCTTATGGAAAAGATCTGGATATCGAATTGTTAAACGTGTCTGCCGGCGATTCCAGTGAAGATATGGACAGAGCTGCGGTAGTTCTAAATCAGGCTGAGAACTATCTGAAAGAACACCGATTTAGCTACATTACCAAAAAAGTCAAGGAAAAAGGAACCCCATCCGAGCGTATCCTTGAAAGAGAACAACAGTTTGATCCTGATCTGATTGTCCTTGGTGCGCACTCGGTCTCGGCCATACGCCGGGTAACATTCGGTTCGACCACTCATGATATGATCAAAAAAACAGAAAAACCGCTGTTTTTAAGCCCTTAAATCGAAATGAATATCAATTAACGAATACTTGTCTTCCGACTTGCCCGCATTTTTCACCAAGAAATTTGTGAGCTCCGTCCGTAGCGACTCCCCCGAGTGGTCGGGGAAATGCGGGATATTTGTAAAAACAACTTTTCAACAGAATGATTCAGTGACTGAGCCGTATCGATTCTGATCAAACGGCCTGAATCCATTTCATCGGGAGGATGATACATCCGGTCGAGAAAGTCAACATCTTCCAATCTCGCATCGGAGATGATATTCTTTTGCCGCGTCCTTTCGGCAAGCCGTTGTTTTCTGATTTTAACCGAAGCATGCGCCTCAATAAAATAAATGTTCGTGTCTATGGACTCCATTTCCGATGTCAGGCTGTTCCGGTTTTCGGGTTTGGCAAAAGTAGCATCAAGCACCACGCTTTTCCCCCTGGAAACCTCCTCTTTCGCACGTTCAATCAGCCGCTTGTAGGTTTGTTCTGTCATGTTTTCCCGGTAAATCCGGTTTCTGTCTGATTCAGACGCCCGTTCTGCAAGGGGCAATCCGGCCAGCTTTTTCCGCTCGCTGTCGGATGAAAACCGGTTAATGTTCAGTTTTTCGGCTGCCAGCCCGGCAAGAGTACTTTTCCCGCTGGCTACCCGGCCCATAAAAACGAGCACTGCCGGACGGGATCCGAAAAGCGCATAAGTGAGGGCCAGGGAAAAATAGCGGGATGCCAGGCGTGCTGCATGATCCCGGTCGGAAGCCTCGACTTCTTCCTCCTGGCTCTCCATACTTTTTACCTTGCCCCGGATGTACGCCCGGTAACACTTGTAAAAACTGATGATTTGCAGAAGTTCCGGATCGTCCAGTTTTTCCGCCATCTGTTCAGCAAAATACCTGCTCTCAATTTGCAAGCCGTTAAAATCCAGGTCCATGGCAAGGAAACTGATATCGGAAGCTATATCCTGGTACCGAAACCGGTCATTGAATTCGATGCAGTCATAGATGCAAATCCGCTCGCCGGTGATATGAATATGTTCAAGGTGGAGATCGCCATGCCCGTCGACGATACGCCCATCGCGGATTCGTTTTTCAAACAGATTGCTGTTCTGTTCCAGGTACCGGTCGGTAAACGAACGGATCGTATCGAAGGTGACCCTGTCGATCGTATCACCAATGAATGGCGCCGTCTGGTTGAAATTTTCATCCGTATTGGTCTTGATACGTTCCGGCCGGCCCCATTGCCGGATATCGCTGGCTTTTTTTTGATTGCCATAGAAAGGAACCAGCCGGGAGACAACCCGGTCGAGATGGCCCGAAGTCAGCCCACCCTTTCTGACATGTTCTATCAGAAAGTGTTCTTTGGGGAGCTGTTTCATCCATACACAGTATTCCACGGGAAGTTTACTTTCATTTGGATCAAATGACCATGACTCACCCTGTTTGTAGAGTGGGATAACCCCCAGATAAGAACCGTCACATAGCCGGTTATTTAACTCCACTTCCTGCTCGCAGTAATACTTGCGCTTTTCAAGGGTGCTGAAATCCAGGAAATCAAAATTCACCGGTTTCTTGAACTTATAGACATAGGGTGAAGCAATAAACACATGCGAAATATGTGTCTGGATATGCTCCACCCGATCCGGCCTGTGGGAATAGGAATCCGGCCGCTTGAGAAAGTCTATAAATTCAGTTGGAAAGGTTTTGGACATTTAACATCGGGTTTATGGCAGCTGTTATATGTGATTTGATTATCGATTACTCCATAAGGGGTATCCATGACCCACACCTACATCCGACCAATATGTAGTACTCCGCTTCCACTGTCAAATGGAACGAAGTGAAATCCCGGCCCTACGCATGTGGGCTTCTACATTTTATCCAGTCCTTTCAATTTTGCTTCCACACCATAGCGGGTGTGAGGCACTACTTCCAGCCTTTCTTTCGGAATCGGCTTTCCGGTTGCCCTGCATATCCCGTAGGTTTTGTTTTCGATTCGTTCCAGGGCCCGGTTGAGCTGGTTGATATAGCTTCGGGTTCTGTCTATCAGCCGGTAATACATCTGAATGGTTTCCTGATCTGAGGCGATATCCGCCATATGATGGGCATTCGATGAATGGCTGGCATCGTTGGAGTCCGTCAGATTGCTTAGCGATTTTTGCAGGCTATCCATTTCTTCCTGAGCCTCCTCCCGCTTTTGAAGCAAAAGTGATTTGAAATATTCCAACTCCCGGTTGGTGAGGTGGGTTTTTCGGGCTTCGGGCATTGCAGTTACTTGTTCCATGATTATAGTATTTATTATTGCTGATTTCGATGTTGATACCGACTACAATCAATCAATAAATCAGGAAAGCAGGTATAGGAAAGAATCTGAAATCTTTGTAGGGAAAGTTCTTACAAGCTGTATCTTAATAATCACGGCCGGTATCATCCATATTGATGATGGTGAAAGTTGATACCTTGCAGAAGTTGATAAACAGTGGCCATACTATTAGCCATCATGAAGGAAATTCCAAATAGTATAAATCTCACAGTATGACGACATGATTTTAGTCACACCGGAAGAAGCTGTAAGCCGGATACAGTCCGGCGATCATATTTATATTCATACTGCTGCAGCCGCTCCACAGCAATTGATCAATGCCATGACGGCCCGGCATGCTGAGTTGAAAAAAATTCAGATATTCCATCTTCATACCGAAGGAGAAGCCCCGTATGCGAAACCGGAATACCGCGACAGTTTTAAAACTCACGCATTTTTTACCGGCAGAAATGTTCGCCCGGCAATGAAAAGTGGTGAGGCCGATTATATCCCTGTTTTTTTAAGTGAGGTGCCGCACCTGTTCAATCGCCGCATTGTGAATTTGAATGCGGCCCTGATTCACGTGAGTCCGCCCGATAAACATGGGTACTGCTCGCTGGGGGTATCGATTGATGCTACGCGCGCTGCGATCCTAAATGCAGAAACGGTTATTGCCCAGATCAACCCGAATATGCCACGTACCCATGGCGATGGTTTGATCCACAAACGGGAAATCGATTTTGCGGTGGAAGTGGATGATCCGCTGCCGGAACACCAGCCTGCAGATTTGACCGAAACCGAGCTGGCCATCGGGAAACATTGTGCTGAGCTGATCGAAGATGGCGCAACGCTTCAGATGGGTATTGGCAGTATCCCGGATGCGGTGCTGGCCTCTCTTGATAACCATGAAAATCTGGGGATTCATACCGAAATGTTTTCCGACGGGCTGATTCCATTGATTGAGTCAGGTGTGGTAACCAACTCACAAAAAAAGGTTCATCCCGGTAAAATCGTCTCATCTTTTGCCTTGGGAACCCGCAAGTTGTACGATTTTATGGACGACAATCCGCTGATTCAGATGCTAGATTGTGCTTATGTAAATGATACGGCAGTGATCCGGAGAAATCCCAAAGTAACGGCAATCAACAGTGCGATTGAAATTGACCTGACCGGGCAGGTCTGTGCGGATTCAATCGGCACCATTCAATACTCAGGGGTTGGCGGGCAGATGGATTTTATTCGCGGGGCATCATTGTCTGAAGGCGGCAAACCTATTATCGCCCTGCCTTCGACGACTCGTCATGGTGATTCCAAGCTGGTGCCGTTTCTCAAGAAGGGAGCCGGTGTTGTCACCACCCGCGCTCATGTCCATTATATTGTTACCGAATACGGTGTTGCTAATTTATACGGTCAGAGCCTGCGGCGCAGAGCCCGGGCGTTAATCGGCATTGCCCATCCCGGCCACCGTGAAATGCTGGAAAAAGCGGCCTTCGAACGGTTTCAATCCATGTAAGCTGTGCAAACCGGGCCATCGGCCCGCGAGGGGTGTTGCCATGAGAATATTTAAGTATTAAAGAGTCTTTTATCTTTATATTCCCTTCATAATTGTCCCCTACCTTGATCATCAGAAATCACCGGGGCAATACCCAAACAACCCGGAGCCGGCTGGCATTTGATCAACGACCCATTATCGGCGGCAGATTTTTCGCGATTCATCCGGTTTTTCTTGGCAATATCAAATTTAAAAGAGTATATTAGGATAAGATACTCTTAAATCATAAATAGATTACCAACTACATGCTGCTTTCAAAATCATGTGTATATGCGTTGCGTGCTTCGCTGTACCTGGCATCGAAAAATGAAAACGGATATATCCCGATCCGGGAAATGAGTGAAAAACTGGACATCTCCTTTCACTTTTTAACCAAGATCCTGCAGCAGCTGACAAGCGAAGGCATGTTGGAGTCGTATAAAGGCCCGAACGGGGGCGTGCGCCTGACCCGGTCCGGCGAAGAGATCTCCCTGATGGAGGTAGTCCTGGCGATTGATGGCGACTATATGCTTACCGAGTGTGCCTTTGGCCTGCCGGGATGCGGTGTAATGAAACCCTGCCCGATTCACGAGAAGTGGGCGGAAACCAGGGACAATATCAAATATATGCTGGAATCCACCAGCCTGACTGAACTCTCTAAAAAAGGAAAAGAATTTAATTTGAGAATGACCGCCGACGGCGGGTTCAATGATATCTGAGAAAATATTTTTTAACCATAAATAAGATAAGGTACTCTTAAATATGTTTAAAACGGGTTTTCCTGGTTTTTGTAATGGCAGCCCCTACAAACAGTTCATCTCATACCCTATGCCCGATCACATAAAAACTGCTTAAATACACCACACACAAAAAAACCAATAATAGCAACATGAGAATTACAACAATTATCGTCGCAATACTGTCCTTGTTCCTGTTCATCTCCTGTGGAAATGACAACGAATCACAACAAAACAGGAGCCAGGGTGAGACCCAAAATGGCCTGACTGAATTCGAACTCGAACACGGGATAGGCCCGGTAACCGAAAGAGTTGAACTCGGAGTTATCGATCCGGAAAAAGTCGACAAAGGCAGAAGCATCTACGAAATGAAATGCGAAGCCTGTCACAATATGGAAGGCCGGATGGTCGGGCCCGCCCTCGGCGATGTAATGGAGCGAAGAAGTGCCGAGTTTGTCATGAACTTCATCCTCAACCCTTCCGGCATGACCCGGGAACACCCGGTCGGCAAAGAACTTTTGCGTGAATACATGACGCCGATGCCATTCCAGAATGTTACAGAACCAGAAGCAAGGGCGATTGTCGAATTCCTGCGGGATCATTCAAACAATTAAACAATTAACAACGCCACAACCATTAAATAACAGAATAATGAAAAAACAAAAATCAAATATGTTGCGCGGGATGATGATCGGGGCAGGATTTGTAGCAGTGGCTGCATTCCTGTTTACGGGATGCCCGTCGCAGCAAGGAATGCTTGACACCAGGGACGCGGCCGAAAAAGTATACGTCGCACCCGGCGAGCACGATGAGTACTATGCGTTTTTATCGGGCGGCTATAGCGGCCAGTTAAGCGTATGGGGTCTTCCTTCGTCCAGATTCCTGAAAGTAATTCCGGTCTTTTCACAAGACCCGGAAACCGGATACGGATACTCAGAGGAAACAAAACCGCTATTCCAAACCAGCTATGGGTTTATACCTTGGGATGATTCTCATCACCCGCATATTTCCCAGACTGATGGGGATGCAGACGGGCGCTGGATCTTTATCAACGCCAACAACACACCGCGTATCGCGCGTATTGACCTGGATACCTTTGAAACCAAAGAGATCATAGAAGTACCAAATACCGGTGGCAACCATGCATCTTCTTTCGTTACATCCAACAGCGAGTATGTCATCGGCGCTACACGATTCAGTATTCCTTATGAGAAGGATCTGGATGTGCCGATCGATTCATATGCTGATAATTTCAACGGCGCCCTGTCATTTCTTTCCATAGACCAGGAAACAGGTAGAATGAATCTGGATTTCCAGATCATCGTGCCTCCATACAACTACGACCTGGGCCGTGCAGGAAAAGGCATTTCCAGCGACTGGGTATTCTTTACGACCTATAACACGGAATTAGCCCACACGTTGCTGGAAGTGAACGCTTCCCAGAATGACAAGGATTTTGTCGCTGCCGTCAACTGGCGAAAAGCCGCAGAATTCGTTGCAGAAGGACATGGCAGGACCATGGATGCCGAGTACTACCACAACTATTATGAAGGCAACCAGGGCTTTGCAGTTTCACATGTAAAGAATGAAGTAACCGTGCTTTACCCGGAAGATGTGGAAGAGTTCATGTATTTCCTGCCGACGCCAAAATCACCGCACGGCGTGGATATCGACCCGACCGGAGAGTACATCGTAGCCGGAGGAAAACTGGCTACCGTTATTCCGGTACACTCCTTCTCCAGAATGCTTGAGGCCATTGAGAACCGCGATTTTGAAGGTGATTCCAACGGTATTCCGATCATCAATTACGAAGCCACCATTGCAGGTGAAGTTGAAGATCCGGGCCTGGGCCCGCTCCACACGGAATTCGATGGAGACGGATATGCCTACACCTCGGTGTACATCTCATCAGAGATCGTGAAGTGGTCGCTCGATACCTTTGAAGTTGTCGACAGAATCGACTCCTATTATTCTATCGGCCACCTGATGATTACCGGTGGAGATACGAAGAATCCTGACAAGAGATACCTGGTCGGCCTGACCAAGACCGCAAAAGACAGATACCTGCCAACCGGTCCGAAGCAGAATCATCCGGCCCAGTTGTATGATATTTCAGGCGATCGTATGCAACTGCTCTACGATTTCCCGACCATCGGTGAACCGCATTACGCGCAGGCCATTGCCGCCAACAAGATCACCGAAAGGGTAAAACAGATCTACGAAATGGAAGAGAACGACCACCCGCATGCTGTGCGACGGGTTGGCGATGCTCGTGTAGAGCGAGACGGGGATGTTGTACGGGTCTATATGGCAAGCATCCGAAGCCATTTCCGTCCGGATAACATTGAAGGCATCCGGGTCGGTGATACGGTTTATTTCCACCTTACCAATCTCGAGCAGGAATGGGATGTGGTACATGGAATAGGAATCAAGGGTGCAAACAACGCCGAGATTCTCGTGGCACCGGGCCAGACCAAGACCCTGAAATGGGAGCCGACAAGAACAGGTATTTATCCGTTCTACTGCACGGCGTTCTGTTCCGCACTCCACCAGGAGATGCAGGGATATGTAAGGGTATCTGCCGCTGACTCCGATGTGGAACTCGTATGGAGAACCGGCAACTAAATAAAACTTGATCCATGAATGGGCCGCTCACATACAGCAAGGGCAGCCCGGGGGGCGGAACCAAACAGGAATTATTCCGATTTGACCCCTCATCCCGGCATCGAATACTCGGTGCCGGGGTATTCAGATCCCAAATCCGGGTCCGGTCAAATGCCGGATCCGGGTTATTTAAAAAGCATGAAGGAAGTATGGTACTGGAAAGGAAGTATGCTATTGGTCTTTGTTTAATAAAGTGGCAATAATCTCCCCTGGAGGGGAGTGTCCGACGAAGCATATGAGAGTCGGACGAGGGGTGTTCAATGATTCATTGGAAATTCTTCAATAATTCATTGAAAAATTCAAAGAACACCCCTCCCCCGATAAATCGGGGACTCCCCTCAAGGGGAGACTACTGCTTCCTCATTAAGTAATCGCACAATGGTAATGATTCAACAGTGATCATAATCATCTACAGGTACAACAAAGAAATTCAACACACATGAAACTTCAGTCAAAAATAGTAATGGGCCTGGCAGCACTGCTGCTGATTCCGCTTTTTTACATGCCATTTTGGTCAATATCGATGACGGCGCCACAGTATCCGGAAGGAATTGGCATGTTCATCCATATCGATGATATCACCGGCCATAATCGCCATGACCTGCAAAGCATCAACACACTTAATCACTACATCGGCATGAAAGAAATACATGTTGAAGATTTCCCGGAATTCGAATACATGCCCTGGATTATCGGGTTTATGATCTTTTTCGGCCTGATCGCTGCGGTGTCCGGCCAACTGAAGCTGGTCTATGTCTGGCTTGGCCTGATGGCCGTGCTGGGAATAGCCGGTTTAATCGACTTCTATATGTGGGGATATGATTATGGCCACAACCTTAATCCCAGGGCCCCAATCAAAGTGCCCGGCATGAGTTACCAGCCGCCGCTGATCGGGTGCAAGCAGCTTCTGAATATCAATGCCTGTTCCTGGCCATACACCGGATCCATTTTCATCGGGCTTTCCGTGTTGTTGCCTGCAGGAGTCGTCTGGTATGAAAAGAAATTTAAACAAGCCAAATAACCCGTTATAAACAATCCAATGAAAACCGGAATCATAACAACCATACTCTTTAGCCTGTTGCTCGCCTTTAGCGGGTGTTCAAAGGAGAAGGCCGAATCAGCCAGTGCTGATGCGACTTCTTTTGAACAACTCAGCTACGGCAGCGATGTCTGTGAGTTCTCACATGAAGTAATAGAAACCGTTCGATACGGTGGCAGACTTGAAATGACCAATGGTGAACAGTTCAATTTCATGTCGGTAGAATGCCTTGCCGGCTTTTACCTGACCCTGGACGACACCGCAAACGTCAAATCAATCAAAGCAGTCGAATTTACAAACGGAAAACGCCTGCTTGATGTAGATCAACTGGTATTTTTGCATAGCAAATTACGGCCAAGCCCAAACGGAATGTATCTGACAGCTGTCGATGCATCCGATAAAAAAATGAAAACCTTTATCTATGATGCTTATCCCGGGCCATACCTGGAATGGGATGAAGTACTTGAGCTGGTTCGGAATGAGTGGGATCTGACCGAATACGCAGCTTCGAATCTCAATTTTTAAACGGAGAACAAAATGAGGGGTTTATTTAAAACTGTGCTGATGCTCACCGCATCAGTGCTTCTGCTCATGGCATGCGAGCCGAAACCGCAACCTATCCAGTTCGGCAGCGATCAGTGCGAATATTGCAGGATGATGATCACTGAGCCTCAGTTTGCTTCACAGGTTGTGAACAAACAGGGAAGAACCTTTCCATTCGATTCCATCGAGTGCATGGTTGCTCACGATCTTACAACCGACAATCCCGATAATATCCACTCACACTGGGTGCCGGATTTTACAAACAGCGATGTATGGCTTCAGGCACAGGAGGCACATTACCTGCATAGCGAAACATTGAGAAGCCCGATGGGGCTTTACCTGTCGGCTTATGGAGTCTACCAGGTCGCGGAAGAATACCACAATGAATACCTGGGCACCCTCCTGGAGTGGAATGAAGTAAGGGATCTGGTCAGGCAGGAGTGGCTTTCCAACCGGGACAACCAGCCCCATAATCACAACTCACACTAACCGGCAGGAGAAAAAACAATGAATAATTACAAACCAATTCAGTTACATCTGTTCGGAGGGCTGATTCTGCTCTTGCTGGCATGGACATCAGTCAGTGAAGCAAGCGCATCGGATACCGCTGCCGATATTGTAGTGAGTCCGGACGGCCCTGTTGTGTCCATCCAGGAAGCAGTGAATATGGCCCGGCCCGGGGATCACATCCGTGTGGAAGCCGGCGTATATGTGGAAAGCAATATCATGATTGATAAAAAACTGACCCTCGAAGGGATTGGATATCCTGAAATAGATGGGAATCTGGAAGGCCATATTCTGATTATTGCTGCCGACAGTGTCACCGTAAGTGGTTTCTTTCTGAAAAACTCCGGCCGGAGCCACGTAAGAGACTATGCCGGTATATATATCGATAAGGCAAAAGATGTCGTGATAGAAAACAACCGGCTCGACAACATCTTTTTCGGCATCTATCTGTCGGCAACCGAGCGTGGTGTGATCAGAGGCAATGAAATCCGATCCTATGAACGCAGGGAGTCTTCATCCGGGAACGGGATTCACCTTTGGAATGTGAAAGACCCTAAAATTCTGGACAACAAGGTGGAAGGCCAGAGGGATGGCATTTACCTGGAATTTGCCAAAGGAGCCGAAATATCCGGCAACCGGAGCAATAACAACAACCGGTATGGCCTGCATTTTATGTTTTCCGACGACTCGGTCTACCGGGGAAACACCTTCAATAAAAACGGGGCCGGCGTAGCGGTCATGTATTCCAAAAATGTGGATATGATCGATAACATATTTGAGAACAACTGGGGCACCTCCTCATACGGACTGCTGCTGAAGGATATCAACGACAGCCGGATCACCGGAAACCGGTTTTACAGAAACACGGTTGGCATCGACTCGGAAGGAAGCAACCGCGTGATCGTCCACCGCAATGATTTTGAGCTGAACGGCTGGGCCGTGAATATCAAATCGAGCAGCCGGGAAAATCAATTTACAGAAAATAATTTTATCGAAAACAGCTTTGACGTCAGGACCGACAGCCCGCGGAATCCAAACCATTTCGAAGGCAATTACTGGAGTCATTATGAAGGGTACGACCTGAACCGCGATGGAATCGGTGATGTACCCTACCGTCCGGTCCGGCTGTTTTCCATCATCATTCAGCGGCAGCCTGAATCCCTGATACTGCTGAGAAGCATGTTCATTACACTTTTGGATACAGCCGAGCGAATCATGCCGGTTCTTACTCCGGCCACCCTGATTGATGAAAAACCTAAAATGGAGCGAATCAGATGATACGAATAGAAAATTTACACAAATCCTTTGGCGACCTTGAAGTGTTGAAAGGCATGAATCTCCATATACCGAAAGGCCAGGCAACGGGTATCGTAGGGCCCAACGGATCGGGCAAGACAACCTTGATCAAAACGATTCTGGGCCTGGTCAAGCCCGACTCGGGCGTCATTCATGTCAACGATGTGAAGCTGAACGGAAACTGGCTCTACCGGCAGGATATCGGCTATATGCCGCAAGTGGCCCGCTACCCGGAGAACATGATCGTAAGGGAGCTGCTTGAATTTATCAAAGGGCTGCGAAACCAGGAGGCCGTCTTCGAAGAAGAGCTGATCAGTCAGTTCAACCTGGGCCCGGAGCTGGACAAATCGCTGCGGGTGCTTTCCGGCGGCAACCGCCAGAAAGTGGGAGCGACCCTTGCCATGATGTTCAACCCGCAGCTGCTCTTTTTTGACGAGCCGACTGCCGGCCTAGACCCGCAGGCCAGTTTCAAATTTAAGAAACGCGTTGAAAAAGAGAAGCAGGACGGCAAAACGGTTCTGATCACCTCACACATTATGAGTGAGCTTGAGCAGCTGGTGGATCATGTGGTCTTCATCCTGGACGGGAAAATACGGTATTACGGATCCATGGAGAACCTGCTGGAAGAGAACAAAGAAGAACGCCTCGAAGCGGCGATCGCACGGATGATGGAGAACTCCCCCGACCCCGGAATCGAGGCCAGGGAAACTGAGGTAACTTTCCAGTAAACCACCTTTGTCAGGGGCCTCCCTTCCTCGATCAAACATGGAGGAGGCTAATGGAAGAAGACGAAAACATTAAAAAATTAAATCCAGTTGAAATGAAACTCTTAACACACATCATAAAAAATGAATGGAAAACCCTGATCCGTGGGAAATGGGTGATCGGATACGGTCTCATCTTTTTGATTCTGACCGATACCCTTTTGCGGTTTGGCGGGGGGGGTGCGGAGGTTCTCCTGAGCCTGTCGAATGTGATGCTGTTGTTTATTCCTTTGGTCGGGATGATCTACGGCATCTTGTACATCTATCAGTCCCGGGAATTTGTGGAACTGCTGTTGACACAGCCAATCAACCGAAAAACCCTGTTCTGGGGGCTTTTTTGCGGCATATCGACCCCGCTGATGGCCGCCTTTGTTGTCGGGGCCATGCTGCCACTGGGCTGGCACGGCATCCTGGCCCAGGACCCGGGAGCATCGGTCATGGTCCTGGCCCTCGGGGGCATGCTGACGCTGATCTTTGTTGCGCTCGGGTTTGTTCTTGGCCTGGCTTTCTACGAAGACCGGATCAAGGGGTTCGGGTTTACGATCGTTATCTGGCTGTTTATGGCGATTCTCTATGACGGATTGATCCTGATGGCGATCTTTACCTTTGGCGACTATCCCCTGGAGCGATTTGTGATTGCGGCAACCATGCTCAACCCGATCGACCTGGCGCGCATTATGGTGCTGCTGGAATTTGACATCTCGGCACTGATGGGGTATACAGGGGCCGTCTTCCGGCAGTTTTTCGGAACCAATTCCGGCATCCTGACGGCAAGTGGCATGCTGGTACTCTGGCTTGCCGTTCCAGCCTGGATTGGGCTGCGGGTATTTAAGAAAAAGGATTTTTGATCATGCCCTTTGGCGAATTTCATGAAACCAGACATTAATCTTATTCAAAAATACAACGTACCGGGACCGAGGTATACCTCGTACCCGACGGCCGTACAGTTTCAGGAAATCGGGGAAACGAGCGCATTGGAGGGAGAGTTGGAGGCCGGCAAAAGCAGTCCGAAGTCTCTCTCTCTGTATTTCCATATACCGTTCTGTTTTTCACTCTGCTGGTATTGCGGATGTACCAAAATCATCACAAAAGATGCTGACCGGGGGGATCACTATATCGATTATCTTGAAAAAGAGATGGATCTTATTTCAGGGCTGATTGCTGAAGACAGGCCCGTGATCCAAGTGCATTTTGGCGGCGGAACCCCCACATTTTTACGGCCGGACCAGCTTTTGCGGCTCGGCAAGGCCATTCACAGCCGTTTTAACCTGGCACCGGAAGTTGAGTTCAGTGTGGAAATTGACCCGCGGCGCTGCACCCGCGAGCACATAGAATCCCTGCGTGCGATCGGATGCAACCGCGCCTCACTCGGTGTGCAGGACACCAACCCCGACGTACAGGAAGCCATCCACAGAATTCAGCCTTACGAGCAGACGGCCGCCGTAACAGATATGCTTATGGATTGCGGAATCACTCAGATCAATTTTGACCTGATCTATGGCCTGCCCAGGCAGACGGTCGAGACATTCAGCCAAACCATCGACGATGTCATGCAGCTCAATCCCGACCGGCTTGCCGTATACAGTTACGCACATTTGCCGCACCTGATGCCGGCCCAAAAGCTGCTGGATGAATCGGAATTTCCGTCCACTGACATGAAACTGCAGATGCTTGCAATGGCCGTTGACTCCCTGCCTCAGCGGGGCATGCGCTTCATCGGCATGGACCATTTTGCCCGCGATGATGACAGCCTGAGCCAGGCGCTCGATGCGGGTTCCCTTCAGCGCAATTTCCAGGGGTACAGCACCTGTGCCGAGGCCGATATGATTGCCTTTGGCATGTCGGGGATTTCTCAGCTGGAAAATGCCTATTTCCAGAATACCAAAGATCTCGCCGGGTATTATAGAAGCCTTGATGAGGGTGAGCTGCCCGTTATCAAGCAGCTGCGATTGACCCGGGACGATAAGATCCGAAAAGACCTGATCATGCAGGTTATGTGTCAGGCAAACGTCCATTTCAGTGGCTTTTCAAAAAAATGGAATATCGATTTTAAATCTTATTTTCAGGACGAACTTCAGAACCTTGGCGGGCTTGAAGCTGACGGTTTTTTAATTCGATTCGAGAACAGCCTGCAGATAACCGATAAAGGCCGTTTGTTTCTGCGCAATATTGCCATGGTATTTGATGCATACCTGAAACAGCCCGGCCAAAAAAATAGATTTTCAAAAACAGTCTGACCCAAAGACTTCCGACTCCCAACACATTACAACCCAATACTCACTACCCAACCCAATACCCAATACCCAACAACCCAAACATTCAACAATTCAATACTCAATACCCAAATACCCACTCAAGACTCACGACTAACCTCTCATGACTATGAGAAACAATAAACAAATTCGCATCTGGTATTGGAGCGGTGCGTTAATGGTCTTCATCATTCTGGTCATCGGTGGCATTACCCGGCTTACCCAGTCCGGTTTGTCGATGGTTGAATGGAACCCGATTATGGGTATTATCCCTCCGCTCTCCGAGGCAGACTGGAACGAGACGTTTGAAAAATACAAGGAGTTTCCGGAGTATCAGCAGCGCAACAGGGGGATGAGCCTGGCAGAGTTCAGGTTTATCTATTTTTGGGAATATCTTCACCGGATGGCCGGCCGGATGATCGGGCTTGTTTTTCTGATTCCCTTTGGGTGGTTTGTTATCCGGAAAAAGTTTTCCCGGAAACAACTCAAACGTGCCTTTCTACTGCTCATCCTGGGACTCACACAGGGATTTATGGGATGGTATATGGTGCAAAGCGGATTGGTTGATTTGCCCTATGTAAGCCCATACAGGCTGGCGGCCCACCTGCTTTTGGCATTTGCCATATTCGGGTGCTGTGTCTGGTTTGCGCTGGATCTGAAGCCCGATAAACCGCCGGTTTCACAGCCTGGAAAAGAAGGCCCGGCTCACCTGGACCTGGCCAAAACCGGCCAACACCATGAAATGACCGATCCCGGCACAAGTGCCGGCGGGACAAACCCCGGTGAAACTGAAGATGAACCAAATACCGGCCCGGCGGGGTACGGGAAAGGCAGTCAATCAACCAGCACGCTGCTGATTCATCTTCGCTGGTGGCTGTTTGCATTTATGATCATACTCCTGCTTCAAATCGTTTGGGGTGCATTTGTGGCCGGATTGAATGCGGGACATGTCTACAATACCTTTCCGAAAATGAATCAGTTCTGGATCCCGCCAGAGGCCTGGCTGCTCGAGCCGTTCATTCAGAATTTATTTGAAAACCCGGCTGCCGTTCAGTGGATTCACCGCCTGCTCGGCACACTCTTGTTGGTTATGGTAATCTATATCTGGGCAAGAGTTATGTTTTCTTCCGTCGATCACACGCTCAAATGGTGGGGTGTGGCCTTGCTGGGAATCGTTTTGCTGCAATATCTGCTTGGCGTCTTTACGTTGCTCTATCACGTTCCGATTTCACTCGGTGTGATCCACCAGGCTGCAGCTATGCTCCTGTTTGGGGTTGTTATTGGTTTTTATCATACTGTGACCCGTGAAGTCCGGAATTTTTCCCAAACTTCCGGAGTTTCCCCTGCCGTGGAAGGCGTAAACGAACACTAACTGTAAATCCTACAATATCATGTATTTTTGGTCTGTATATCTGCATATTCTGATGGCAATGTTCTGGATTGGCGGCATGCTGTTTACAGTGGCAGTATTGGTACCGCTGAGCCGGGATAAAATGTTTGAAAACCGGCGTGGTGAACTTTTCAAAAAAGCCGGAACTATCTTCAGCAGAATCAGCTGGATCATTTTCCTGTTGATGATCGTTACCGGCATCACGGCGCTGTTTGGAATGGGCTACTCCGTTTTCGATTTGACATCGTCCCACTTCTGGGGCTCGGGATATGGGCGGGCTTTAATGGGTAAATTGCACATATTTGCACTCGTGCTGATTCTGAGTGGTATTCACGATTTCTGGCTTGGTCCGAAAGCTGCAAGACTGATGGATACCGAGCCGGAGAACAAAATCACCTTGCGATTTCGAAAAGCGTCAAGCTGGGTGGGACGATTCAACCTGCTTTTGGGTTTGATAATACTTTATTATGCGGTTTCTTTGGTCAGAGGCTGACTTACTCGTTAGAGGCTGGCTTGCTTGACGGAGCTTGATCCGCCCGGCGGAGGGTGTCTCACCCGGCGGTGGCTGGCCCGCTCGGCGGAAGCTGGCTTGCCCGTTAGAGGCTGGCTCGCCCGACCGAGGCTGACTTGCTTGCGGAGCTTGACCCGCCCGGCAGAGGCTGGCTTGCTGACAAATCAGCCAGACCTGTCGCGGCAATCGGGTCTTTTGAAAACATTAAGCACTGAGAACTCCGGGTAACGTGATAAGACACACCGGGGACAACAGGTACTCTGAAATATTTGGTCATGACATTTGTAAAATCATTCCGATCGGTATGGTTATGGAGCCTTGCCTTTTTTGTATTGGCAGCTTTCACCGGTTTTTTATACCGTTTCGGAATCCTTTATTCACTCCCTGCCGACCTGTCCCTGAACAATATCCGTCACGCACACTCCCATTTGATGTTTTTCACCTGGGTGACCCCCGTGCCGATGCTGTTTATTGCAGGCTACATCACAAACCGGGTTCCGGAAGCAGCAGCTGCATTTAAAAAATGTCTCTATGTGGTTCTGATAGTCGGATTTGCTTCCTTTCCTTTTTTCCTATTCTACGGCTACATGCCGGTTCCCATTGGCCCGGCAGAACTCCCTTTTTCAACCATACTTTCCGGATTAGCCATGATTACCTGGTATTGGTTCACCTGGATCTATTTAAAGCATCGTGAGAAAAGTGAGCCCAGCTTACCCCGAATGTTTTATGATGCCGCCCTGCTCTTGTTGTTTATCAGTTCACTGGGGGCCTGGGGTGTAGCGGTTTACCACTTCGGAGATATTGACAATCCCCTTTTATCCACAGCTACAACACACTTTTTCCTGGCTGTATTCACGGGCGGCTGGTGCGTACTGTCTGCATTCGGAATCATCTATCAAATTCTGGGAATCAGGCAGGTTCAATTTCATGAATCCTGGCTGCTTGCCCCGATCGTTCTGGGTGTTCCGCTTACTTTTCCGTTTGGCATGCCGGTGGATTTACTGAACAATCAGTTGTTGATTTCAGCCAGTTTTGGAGCGATAATCGTTGTTTTGGGCCTTGCCGTTAACCTCTACATCATGGCCCGGCAGGTGAGTGCAACCAAAATCTGGTGGTGGATAATTGCCCTCAACCTGTTGGGAGCAACAATATTGATGCTCTTCGGGGGAGCGGTCTTCCCGTTTATGCTGTGGATCGGGGAACACGGGCTGAGAGTCTTTTACCTGCATGTTCTGTTGCTTGGCTTTGTAAGCATCACCTACCTGGGGGCCTGGCACACTTTAAAGCCGGAGCTGGATAAGAAAGCCTTCAAACTGGTAATACTCACCATCCTTCTGCTTCTTGCGATGCTTCTGTTATCCAGCGGCCTGGTGCCACCGTCATGGTTGCCGGCCTGGCATTTTCAGGCTTTGACGTGGATCTCACTGCTGCCTGCCCTTGCGGTGTTATTGGAGTGGTATAATAACTGGAAAACCGGGTAGAACCTTCAGGCTTCACGAGCTGGCCAGAGCCCATGAAATGTATGTTCATATGAACACAATCTTGAGCTTTTCAAACATCAATTAATGGCTTCTGAGCGCAGCGATTCCCATGAAACGAAATACGGGCTAATTATGATGGAAACTTCGGTTGCGAAAAACGTCTATCTTTGAAGGAGATACAGGGGGAGGCTTTTGCGACATCCCGACCGCCGTCGGGAGGGATGAGCTGTTGCTGACGGTATCGTTTGATACTAAACGAATTCAATGGTTGCATCACATGTCTCATAACACCAGGTCGTTTACAGTGAATTTTCACAGATATATGAGTGTTGGATTCCTACATGACTTCAAACCAAAAAATTATTTAAACCGCATTTTTCACCGAGCCTCGCTGTCGGGGGGATGGCAAGGCACAAGATAAATTTTGCAGATTGAAACAGGTTGTCATTTTTTTCGAAACCCTGGTGAAGTTGTAGTTCAACAGGTGGCAACATGAATTACTTTTTCTTACTGAAAATTGCGGGTTAGTCCTTTTGTGGAGTTTAATTTATAACATGCTTCAAATCCAAAGCCTTTTTAGGCCGGAAAACAAACTGATAATTTCCAATTGAATCCCCGGCGGCTCTGCCCCGGGACAGTTCATAAAAACAGAATTTTGAATTTTCAGAAATCTATTCCATTATAGGCTGTAAGCTAATGGCTTCAGATAGGTGGTATCAACATTCATGAAACTTGAATCCATGTATAGCAAGACTTATACATTGTTGATCGTTGTTTTAGCAGCGCTCTTTTGCCTGGCGGGTGATCATTTTCAGGATACAGAGAGTCAAGATAGTTCTAATGTAAAGGAACTGTTGCAACAAGCCCACGAGAAACTCGATGAAGCCGATGAGCCGGGCGCATTGGAACTTTTCGAAACAGTTTTGGATTCGGATCCGGAGAATTATGAAGCCCTATGGAACCTCAGTATCCTCTATTCAAAGAAAGGACATCGTCAGGACAGCGAGGAGCAGATGGAAACCTATTACAGAAAAGGAAAAGAACTTGCTCAAAGGGCCCTGGATCACCATCCTGACAAATCCTATTCCCACTATGCATTTGCCGTTGCGATCGGTCGTATAGCCGAAATTGAAAGCCCAAGGGAGAGAGTTCGTGCATCAGAAGAAATCAAAAAATATGTCGATAAAGCCCTCGAATTGGATGCTGACAATGAGGCGGCCTGGCACCTTTTGGGGGTCTGGCATACCCGGGCGGCCAATCTGACCAGGGCTGAACGATGGGCTGCCAACCTGCTATTCGGCGGAGCACCCGAGGGAGCCAGTAACAGTGAGGCGGAAGAGTGCCTGAAACGGGCCATTGAACTGGATCCGGAGAATATATTGTTTCACCTGGACCTGGCCCGATTCTACAAAACTGTTGAACGAAACGAAGAAGCCGTTGAGATTTTAAAGAAAACCGTTCAGCTTGAACCAAGAGAGATGGACGATCCGGATCTGCTCGATGATGCCAAAACTATGCTTAATGAACTAAATGGCTAGTGTTGTGTCAACTTTGCGTTTTGGAGAAGTCGAAGTGATTTTTCCCCAGACTATGCGACAAATATGAGCATAGCCATAGTTGTGAGCATATGTTTTAAACAGTAAGGAGTAAAAAGTACAAGATTTGGCCCCACATATGAATGGTTGACATGACACTGGATTCTATAAATGAAAATATGTTTATAATCACCAAAGACTTTTACCAAATATTGCATAATTCGTATAAATAGACCTTGACATCCTTAAGTCAAATTATAATAATTTAGTCACTAGTGTCCCATTAAAAGTCGAAGAGTCCCAATTGGTTACGAGGATGGGACTCAAATTTCGTGAGTGATTCATCGGAAAATAGCTGTTTAAGCGTCATACGGTCCAATATGGCGACGCTGAGAACTTGGATCATCGTGTGTAGTTTTACGTTAAATTGATTTGTTCTTTGAGTTATTAAAATGATTAGATAGGTACAGATAGCCGTCCAGATCTGTGTTTTTACGGCGTTGACGCTCTGCCCGTAAAACGCCTTGATCCGCAGGTTCTGTTTAATCCATTTGAAGAACAGTTCGATCTGCCATCGACTCTTGTAGTACTCACAAATTTGCTCTGTACTACACGTTGTCATGTTTGTTAATAAGATGATGTTTTGATCGTTTTCCTGATCGATCACTCTCACGCGGAGCAAAGGTTTTGGATACTTTTGTTTCGAGTAGTGCCCAGTGAGGCGCACCATTTGATCGCACTGCAGACCAGCGGTTCGATCGACCGGTTTGGAACTCTTGCGATAAAACTGCAGATTTTTTCTCGAGCGGATCACAAAGCGGCCGCCAGACTGGTCGAGGGTGAACAACCGCTCGAAGTCCAGATAACCGCGATCCATGATATAGATGCTGCCGGCCATGATCGGGATCATGTCCAGGATGTTAACATCGTGGGTTCGGCCGTCGGAAATATGGATAAAAGTGGGGATAGAGCCCTCCAGATCCATTAATGTATGGAGCTTGATAGCGGCTTTCCCGGTGCGAAACTTCGCCCATGGGAACAGCGACAGACACAGATCGATGGTCGTTGAGTCAAGGGCATAGATCGAGTCGGATAGTGACTCTAGTTCGGTTTGGTCCTTGCATGCCCGACGTGCCTGATCGATCAGAACCATAGCCAGCTCCTGGTAGATCTGCCAGGGGCGATTGGTATTGGCCCGTGAAAAGGTGTTACGGGCAACGGTGGTTTTGATGCCCATGTGATAGCGGCGAGAGCCCAGGGCATCCAATGTTGCGACAATGTCTCGGAGACTTTCGCGAAAGGTAAGTTGTCCGAAACAAAGACAAAGAAATTGGTTCCAGCAAGTGAAACGTCGAACACGATAATTTCCATTGTGACGAGCGACAATTTTTCGAAATTGATATTTGGGAACAACATCCATGAGTTGTGAAAAAATGATTTGGCCAGTGTACATAAACAAGTGTATTATTGAAAAATGGAACAGCGAAGACACTGGCAAACTACGAATTCAAGTCGATAAAAATTTTAACAGTACTTATAACATTGTGGCTCAGTGGGTTACAATGATTTAAATTAGTCTTAATGGGACACTAGTGATTTTGAATATCAGGTTATGTTTACTTTTGAAGATGAGCATACTAACTACAAGAAAATGTTATTAGATGGATACAACTTCTTCCGGAAATCATCATAGAGAACATGCTGAACATAATGAAGAAGTTTATAACTATCTCCGTCAGAATTTAGATTACATTGACTGGGTTATTACATGTGCTTTCTACACTGCACTTCATTACATCGAGTACAAAATTTTTCCATGTGAAATAATAATCGGGGGCAAAAAACAGCAAATCGGTTCTATCGAAGAATATCACAATTTTTGGGGTGGCAGGTCTACTCACGCATCAAGGATAAAAGCTGTAAAAGAAAAATTACCTGCTTGCAGAAGATCATACGAGCAGTTACACAACCTCTGTATGACTGCAAGGTACTGAAATTATAAATTCGACAATCCTGTTGAAATCGATCAAAAAGTTGAGAGCTGGTTGCAGGAAGTAAAAACACAATGCGTTTGATTCACTTCTAAATTTTTATCATGCGGCCCATTCTCTCAAGGTCCGAACGCGGACTAACTTGCCATTCCCCGGATCAGCAGACCAAGTGAACCACCCACAAATAAAAAGACCGCTGATATCGGTACACTACTTTTATTGATAACCGAAACCGTCGGCATTGTCATTTGACGCAACCGGCCTCCAGAAAAGCAACCCTGTCATACCCACAAAAACGGCATTCCGGATAATCATACCCGGGCCGAAGGTACTGTCCATAAATTCCCCGAAACAACCACAATCGCCTTCCAGGCCGGTGGCAGTGCCATAGATGGCATAACCCAGAAAACCGATAAAAACGAGCCCTACAACCGGCAGAACAAACTTCTCCTGCCAGCGAACCAGCAGC
>SKRC01000224.1 GCA_007118695.1 Balneolaceae bacterium | reverse complement strand
TGGATGATATAGGTCATAATCTACTTTAACTGACTGTCTTCATCAGCTGACGGGGTATCAGAATAGGCGCATCTGTGTAGATATGAAAATTACGACACAAGCAGCGGGGAACTAACCCGGAGAGATTAGATACTGTCAGGTAGTTCTCGTCTGGTTTATGGTCTTAACTGTTTAATCCCCCCAGATACACTTCCTGAAGGCGTGGATCTTCCATCAATTCATCGGCAGTGCCTTCCAGCACAATCGAGCCGGTTTCCATCAGGTAGGCGCGCTCAGCCAGGCGAAGGGCCATATTTGCATTCTGTTCTACCAGCAGCAGGGTCAGATTTTCCTCACTTCTGATCCGTTCGATTATCTCAAAAACTTCCCTGACCAGTTTCGGGGCAAGCCCCATTGAAGGCTCATCCAGCAGCAGAATGCGCGGCTTGGCCAACAGGGCCCTGCCGATAACCAGCATCTGCTGCTCACCACCGGAAAGATAGCCTGCCTTGGTGTGAAGCCGGTCCTTTAGCTGGGGAAAATATCCGAATATGCGATCGATCTCATCTTCGATATGTGTCCGGTCCATTCGGGTGTAGGCACCCATTAACAGATTATCACGTACATTCAGATCGGGAAACACATACCGCCCCTCAAGGACTTGTATCACCCCTTTTGGCACCATGAAATGAGCCGGTTTGCCGGTCACATCTTCCCCGTGAAGATACACCTTTCCGCCGGTTACACTCCCGTCACCCTGCAGCAACCCCGAAATCGATTTTAAAGTCGTGGTCTTGCCGGCCCCGTTGGACCCAAGCAGAGCCACACACTCCTGCTCATGGATATGAAAGCTGATGTTGTGCAACACCCGGACGACATCCTGATAGGCTGCCTCCAGCCCATCAACGTTTAATGCCGGCTGGTTCTGATGTGGTTCCGGGTTCACTCTTCCTCCCAGATCTTAACCCACTCTCCATTCTGCACCTGATAGATCGCTGCATTGTTGTTAGGCCGGTGGCTATCAGGGCTGTATGAAACTTCCGGAATCAGGCCACCCGGTGAAAAATGATTCAGCTGATAGAACATCTCCCGCAGATTTTCCCCGGTAATGTCCAGCTCTTCATCAATCGCCATACCGATCACTTCGGCTGCGATCAGTGCCTGCGCCCAGCCGCGAATATAATGGGTATCGGGATTCCGGTAATTGGCTGCCATGATCGCTTCCATGGCCGGAGCAGTAGTATCTCCGTAAGCAACCGAACCGAAAAGGGAAAGATGACCCTCGGCATCACTGCCGGCAGACCGGATAAAATTCTCATCACCCGCATAGATATTCCCGATAATCACGGCATCGCTCTCCTGGCGACGAAGATCGCGGGCCAGCACAGACATAGCCGTGTGTGTATTCCCCATCCAAATGTGTGTGGCTCCTGAATTACGGAACGACAAAGCCTGTTGTACGGCAGAGGTCGGTGTATAACTCAAATCCTGTTCGGCTACAATGGGTACCCCGGACATTAACGCTTCTTCCTTGATCGCCGCAATGGGTGCCATCCCGAAACCTCCCGGATTTCTTGCCAGGCCGAGCCGGCCCTCCTGTTCGGCTACATAGCGTACCGCGCCGCGGGCCGCAGTGGAATAATCGGCATTGGTTATAAAGAAATAGGGTGCCACCTCCGGATTGACAAAGCGATCGTCGTAGGATGTAGGCATGTAGATGACCTCTGCCCGGGCGGCCAGGTCCATCACTGCCTCACTGTCGGGTGTACCGAAACCGTGGATCAGGGGCACTTCGTAGTCTGTAGTAAGTTCCCGGAAATAGGATATGGTCCTGGGAACATTGTACCCGGCCTCCCGTTCGATGAGCCGGATCGGCCGATCACGCACGCCACCCTGATCATTGATCCAGCGCCAGGCATCGCGGACACCATCGGCAAGCGGAATTCCTACATCAGAGGTGTCTCCGGTTCGGTTGGTGATTTGTCCGATCCGGATGGTCCCTTCCTCCTCGGCTTCTTCGCAAGCCATCAGAAAAAAGGCCCCGCCAAACAGTAATAACAGGACAATCAAATATCGGTTTAGAGTGAAAAGGATGTTCATGATATCAATGTTCATTTTTGTTTTTGAATAACTTCTTATTGAAATAGCGGACCAGTTTGCGCCATGTGCGCGCCAGCCCGTGCGGTTCATAGATCAAAAATATGACGACCAACAACCCGTATATAAACATACGAATGGGGGCCATGAGCCCCATATCATCAACCAGCCGGCGGCCGGCCATATCCAGCAGTTCCGGCACCACAACAATGAATGTGGCCCCCAGTACGGCCCCGGCAAGAGAGCCTAACCCGCCAATAATGATCATTACCAGCAATTCAATGGATCCCATCAGGTCAAAGGCTTCGGTTGCCACAAACTGCAGATGCCAGCCGTAAAGCGCCCCGGCCACCCCGGCATAAAAATGGCCGATCGTAAATGCAATCAACTTGGTCCGTTGCAGATTGACTCCCATCATTTGCGAGACGATCGGACGCTCTTTGATCACCTCCAGCGAGCGGCCCAGGCCGGATCGCAATATGTTCAGATAAACCACTGCGCCTGCAATCGTAAAAACCAGCACTAAAAGATAATAATGCCAAGGATCGCCAAACTCAAAGCCCATCACTTCGGGAATACCGACAAACCGGCCGTCCGGGCTCTTGGTAAGCCAGAGTGCCTGCTCAAAGAACCAGTAGAGAATGATCTGCGCGGCAAATGTGGCTAAAATCAAATACAGACCCGAGAGGCGCAATGAGGGGATCCCAAAGAGCAGGCCAACCCCTGCCGATACGATGCCGGCAAGGATGATGGCGATCAGAATGGGTATGCCCAGGTCAATGGCAAACCAGGCGGCCGTGAACGCGCCCAGGCCCATAAAGGCTGCATGCGCAATGGAAATCAGGCCGGCATTGCCCGACAGCAAATTCAGGCCCATCGCCGAAAAGGCAAATATCGTGATGGTTGTCAGCAGGGAGAGATGGTAACTCGATATCAACATCGAACCAACCGCCAGCGCAAGGATCAGCCCAACAGCCCCGTACCGTTCCAGGCGGGTTTCGAGCAGCGGGCGGGCTGCAGCTGTGCCGGCATCTTTGTCAGTGAGGTTCGGCTCCATTAAAATCGGATGTTGAGTATGGGGTTAAACTGGTTTGATACGGTCCTATGATCTGATACCGCCATGTCAATGGTATATATGCCCATGGTATATATAGGTTGCTTCATAATCTTTCAATTTCCTTGGTACCCATCAGCCCGTGCGGACGGATCCAGAGTACAATTATCAAAACGAAGAACGGAACAACCGGCCCAAGGCCGCTGAGCCCGGTCCAGTCTCTCAAATAGCCTCCACCCAGCTCTTCCATCACTCCGATCAGAACCCCGGCGATGGTTGTTCCCACGATGCTGTCCAGCCCGCCCAGTATCACGGCAGGAAATACCCGCACCCCGTAAGCGCTGAGTTCCGGGGTCAGGCCCGCAATGTTCCCGGTGATCACGCCACCGGCAGCTGAGACGATTGCCGCTACCACCCACGCCAGGGCAAAAACCATGTGCAATGGCACACCAACGCTCCGGGCAGCCATTTGCGAACTGGCTGCCCCGCGCATGACCAGACCGGTCCGGGTATATCTAAAAAAGAGGCCGAAAATCACCATGAAGGCGATGCAGATGAGAAAGCCGTAGATATAGATGACGCTGACCCGGACGAAGCCCAGATCAAACGGGACATCGGCAATGAATTCCGGGAAATGGATTGTGATCGGGCCCCAAAACAGCAAGACAACAGAACGCAGCATGATTCCCAATCCGATCGTCACCATCACAACACTGATGACGGGGGCGTTCATCATCTTGCGCAGTATCAGGCGCTCGATCAGAACGGCCATCACAGACATCAGGACGAGCGTCAGGATAAAAGCCGATAGAATACCGACTTCGAGGCGAACAACCAGTTCCAGGCAGAAATAGGCCCCGATCATGAGCAGTTCCCCCTGGGCGAAATTCAGGACCCGGGAAGCTTTGTAAATCAGTACAAAGCCGAGAGCGACCATGGAATAGACCGCACCCACCAGGATTCCGTTTATCAGCAGCCCGGCAAAGTAATCCATCAATCCTCCCCCAGATAGGCTTTTCGAACGCGTTTATCCTTGACAACTTCCTGAGGGGGCCCTTCGGCTATTTTCCGGCCGAAATCGAGAACCACAACCTGGTCTGACAGCGTTTGTACCACCGTCATATCGTGCTCGATCATAACGATTGTGATGTTCATCTCACGGTTGATGTCCAGAATCCAGTCGGACAGCTGTTTCTTCTCCTGCTTTGCCATGCCTGCCATCGGCTCATCGAGCAGAAGCAGTTTGGGATGTGCGAGGAGTGCCCGTCCCACTTCAAGTCGCTTTTGCTGGCCATAGGAGAGTTCACCGGCCGGCGAATCCGCCAGGTGCCGCATTTCGAGTCTTTCCAGCAACTCCAGGGCTTCGGCCTGCAGCATCTGTTCCTCACGGGAGCATCCATACGGGCCCCAGTAGAGGCACTGCCTGATCCAATTGCTCTTGAGCCGGTGATGCCCGCCGATCATGATATTGTCAAGGACGGACAGCTCAGAGTATACATTGACATGCTGGAAAGTCCGTGCGATTCCCATCTGGATGCGGTTGTGTGCTCGGACGTGAGTCAGTTCGCGTTCACCAAAATGCATGGTTCCCTCCGGGATAAACTGGCCGGATATACAGTTTATAAGCGTGGTCTTGCCCGCGCCGTTTGGCCCGATGATGGCATGAATCGTACCGGGCTCGACCTCAAAGGAAACCCCTTCAAGAGCCTGCACGCCGCCGAAGGACATGGAAAGGTCAGAAATACAAAGTTTCAATCCGGCAGAGGATTTTTTCTCATTCAAAATTTTTCTGTCGGGTTAATTTTGTTCATGTATTTAGTTCGCCGTCAAGTTTAGCCTGCATTATTCACATAATCTGAAACTGAATAAATTCAAATTGAATAAAATACCGCCTGCTGCAATCCTTCTATTGGAGATGGTTCAGGAAAACAAATCCGCCTTTTTTGTTGCAAGTAACTATATCCGGATAGCCATTGCCGGTCAGATCACCGGTTGCAATTTGAGTCCCGACACCGGAGTCGTCATCAATCTGATGGGGGATGAAATCAACCATCCCGGCAGAGTCCCTGTCCAGTTTAAACCAGTAGACGACAGCCGGTGCATTGGGCTCTGGGTCACCGTCTGGGCCATGTGCCCAGAAACGTTTACCGGTTACCAAATCTTTCACACCGCTGTTGTCCAGGTCAGCCAGTGCAAGTGCATGAGGTTGAGAAAATCGCACGCCATAGGGGTTATCATCATGAGTTTCTCCCATAATAATATGTTTCTCAAAGTGAATCTCATTATTTGCACGTATTTGCCGATACCAGGCAAGGCCCCATCCGTGAGCTTCAAGTGTAGTAACCACATCGTTGAGTCCATCACCATCAATATCATAAGCGTACATCTGTGCACCACCGGGGCCAAAGTCGACCGGATGATGTAACCAAGGTGAACTGTCACCGTATTCTCCCGGATTTTCCCACCAGCCGTCGCTCATCAAAATATCTTTGTGCCCATTACCGGTAATATCTCCAAGCCCTAACCCATGATTGTATCGCCCCCAATTTCCCTGCTCAGAGACTCTGTAAAAAGACCAGACGTCGCTAGGGTTGGATGAACCGGGAGCAGCATAACCGAGATATCCATCTGTATGAAAAATCAGCTCGAGATTTCCGTTTCCGGTCAGATCAGCAAACGTGGGTGATTCGTTATCTACCTGCGGAAAAATCAAATGCCGTTCCCAATATCTATTATCATTGCCCGGATTTTCATACCAGTACGCTTCTTGTCCGGGAAACCCAACTACCATGATATCATTCCTCCCGTTATTGTTTACATCATCAACAGCGGTAATGAAATGATCAGAATATTCAAGCGGATCAAATGCAACAGGCTCGTAGTAGGCGTTCCGTTTGTCAAAATCAGGGCCTTCATACCAGTATGGCCCACAAACCACGTCAGCGTTTCCATTACCGTTCAGATCACCAATTGCTCCTCCTTCAGCATAGAAAGTTGATGTTAACCGGATTTTTTCAAAATTCCCATATCTGGAATCATCATCACTTGGTGTACCAGGCAAGAATAAAAGTATTGAAAAAGCTGCAATAGATATTCCGATATATAAGAATTTATTCATGTTTTCCGGTTAAATTATTGATTTACATCTGTTGTAATCCGAATGACAGTTTGCATAAAACCAGTACAGGTTAAATTGGATCTGGTTAGGAGTTCATAAAAGATAAGGTAAACCTGACAGGCTTTGAACGAAAGGCCACCTTTATCTTGCTATTCCTGCTGATTCTGTATTTTTTCAATTTCTGCTTTAATTATGTGACGATAATCATGGTTGCCAACCCGGCTATGTAACTGCTCCAGTGTTTGCAGGGATTCATCTGATCCGATGGCCGCAACACGACGTATCGTATAAGTAAAAATATCAGGCAGTTGTGTTGGCATGGCCAGCTCCAATGCACGGTTCATATCCAACTCAACCAGGGGTTCTGCCGCATACCAGATCATCAGCGGGATGTTGTGATCATCAGCATCTTCACTTCTTTGGTAAAGCTCTTCCAATATATTCCATCTTCGTTCAGGTGCCACACGCTGCAATGCAGAAGCCAGGTAAAGTCGAACAATAGCCGATTCATCATTTGCTGCCATCCCGGTGAATTGCTCCAATACATCCTCCGAAACTTTATTGTTTTCAGTCAATAATTTTATGGCCCACCCACGGATGTATTCACTCTCATGGCTCAACAAATCCTTCATATGTGATTCTGAGAGGCCTTCGGTAACATGAAGTGTCCAGAGAGCCCGCAACTTCCTTGTTACTTCAGGATGGTTATCCAGAATCTGAAACAGTGCACGATGCACTTCTGAATCCGGACCCCGTTCCTGCAGCAATCGCCTTGCATGGCGAACAAACCAATCGTTTTCGTGCAACTGAAACTCAACCAGTTTCATGTTCAACTTCGTTGACAAATTAACCTGTACCCACTCATCTTTCTCATGGCTGATTCTGAAAATACGTCCAAGTGTTTGATCATGTACATCGGGATTCGGGCTATGGCACTGGTTTTTGTCGTACCAGTCGATGGCAAACACCGATCCGGCCGGACCATACCGAAAGTTCAACCACTGCGACCAGGAGTCATTTGTTAACAGAAAATCCTCACCGTGACTGGCTTTATATCCGGAGCCCATTCTTTCCAGGAGGTCGCTGTTGACCCGGTAGCCGTGTATGTTATTCATGAGGATGGCATTCCGATCCAGCTCCCAGTGTTCATTGCCCAGGTAAAACATGGCTCCGGCATGAGCATGGCCGCCACCTTTATTGTCAGATCTGAAGTTTCCGGCGTGCGGGCCACGGTCACCAACCCAATGCACGTGATCGGCAATAGTCTTGATGTCATCGTATGTATGGGAATTAAAATGTTGCCCTGATTGCCGGTGATATCGTGCACCCTGGATCACATGAAACAAATGGGGAATCACACACACGGTTGTGAAAGCATGTCCGTAATCATTGAAATCGATTCCCCAGGGATTACTGGTACCGTGTGCATACACTTCAAATTCGTGGCGGGTGGGATGGAACCGCCAAATACCTGCATTGATTCTCTGACGCTCTTCATCCGTAGCACCCGGTTTACCCACGTTCGAATGTGTAAAAACCCCGTGTACCCCATACAACCAGCCATCCGGCCCCCACTGGAAACTGTTAAGTGTTTCGTGTGTATCCTGATAGCCCCAACCGTCAAGAAGTTTTTGAGGTTCTCCTGCCGGCTGGTCTCCGTTACTGTCGACGGGTATATATAACAGGTAGGGAGCTGCACCTACCCAGACACCACCAAAACCAACTTCGATGCCACTGACCAGGTTCAGTCCTTCCATAAAGACGACCCGGCTGTCGAGTTGGCCGTCACCGGTGGTGTCCTCAAAAATCAGAATACGATCTTTGCCTTCACCATCCGAGGCCCGAACCGGATAGGTATGGCCTTCGGCAACCCACAATCGGCTGCGTTCATCCATTGCAAAAGCAATCGGGCGCATCACATCCGGTTCCGCTGCTGCCAGGGTCACCGAAAAACCATCGGGCAGCGTCATCCGACTTGCAGCTTCTTCTCCCGACAGGCCGGCATTCGGTATAAGGTCCCGGGGCGGCAGGATGATAATGTCCTCCGGCTGGAGCTCATTTGCAAATTCCGGGCGCTCTGAATAGAAACGAAAATCGTCAAAGTTGATATGTGCCCATTGGTTGCCCCGTATATAGGGAATACCGGAGTCGCCATCCTCGTTATCAATAATACGGATGAAGATCTCTTTACCCATATGTGGTTCAAGATTTACCACAACAGGCCGAAGAGTTGCGTGATTGTTGCCGGTGATTTGATAAAAGACACTGTCGCTGTCTGCCCGGACCAGTTCCACCCGGGTCTCTTGGAGCGCCCCGCCAGACACCCGGAACGCAGCAAACGGATGCGTCACCTCGAAAACTGCAGATGTTAGTGTTCCGGTACGGTGATATTCCCTGGTTCCGCCGCTGCTTATAAAATAGTTTCCGGAATGACCGATATGCATCTCCACTTCATGTAAAGGTGAGGGTTCCCGCGGGATAGGCTGATCCTCAAAGGCATTCCCGTCAGCCGTCCAGTCGGTCAGGCTTCCGGTTTCAAAATCCAGGTTCAGGGGACGCCCGTTGATTTCCGGCACCACACCTGTAATATCCCGCTCGGCAACAATGGCATCTACGACTTCAAAACGCCCTTCCATACCGGCTTCCCTGTGGCCGGGTATTGTACAGTAGTAGATATCATCTTCTTTCGCTTCAAATAAAATGCTCATTGATGCACCCTCTTCCACTATGATATCACTTGATATTCCAAGCTTTTCCAGGGCGATATCATGCGGCATGAACTCCCCGTTAATGATGGTGATACGAACGAGTTCACCCTCACGGGCCTGGAGTACCGGGTTCAGAACACCATTGTAAAGACCTCCAACCCCTGTATACCCTACCATCGTAGCTTCCAGTGTAAATTCCCGGTCAACACCCGGAGTAGTATCCGTTGCCGGATTATTCCCGGAAACCCGGTTGTAATCGAAACCATAGCTATGGGAGACTGTGAAAATAAGGAACAGCAGTGCACTGAGTATATGCGAGCAGACCATAGTGAGGGAATATTGGATATATTTTACAAGCCTTTATGAATAAGTAAATTTTTATAAAGATCAAAAAGCTTGTTATGACATGACACATTTCGTTAAACACTCCCCTGCGATGAAGAATTATCGTTACCGTGTACCGGGCACAACTTTTTGGTTTGCTCACATTCATCCCATCACCAGGAAGTCTTTATGCAGCGATCTTTCTACGATACTGCTAGTGTCGTGTCAACTTTCACCAATCCCATACTATAATTTATCAATCACCGTACATACTCCATTCAACACCACCCAAATTTACATCTCCCGTTCAATAAGCTGTAGTATTTGCTGAACATTGGGATTGTTCGGAAAAAGGCGATTCAACTCTTCTGCATATTCCAATGCCGATTCATACTGTTCCTGTTGCAGATAGAGTGTTATTATTCCATACAGGTAATCACCATTCCGGGGATCCAGGCTTATCGC
>SKRC01000204.1 GCA_007118695.1 Balneolaceae bacterium | reverse complement strand
TTTGTAAGGAATTCGGTTCAGACCGATCATACTAATAGTGCATCAGGTTTCACAGGTGTTAAACATACATAAAAAGTAATGAACCATGAGAGATATTGAGATTCTAAAAGAAATAGACCGTTACCTCAACGGGGAGTTGACAACGCAAGAGATCGATCAGCTTTGGGGGAAATTTATAGAACACCCGGAATACCTCGAATTGCTTAAAACAGAAGCCCATGCGAGAAAATATTTCCAAAAGAAAGTGAATGAAGATGCTCCGGCCAAAGAGCAGGGATTTTGGCCATCACCATCAAATGCAGTGATGGCCTATAAAAACTGGATATATACCCTGGCTGCCGTTTTGATCATATTTGTTCTGTTTCAATTGACAACCATCCATGGCAATGACGGGCTTCAATCGGAATTGCTGAGCTCTATATCGCCACAAGAAATGGTAACAGTTGAAATTTACAGGACTACAGAACCCGGATTTGAGCAGCTGGATGTTGAAATTAACAAAGGGTATGAAGCTGCAGTATCCGGTCGTCTGGACGAATCGATGGACCTTTTTTCAGGTGTGCTGAACAGCAATCCCCGGCCCGATCAAAAAGCTATTGCAAATTTAAACCTGGGTATTCTTCATTTTAATAATTCAGAATTTGAAGAAGCCTCAGCAGCCTTCAAGACTGTTACCGCAGAAGAAAATCTTTCTCCATTTACTTTGGAGAAAGGCTGGTGGTACCTGGGGCAGTCACTTGCCCGGCAGAATAATTTGGCTGATGCCCGCCAGGCAGTTAACACAGCTTTTCAATTCGATGGACTGTTTCGGCAGGATGCCGAACAGCTTCTGAAAAAACTGGATGAAGTTTTGGATAAATAACCGGCTGAGGATATACCGGTTTTTTGCATAAGTTACGTTTACTGTTCAGGCCGTCACAGCATAACTATCCTTCTTTTCTCACAACATCATAAGTGAATGAGTTGTAAGTACTTGAATATGAATGAGTAGCATGCGGTCTGCGTTGAAGTGGAAATGGATGACAGGTATTGCGTATTTCAAACTTTAGTTAATTATTATACCTTAACCCAAAGCAAACCATGAAAAAGTAGTTGAAACGTGCAAAACCCCCTGCTAAATCCTTCCGATAAAGAAGATACTTTCGAACACAATGTACGCCCGGCATCCATCGGGGAGTTTATCGGTCAGAAAAAGGTGATTCAAAATCTGAGCGTTTTCATTCAGGCGGCTAAAAAAAGAGGTGAAGCCCTGGATCATGTCATTCTTTCCGGCCCGCCGGGACTTGGAAAAACAACCCTTGCCTATATTATTGCTCATGAAATGGGAGTGAAGATGCGACCGACCACAGGGCCGGTTTTGGAGAAACCGGGCGACCTCGCCGGTATGCTGACCAATCTGGAAGAGGGGGATGTCCTTTTCATCGATGAAATCCACCGCCTCAACCCTGTCATTGAAGAGTACCTCTACTCTGCGATGGAAGATTATAAACTCGATATTGTCATCGATTCAGGGCCCAATGCCCGAAGCGTACAAATCGATCTGGCAAGGTTCACCCTTGTTGGGGCGACTACCCGGAAGGGACTGCTCACAGCACCACTTCGGGCCCGTTTTGGTATCGATATGCGGCTCGACTATTATGATGTTGAGCTGCTGCAGCGTATTGCCCTTCGAACAGCTCATATCCTTCAATTTGGCATAACCGAAGAGGGAGCTCATGAAATCGCCCGGAGAAGCCGGGGAACACCGAGGCTTGTGAACAAACTGCTCAGGCGTACACGCGATTTTGCCCAGGTTGACGAGCTCGACACCATAGATGCCAAGGTTGCCGATAAAGCTCTGAATGCCCTTGATGTCGACCAGAATGGTCTGGATGATATGGATATCCGGATTCTGCGGGCTATCATAGAAAATTACAGCGGCGGCCCTGTCGGGCTCGGAACACTTGCAGTAGCCGTCGGGGAGGACAAAGGAACCATCGAAGAGGTTTACGAACCATACCTGATCAAAGAAGGATTTATGCAGCGTACTCCGAAAGGCAGAGTTGCTGCTTCAAGAGCCTACTCCTATCTTGGATTGAAGCCAAAATCAGGGGATAACAGTGATCTGTTCAACAACTCATAGCAACGCCCGTAAATTTTAACCGGCAGATTATTTGTCAGGAATCATTTCACGTTCTGAGAATGAGCGCCTTGCACCGGGCTCAAAAAAATGTTTGTGGTTCATATGTTATTTATTCGCAATATGCCGGATCTATATTCATGCCGATTCAAAGCTGCCAATGATAAGACTTCGAAGTGCGGATGAGGTTGAACTCAGGCTGAAAGATAGATCTATTTTTTGTAGCTTCACTTCTGTTTTAAATTTAATCCAATTGAGCTAACTATTTTTATGAAGCATTTATTTACGTCAGAATCCGTTTCCGAAGGACATCCCGATAAAATCGCCGATCAAATATCCGACGCTGTCCTGGATGAATTATTGAAAGACGATCCGAATTCCCGGGTTGCGGTCGAAGCTTTGGTAACCACCGGGCTTGCCATTGTATCCGGAGAAGTTTCCACCAAAGCCTACGTGAGTGTCCAGGAAATTGTGCGGGATGTGATCCGCGAAATTGGATATACCAAAGCAAGTTACCGGTTTGATGCCGACTCCTGCGGTGTGTTGACTACCATTCATCAGCAAAGCGAAGATATTGCGAAAGGTGTTGATTCAGCCGACGATAAAGAGCAGGGCGCCGGCGATCAGGGCATGATGTTCGGCTTTGCCATCAACGAAACCGAGTCGTTGATGCCGATGACCATTCAGTATTCTCACCAGCTCCTGCAAAAGCTCGCTCATATTCGCAAAAATACCGCACTGATGTCGTATCTAGGCCCGGACAGCAAAAGCCAGGTAACAGTTGAATATGATGAAAACAAAAAGCCCAGACGGGTATCAACCATCGTCATATCCACACAGCATGATGCGGATGTTGAACAATCACAAATCAAGGCGGATATAAAAAAGCATCTCATTTCCGAGGTGATCCCTGAACACCTGGTTGATTCCAATACCATCCTGCATGTCAATCCCACCGGAAGATTTGTAATCGGCGGGCCTCACGGCGATACCGGTTTGACCGGACGTAAAATTATCGTTGACACGTACGGTGGATGGGGTGGCCATGGCGGGGGCGCTTTCTCCGGGAAAGATCCCTCGAAAGTGGACCGAAGCGCAGCTTATGCCGCCCGTCATGTGGCCAAGAATGTGGTAGCAGCCGACCTGGCCGGCCAGTGCCTGGTGCAGGTGGCTTATGCCATTGGAATTGCCGAACCGGTTTCGATCAATGTAAATACGTTTGGTACCGGGAAAGTGGACGATTTCGTGCTGGCCGATGCCATCCTCAAGACATTTGATATGACTCCGGCCGGTATCATCAGACGGTTTGACCTTAAGCGCCCGATCTATCGCCAAACGGCTGCATACGGCCATTTCGGCCGCGATGAGTTTCCCTGGGAAAAACTCGACTTCGTAAACGCCATCCAGAATGCAGTGTAAGATTATACAGTACAGACAGAATGAGTTAACCCATCTGGCCGGTGATTAAAGTAAAAAAATTGCCAAAGATGCCGATTCAGCCGATGATTGAAAGCACGGCGCCGGCGATCATGGAATTTTGGTATCATGGCAAAACCGAACTTCAGCAAAGCCTAGATATTACGATGCATATATAGAAGGTGTTTCGCTGTTTTCAAGATCAGATAATTACAAAATGGTCACCGGACTAATGATACCGGCCAGTGATTCGGGATCCGGAATATTCAGGAAAAAGTTTCGACTTTTTGGATAAGCTTTTTCAATTTCTAATAAGCAGACAGTTACATAATTATGTAAAAAAGAAAGCCGTTCCATCGCAATGACACAAAACTATGCCGATGTTGCACTGCTCACTGAACGACGGTACGAAGCATCAACCGCTCCTGAAGGTGACTGGTATTTTAAAAATATCCTTCTTGACGATGAGCTGCTGCAGAAAGCGCTTGATGAGATTGGTCTGACGTCGGTCCGGGTTGACTGGGCTCGTCCGGATGTGGACTGGTCGAAGTTCCGGTGTGCAGTTTTCCGGACGACCTGGGATTATTTTGAACGGTTTACCGAATTCACTGCCTGGCTCAAGCGGGTTGAGTCACAAACCCGGCTCTGCAACGACTCCTCTCTTATCTGGTGGAACCTTGATAAACACTACCTTGCCGATCTTAAGGAACAGGGCATCCCTGTTGTACCGTCGCGTTTTCTCGAACAAGGCAGCATTATGAACCTGCAGAAATTGCTTGAAGAAACCGGCTGGGAGGAGGGCGTCATCAAGCCTTGCGTATCGGGTGCTGCGCGTCATACCTACCGTGTAAGTCGGGAGAATGCCCGCCGGCTGCAACCTGTTGTTCAGCCACTGCTCGAAAGCGAGTCGTTTCTTTTTCAGCCTTTTATTAACGATGTGGTGCAGACGGGAGAGGACACGCTGATGGTGATCGACGGGCAGTTTACGCACGCCGTCCGGAAAGTGGCGAAGGCAGGGGATTTTCGTGTTCAGGATGACCATGGCGGTACCGTCCACAGCTACCGGCCAACAGACGAACAGATCGAACTGGCAGAAAAAACGATGGATGTATGCCGGCCTGCTCCCGGATATGGCCGTGTGGATATGGTTCGGGGCAATGATGGCCGATGGGAGGTAATGGAACTGGAGCTCATTGAGCCGGAGCTTTGGCTGCGCAATCACCCGCCCGCGGCCAAAAACCTTGCCCGCGCTATCGCCGGGGTTGCCGGCCGGTAAGTTACTTTAAGGAAGCAAAACTCGCAGATCACGCTGAATTTCGCAGATAAAAGATCAAACTCAATACCTGATATTGGAAAACAGATGTCTAGTGTAGTTATCGATTAATTGGTTATTGGTAATCCGGGACCTCCGACAGATGGTTTATCCGATAACAAATTGTTGTTACCCAATCACATAAAGGGTGCATCTATTTCTGTTTGATGCATTCAGAATCACTTTGTCAATTATATAATAGCGACACTAGCAAACTGCAAATATTCTTGTTTTCATATTCTGTCCTCTTAAACTTCTGCTTTTTTACTATGTTTGTGGGCAACTCCTATTAATGAATAACAAAGCATAAGTACCTATGAAGATATTCAGGATACTGATTCTACTGGTGGCCAGCATATGGTTTACGGCCACGCTTCACGCCCAGGATACGGCGAAAGCTTTTATAGGGGCAGAGATCATTACTGCAACCGGTGATCAATATGACGATGGTGTATTGGTTGTCAGGAACGGAATAATTGAGTCTGTTGGAGCTCGGGGACAGGTTACTATTCCGTCCGGGGCTGAACAGATCGATGTCTCCGGGAAAGTGATCATGCCGGGGCTTGTCGATCCGCACTCCCATATCGGCGGTGGTGATGGTGGCGACCGCTCAGCCAGCCTGCATCCGGATGTCCGCATCCTGGATACCATCGACCCGAGAAGCGACACAATACGGCGTGCCCTTGCCGGTGGAGTCACCACAGCCAATGTGATGCCGGGTTCCGGCCTTCTGATGAGCGGGCAGACGGTCTATATCAAGCTCAGGCCGGCCAACACCATTGAAGAGATGCTGGTATATGTGGATGAAGAGAACGGCATTTACGGCGGCATTAAGATGGCCAATGGAACCAATCCCCTGGGCCAGTCACCGGCTCCGGGCACCCGTGCGCGTTCGGCAGCCCTGGTCCGTAATCTATTCATTCAGGCACAGGAGTATAAAAAGAAGATGGATGAAGCCGGTGGAGATGAAGAGAAAATGCCGTCCCGCGATTTACAGATGGAAACGCTGGTGGAGGTACTGGAAGGCAAACGCCACGTGCATAATCACACCCACCGCCATGATGATATTCTTACGGCTATCCGGCTTGCCGATGAGTTCGGATACCGGATGGTGCTGCATCATGTAACCGAGGCCTGGAAGGTGGCCGAAGAGATAGCCCGGTCCGGTTATCCGGCATCCATCATCGTGCTCGATTCGCCCGGAGGCAAACTCGAGGCGGAACATCTCTACTACGAAACCGGCCGTGTACTTGAAGAAGCCGGCGTTGATTTTGGATATCATACGGATGACAGTGTAACCGATTCCCGCCTTTTTTTACGTTCAGCCGCTTTTGGAATCCGGGAGGGAATGAGCCGGGAAAAAGCTGTGGAGTCACTGACCATTGCCAATGCACGGATGATGGATATGGAAGACCGGGTTGGCTCACTGGAGACGGGCAAGGATGCTGATTTTATCATTTTATCCGGCGACCCCTTTAGTGTATATACAAAGGTACTGCAAACCTGGATTGACGGTGAGAAGGTGTGGGACCGTGAAAATCCGGAAGACCGAAAATATGCTACCGGCGGATATAACGTGATACAACGGGCTTCATTCGGCCACCACGACCATTTAAATGCAGGAGGAAACTGATGAAAGTGCTCAAACTATTCGTACCGGTTTGCCTGATGTTTGCATGTATCGCAACGGATGCCGCTGCACAGATTGCCGTAAAAGGGGAGACCGTCTATACGATGGATGGCGATCCTATCCGCGATGGAGTCGTCCTGATCAGGGATGGCAAAATAGAACGGGTCGGCACGGCCGGCAGCGTGAGCATCCCGGATGGATATGACGTACATGAAGCCAAAGTCGTGACTCCGGGATTGATCGATTCACGATCGGTTGTGGGCCTGGCCGGAATTCTAAATCAGGATCATGACCAGGACCAGATTGAGATGTCGAATGCCTTTCAGCCGGATCTCCGGGCCATTGATGCCTTCAACGCCCGTGAGGACCTGGTTAAATTTCTGCTTGGCAAGGGGATCACAACCGTGCATACCGGCCATGGCCCCGGCGCCCTGGTGAGTGGTCAGACCATGATTGCCAAAACAGCCGGCAATACCGTTGAGCAATCACTGGTGGACTCCACAACAGCAATCGCCATAACACTTGGGGCGGGAATCCGGGGCGGTTACAGTACGCCCGGGACAAGGGCCAAGTCGGTAGCCATGCTACGTCAAAATCTGATCGAAGGTCAGGATTATGCGAAGAACCGAAATTCGGATAATCCGCCCAGCCGTAATCTCGGCCGGGAGAGCATGGCCGATCTGATTGACGGGAAGATTTATGCACTGATACACGTACAACGTGCGCAGGACATCATGACTGCCATCCGGCTGCAAAAGGAGTTCGGCTTCAGGATGCTTCTGGAGGGTGCCGCTGAAGCCTACCTGGTCAAAGATGAGATTAAAGAGGCTGGTGTACCCGTCATCATACACCCCACCATGGTTCGCACCTGGGGTGAAACCCAGAATGCCGGTTTTAAAACAGCTGCCAAATTGAAAGAGGCGGGCATACCCGTGGTTTTTCAAAGTGGTTATGAAGGGTATGTCCCGAAAACCCGGGTGGTACTTTTTGAAGCGGCCATTGCCGTTGCCAACGGTTTCGGCTATGAAGACGCCCTTCAGGCGCTCACCATCGATGCTGCTGCATTATTTGGCATCGATGACCGGGTCGGTAGCCTTGAAACTGGCAAAGATGCCGATGTTGTACTTTTCAACGGCGACCCTTTCGAATACACCACCAAAGCCACCAGGGTCATCGTTAATGGCAATGTTGTATATGAAAAGGATTAGCAAGGCGTGAAAAAGGTTGACAGAATTCCCGTTCTTTACGGATTGGTATGGTTTGCACTGCAGGGTGGGAACATGGGGAAAGAGCTCATCGGAGCTCTGCAATTCAGATAAATTTGATGTCGATCATGCACATATTTGCACAGTTTCCATCCGGGTTCTATTCGTAATTCACCAGAAACCAGGCATTTATTTGAAATTCTTCAACATAAATCCTCTTTTTTCGGAAGCAAACAGGTTTGGAACCGCTTTTTGTTAAAGATTGAATTTTTTTAAAAAAATAGTTGACATATTTGTTAATTGAGGGTATTGTTACAGCGTTGAAGAGTAACCTGATGAAACAACTGAATATGTCAATCCAAAAAATTATCCGCGCTATCTGTTTTACCACATGCAATTGTATGTGTATGTGTAGAATGCAAGCCTCTTCAGGTCGTGGATGTCTTAGGATGACTAACTAGCAGCAAATAGTTTTCTCAAAAAAAAGCCCACTGCCTGATCACAGGGAAGTGGGCTTTTTTTTTGATTCAAAGTTTGCCCTCCTGCCTGTGTCAAAAAGTGGTTTGAAATAAACAGACCATAAACCAGACAACCGGAAACTTCCAGAAAATCATACCTGACAAATCATCCAAAAAGAATAGCAAAACGGCTCGTTTGGGCCTGGGCCTGTTTGGAAACACACTCTCCAGGCAGCAGTAATTGTCAAATTGAACAGATATCCATGCAGATAGAAACATCGTATCAAAATGCAAAAGTTTACATAACCGGGGCCGGTCCCGGGGATCCCGAACTGATTACACTAAAAGGAGTCCGTGCCATTCAAGAGGCTGATGTGGTGGTGTATGACCGCCTGGTCAACCCGGAGTTACTGGCTTACAGTTCGGAAACGTCCGAACATATTTATGTCGGCAAGAAGCCCGGAAAATCTTCGGTATCACAGGATCAGATCAATCGCATTCTGATTGCCAAAGCAAAAGAAGGAAAAACGGTTGTACGGCTCAAGGGCGGTGACCCCTTTATTTTCGGAAGAGGCGGTGAGGAGTGTGAAGCCCTTGCAGCCGAGCATATTCCCTTTGAAGTCGTTCCGGGAATCAGCAGTGCACTTTCAGCTCCGGCTTTTGCCGGTATTCCGCTCACGCATCGGAATTTAGCCCGTTCCTTCACGGTCGTTACAGGACACACCCTGACGGATAACGATCTGTTCCAAAACTGGGAACACCTTTCCCACGCCGATACCCTGGTGATACTTATGGGAATGAGGAACCTGGACAAAATCGTACAAACCCTGATTGGATATGGCAGGCCTGCTGATACACCAGTTTCAATCATAGAAAGAGCCACAACGACTGAGCAGCGCGTCGTAACGGCCACCCTGGAAACCATTGCAGAAAGATCGGAGCATCTCCGTTCACCGGCAACCATCGTTGTCGGGGAACTTGCAGCCATGAGCCAGGATCTGGCCTGGTTCCAATCAGCAGAACAAAACAAATTTGAAGTCAACTATCCCGAGCGTATTGCAAAATATGCAGGCTAACCAATGCAACACTCCCAACAGTCAGTGAAATGAATCAACAAACATCATTTACATCTGTACTTCCTGAAACCTACCTCACCAACGGTCGAATTGATGGGCTCAATCAACGCTTCGAAGGTGAACACCCGGACCGTATTCTTCAGTGGAGCTTTGAAAACTTCGGTTCCGATGTCGTCCTGGGCACCGGGTTCGGCCCGTCAGGAGTATTCCTGATTCACCGGATCTATAAACTGGGTTTGGGTATCCCCATTTTTTACCTGGATACGCGGCTGTTATTTGAGGAAACGTATCAGCTGCGCGATACTTTGGAAGAGCAGCTTGGAATCTCCATCACCCGGGTCACCCCGGAGCTCTCCCTGGAGGAGCAGGCCGATCAATTTGGCGAAGAACTCTGGAACTCGGATCCCGACCAGTGCTGCCACATCCGAAAAGTGGCCCCCCTGAAAAAACACCTGGCCGACAAAAAGGGATGGATCACCGGAATCCGGCGCGATCAGTCGGCCACCAGGAAGAATGCCCGGATTTTGGAATACGACCGGATCAACGATGTCATCAAACTCAACCCATTGGCTGAATGGAAGAATG
>SKRC01000237.1 GCA_007118695.1 Balneolaceae bacterium | reverse complement strand
TTGATCAGGAGCTTCTGTTTAATGCCGTTATAAAAAACCCCGGTGCGCTGAATCGGGCCTTTAACGAGGAGGCTACCCTATCATGAACACGATCCCGCCGACCAACAGTTTTTCCGTTCCCCGTTTACTGCAGGTTTGTATACGATTTTTCGTCTACAACCGCCGCTCGTGGCTAATCGGGTTTGGTGCGGTAACCGGATTTATACTTGCCATTTGGCTGCTTCCCCTGCTTCTTGCCTCAGATCCGGGTCATCAATACAGTTTTGAACAGTTGCAGGGCACTGCCTTGCTTTTTTATGTGCTGGGTGGGCTTCTCCTTACCAGCAACCTGTTCCGTGAGCTTCACACCCCATCAAGTGCCTTCCAGTTTTTAACGTTGCCGGCAACTACGTTTGAAAAATTGTTTGCGGCATGGCTGATCAGCTCTCTCGTGTACACGATCATTGTGATGGCAGGACTTATCGGGTTAAGTTTTATTGTAGAATCCGTATCGGCCATGTATACCGGAGCAGGAATCAACTACACCCTTTTCAATCCCTTTTCAGCTGATTCACTGAACTCAATCGGTAATTATTTTGTCTTTCACAGCTTTTTTATGCTTGGCGCCGTCTACTTTAAAAAAAACAATTTTTTAAAAACATTTCTTACACTGATATTCCTTTTTTTCCTCCTTATGAGCATCTCCACCATCGGGTTGCTTTTGATGGGGGATAGTGTTGAGGCAGTCGTGGAAATAACACTGTTTGATGAAATGAGTGGGATCCAGGTAATTTTTTGGACGGCGCTTACTCTCTTTATTCTGTTTCTCAGTTACATCCGGCTCAGAAATAAACAGGTGGTGTGATTCCTTTTGTTGATACGGTGTTGGTCCATATCTGGCTGACTGCTACATTCATATGTACGAGTCCTTGAATACACAAGCGGGAAAATTTGCTTTCCATAGAAAAATGTCCTAATTTTATAGACAAATTTCACAAACCCGGTTCACTATGGCTGAAAATAACTCGAACTCAATTAAATCAGGCATGGTCAATGAAGTAGCAGAAAAATACCAGGTTAGTAAAGAAAACCCTTTTTCCCTGGTAAACAAGGCTCAAAACGGTATTCCCGTAACAGCTTTCTTTGATCTGTTGGCTATTTCGGGCCTCACCAGGGAAGAACTGGCAGGCCTTCTCGATCTCTCCTTTAAAACCATTCAACGCTACGAAAAGGAGAAGAAAAAACTGAATGCACTCAACAGTGAACAGCTATTGAAAATGATTTCTCTCTATCAAAAAGCCGAAGAGATCTTTGGTTCCATCGAATCTTTTAACCGGTGGCTTCGCAAGCCTTCAGTCGGGCTGGGCGGGCATCATCCGCTTTCCCTCATGAAAACTCCGGGGGGTATCGATTTGATCCGTGATGAGTTGATCCGCATCGAATATGGAGCTTTGGCATAAATTGCTGGTATTTCGAATTACAACTGTGAAGTGGGCCGGGAAGCTTTCCGGATCCGGACACCCTGCCCGGTGGAATTCGAAAGGAAAATTTGTGATTTACACTGCTTCCAGCCGGGCATTGGCCTGCCTGGAAAACCTGGTCCACCGGACGGGAGAGGGAGATCAACAAAATTTCAGGATAACTGAGATCGAAATTCCCGGTGATTGCACGCTAAAATCTGTTGATATTAACGAACTGCCCGAAAAATGGTACAAGGCCGAAAACTACAATCTCTGTCAGAGGATTGGAGACCGCTGGGTTGAAGAGAACGAGTCCCTGCTTCTGCAGGTGCCCTCCTCCATCATCCGGGAAGAAACCAATATTCTGATCAACCCGAATCATCCGGAGTTTCCGAATATACGTGTACGCAACATCACGCCATTCCAGTTTGATGTAAGGCTTTAGCCCGGATATCTCACAGTAAATATGTTAAACGTAATGTAATTTTATTATTTATAATACATTCTGATCCAATTTTGGAGTCTACAAAAAAACACCCTGTTTTTCTGCGACATTTCCCTCTCAACTGCGTTGAATCTAAAATGGCGTACTTCAACGTCCCGAAAGCTTTCGGGACGTTTCCGCCACCATTTTCGGGACGCCTTGCCTACAATCAAATATCACTACGTGGGAATCGCTTCGATCGGAGCGCTTCGCATACAAAAATGAGCTTGGTGAAAATAGCGGGTTAGAACGTAAAGCGATACGAGAGCCTCACATTCCGGCCAGCCATCGGGGAGCCGAACTCGGTTCTGTCAACCCGGGAGAGGTGATCGCGGTAGAGAGTATCTGCCAGATTATCAACCCGGAGGGAGAGTCGATGCGAACCATTGGCATCGAAACGTATCCCGGTATTCAAATCGATCAGCATATACCCATCGGTGGGCAGCTCTTCAGCAACAACCCGGGTTTGCTCATCAACAATGCGAATGCTTCCACCCATCCACCAGGATCCGGCATCGTAGCGAGTGGTAAACCGGGCACGAAGCGGAGGCATAGTGGGCAATGGTGAGTTCGTATCAACCCGGCTACCGCGGACATAGTCGAGTGTAGCTCCAACCTGGAGCTGATTAGTGATCGAGACCGATAACTGGGCTTCCCCGCCGAGCATTTCTGCCTCCCGCGCCCGGTATTCGAAGATATCCCAGGTTCTGTCGCGGTCATCAACAAATACCTCGCCGGCAGGTTCAAAGGCTACAAAATCGGAGATCCGATAATAAAAGCCGGCCAATTCAGCACGAATGCGATTGTTACCCCACCGGATAAAAAGATCCGAACCGTGGCCTGTTTCAGTTTTCAAATCCGGATTTCCGCGTTCAAACACACCGGCGCCAAAATGAACACCATCGGCAAATAGTTCTTCGAGGATCGGGAACCGGTGTGCTCTGGCCATCTGCGCTCCTAATTCAAGGCCCGGGACAGGCCTGAGGTTCAGCCCGACAGACCCGGATAGTGCCCGCGAAGACCGGCTTTCGTCAAAATCAGGAAAATCGATGTTGGGCCTTGTTTCAATTGAATGTGTCTCACCTCTTATGCCAAACTGAAACCGGGCCATGCTGCTAAGCGGGATTTCATGGAAAGTAAAAAATGCCAGTGAGCGATTGTCAATTCCCGGGGTGAATATTTCATCACCCCCCACCTCCAAACCGCGAATATGTGAATTCACACCAATGATTCCCTCATCAAAAAAACCAACGGGTTTGTGCCTGAAAGTCAGGGTTGCATTTGCTGCGTATTGAAGAAATTCCAACTCGATGTCTTCATCTGCAGTACCGTCTGCTTCATACCCGGTTTCTATCTCCTGCTGGAACAGCCTTGACCCGTGCAGACGAAGTTCAATTCGATCGAAAAACCGATCGCCCGACCACTCGGCCCTGCCCTGCAGGGTTTGCTGGTCTAATTTGATCTCTGCTTCTTCATCAGGGTCATCGATCCCTTCCGGCAGACCGTAATTGTGATCGATGGCTGAGAATGAAAAACCGGCATTGAAATTTTCCGACCGGTACCCGGCACCTGCTGCGCCATCAAAATTCTGTATAAACGTCCCCGGCAGCCTGCCTTCCGGAGTTTTCAAATCTCCGGCGCCGCGATAGGACAACCGGCCGGTTGCTGCCCAGTTGTCACCCCCATACTGATACCTGCCAAATCCACTGAGGGCATCATTCATGGTGGCCCCCTCCAGGGCCGCTGTACCCGAAGAACCACTATCCCACTCCCGGGGGATATCCGATGTAATGATATTAACCACGCCGCCCAGTGCGCTTGATCCGTAAAGCAGGCTTGCCGGCCCGCGAACCACTTCTATCCGGTCCGGAACCAATGGATCCATCACCACACTGTGGTCGTGAGCTGTGTTGGACAGATCTCCCATTCGTTCGCCGTTCTCCAATACCAGCAGCCGGTCGCCATCAAAACCGCGTATTACCGGCCGGGCCGGGGCCGGGCCAAACGAACGCATGGCGATTCCCGGCTCCCCGTCGAGAATTTCACCTATCGAGGAAGCCTGGCGATCCTGCATTTGTTGAATATTATAGGCCTGGGCGGGTTGATATTGTATGTTTCTGCCTACCGGTGAGCTGGTAACGATCACATCCTCCACTTCAAACACCACTACACGGAGTTCGAGTTTAAGATACCCGTCATGCGGGTGTTCGATGGACTGCTTCAGGGTGACATAGCCGACCGCCTGTACCGCAATCTGATAAGTGCCCGGTTGCAGATTGTAAAACTCGAATCGCCCTTCATTATCGGCAGCCGCTCCCCTGTTAATTCCCTCAAGCAACACCGTTGCTCCCGGAATCGGCTCGCCGCTTTCAGCATTTCGTATTTCTCCCCTCAGGGTGTCTGCTGAACTGCCGGCTTGGGCCTGGGCTTGGGAGAAACTCAAAGCCAGAAATAGCGTCACCAGTGCTGTAATTTGGAATTCTTTTATGATGGTCAATTTCACCGGAGTGATAAGTGATATTTGAACAGTGCTATTATTTTGATTTATTTTTGGTAATGTAACTAATTTTTAGACATACCTAAAATTTTATTTAGTCACTATCCTTTACACTATTTCCCCTGCTGGCTCCCCCTTCAATTCTGCAGCTCTTTTACTGTTTGCTTACCGGAGAGAAATTCATCGACGGCTTTGCGGCGGATCTATTCGCTGAATTGTCGGTTTTTTCGAAGTTTTCGTAGGTTCATAACTTGTTGATTCAGTGGTCAAGCTATGCCAGGGACAGACACCCCTGTTCCCTGTTCTAATGCTCCTTGTTCAAATGTTCCCTGTTCTAATGTTCGGCAGTTCTAATGCTCGAACCTTCTACCGTTATTTTGCTTCGACACAGATGGAGCACTCAAGCCAGTCTTCGTTTGGAATCGATTGAAGTGCACCAGGGCTGCTTCCGCGTTCAAAGACGGGTTTGTAGAGAATCTCCCCTTTTTCATGCTCTTTGCCGCATGTATGGCACTCTGCCTGCTGCTCCGCTCGCAAGGCCGTATAACCGGCAATGATCCAGCCGTCGTGGCCGGCATGGGTTGCCAGGCTTTCCAGTGCCGCCCGGACAGTCTGCGATTTGTTGCCTTTATAGAATGTATCTGCCAGCTTGTTCAGCAGTTCTACCGTATCATCATCAAGTGTAAAATTGAGCCGTTTCATACTTCTTCCTCCACCGTTTTCATTTCGCCGGCCATTTGTTCTGCAATCGGATGATGTTTGTGCTTGCTGTTCTTGCAGTGCCGGTGATGGTGATAGTTGAACCAGTGACCGGTAATCAGGATGATACTACCCAGTAGCGTCAGAGATATTTCAACCCACATGCCAAGCCAGAAATGACCGATTAGCCAACCAAAAATCACCAGTACGAGTCCCGAGACAAGAGTTGTAGTAATGACCCGTTCAAAATGCCCCCGGCGGGCTGCAAAGTAAACCGTTGGAACCAAGAGAGTAATAAACACCGGATGCAGCCATTCATGGATAGAGCCCAACGCCGGCCAAAGGGGAAGAACGGAGATGAAAGCCGGCAAAAACAGGCAGTGAATGGCACAGATACCGGACACCCCGATACCGAACCGGTCCCATAATAGTGATGCAGTGATGCTTCGGTCAGGCATTCCAAAAATTTTGATTCATAATTCAGTGTGTATAAATATACACACTTATCCCGCATTTTTCACAACTACTTTGTTGAAAATGTTACAACCTATTATAAAGCAAAAAGTTGGGTCAATTTTTGAGACTTCAAAAAATATGTTTGATAGAATCCCGAGAACTCCAAAACTAGTCAAATCTGTTGCAGCGTAGAATAAATGAGCCTGCAGCCAATTAACCCCTGGAAATAGGATAATCAGCTTGTTCGAATTTTTCAGATATATTTACCCGTAAAACATATTCCGGACCTGTTCGGGAATCGATTCCGTATCGAGAAGGGTCAGGAAGTACATTGCGCCGGTTTCCAATTTCAAAACCGGCCCTCCACAGACTTTTGAGCCGAACTCCTGGAAGTTCTAAAAAGTTCGGGCAGCTCCATGTCAACGGGGCCCATGCCATCGTATTAGCGTGAATTAAATCGATATTCAGGTTTCACATCAACCCTGTAAGTGGGATGAAAATGGTTATTTTTCAAAAAGTTATTTCACGATGATGTATCCCTCTTCCGGCTAAAGAACTTCGAAATTTCTCAATTCAAACCAGTCCGTATATTCGGGATCTGTATTGATAATGACCCCCCCAATCAAGGCCACCCGATAATTTTCAAATGATTCTTTGGCCCCATCCATCAATTTATGGATACGATCATTAATAAACCCGTACATGGAATCGGTGGCTGCAACGAGCGGAACATCATGTGCCACTACCTTTTCCCGGCTTGCCTTGACTTCCTGTTCAATAACACTCATCTGATAGTCAAGGTCTGTATCTGCCGATGAAGCATTTTTATCTGACAAGCCATCAACGGAAGCCTTTAAAGCACCGCAACAGGAAGATGGCCGGCTTTGGCCAACTCTTTCCACAATTCCAACTGTCCCATTTTCGGAAACCCCAATATGCGGCCCGTAAAGAATAATCGCCGATCCATTATCGGGAATATGACTGGCAAAAGCTTTAAACCCGGTAAGACCTGAAAACGGAATTCCGGCAAGCCCACCCAAACTGAATGGATTACTGTACGACAAATATTCTCGAAAATTGGTCGCGGATCGGATGATTTCATCGCTGCATACCGAAGTAGCCATCAGTGTCGTCGTCAAATCAAATTTATGCCTGTCAACCAGCCGGTCAATCCACTCTTTGGTAAACTCATCGCCCTGCCGGGCCTCCGGGTAATGTTTCTTTATAAATTGATCCATTCGTTTTGATAGTTTTTGCAGTTATACTGTTCACTTCTGATGTTTTCGTATCCTTCTATCTATATTTTCCACCCTTGTCAAACCGGTTACAAGCCCGGCTGATCTATTCGACAAAGTCACGGTCAAATCAGTCCCGCTGTTTTATTCCGACCTGCCGTAAACATCCCCGGGGTCAAAAACGGGGGCATCTTCAACAAATTCCAGTTTCACGGGATTCAAGTTATCAACGGCGCGATAAAAGCAGGTGCGATACCCCCGGTGGCAGACTCCCTCACCGGCAACCTCCACTTTCAATTGAATCACATCCTGATCGCAATCCACCAATGCCTGCTTCACATGCAATACCCTGCCGGAAACCTCTCCTTTCACCCAAAGCTTGTTCCTGCTTCTGCTGAAGAACGTGGCTTTTTTGGTCTGAAGGGTTTGGCTCAAAGCTTCGGCATTCATCCAGGCAAACATCAGTACCTCACCGGAGCGGTGATCTACAACAATACAGGGAAGCAGCCCCTGGCTGTTAAAGTTTGGCTTGAAGTCGGTGCCCAGCTCGATTTGATCAGGGTTAACGCCGCTATTCTTTTTTTCAGCCATGGATATGTTACCAAAATTTTTGTGATTTACCGACAAATAATTCGAAACGACCCCCGAATTACCGGAAAAATGGTACTGATGATTTTGTTGGGTTTATTTCCAATAAAATTACAAAACAGACACAAATTTCAATTCATCTGAAAATAAATGGTTTAAACCTTTTTATTAAAAATTTGAAAATTATGGGATGAAATACTATTTCATCCATTGTCACCGGCGCCCCCTTCGCGTTCTTCCCGTTTGGGAACCGGGTCGTACCCCGATGTCCCCCAGGGATGGCACTTGGATAACCGTTTCAATCCCATCCAAAATCCTCTCAACCCGCCCCATTCCCGAACCGCCTCGATCATGTAGCTGGAGCAGGTGGGCAGGTGGCGGCAGTTTGGGCCTAGCCATGGGGAAATGGCTGCCTGATAAAACCGGACAGCAAGAATCAGCATCCTGGCGGGAACCGATACTTTTTCAGGTTTGGATTTTATAGGTTGTTTTTCCACTCTTATCATCCTTTAGCTGGATGCCGATTTCAGCAAGCCTGTCGCGGATTTTGTCGGCCGTGTCAAAATCCTTCCGGGCCCTGGCTCGCGCGCGCATATCAATCAGCAGTTCCACGAGCTGATCCGTTTTGGAGTCGTCTTGCTTTTCAGCAGCGTTCAACCCTAAAACTTCGGTTGTAAATGAACGGAATGTACCTTCCATTCGATTATACGCTTTTTGAGACAGTTGGCCTCCATTTATCTGCCCATGGTACAAACCGTTTATTTTGGACGACAATTCGAATAGTGCCGCCAGTGCTTTGGCCGTATTGAAATCATCGCTCATCGTGTTGTAACAGTCGTCACAATAACGCTCTATTTCACTGTCAAGTTTTCCTTCCACCGCTTTTCCTTCAAACTCTATCTCATCGAGCACAGCCAATGTATCCATCAACCGCTGATAGCCTTTTTCAGCGGCCACCAGAGCTTCGTTTGAGAAATCGATCTTGCTGCGATAATGTGACTGAAGCATTAAGAAACGGGCCACCATCGGATCAAAACCTTTCTCAAGCAGCGGATGATCTCCGTTGAAGAGCTGCTCCAGGGTGATAAAATTACCGGCGGATTTACTCATTTTAGCCCCGTCGATGGTCACCATATTGTTATGCATCCAGTACCGAGCCGGATCATGGCCATAAGCCCCCCGGCACTGGGCGATTTCAGCCTCATGATGGGGAAACTGCAGGTCGAGCCCGCCGCCATGAATATCAAATGTTTCGCCCAGGTATTTTGTGCTCATGGTGGAACATTCCACATGCCATCCGGGAAAACCTTCCCCCCATGGCGAATCCCATCTCATGATATGTTCCGGTTCAGCCCGTTTCCACAAGGCAAAGTCGTGAGGGTTCTTTTTTTCTTCTAGACCCTCGGTATCGCGGCTCCCGGCCTGAAGTTCCTCGAGCACTTTTCCGGAGAGTTGGCCGTATTCATTTTCCTCGGTGTATTTTTGAAGGTCGAAGTAGACCGTACCATTTACCTCATAGGCCAGCCCGTTTTCAAGAATTCTCTGGACAAGCTTAATCTGTTCAATGATATGTCCTGTTGCCGTCGGCTCAATGCTGGGCCTTTTGCAGTTCAGGGCATCGAGGCCGTCGTGATACCGGTTGGTATAAAATTGGACCACCTCCATCGGCTCCAGCTGTTCGAGTCGTGCTTTTTTGGCAATTTTATCCTCACCGGATTCCGATCCCTCATTTTCCAGGTGCCCCACATCGGTGATATTTCTCACATACCTCACCTTGTAACCGATAAACTCCAGGTACCGCACAACCAGATCGAACGTGATAGCCGCACGCGCATGGCCCAGATGAGGATCACCGTACACCGTGGGGCCGCAAACATACAGGCCGACATTCGGGGGATTAATCGGCTCAAATTTTTCCCTTGAACGCGTCAGGCTGTTATAGAGATAAACAGGGTAACGTTCGTAATCAGACATAGTGAAGGCTTCTGTACACCCGGTTTACATCTCGGTTTCAGTTTTGATGTAATCTATAAATTTTCGCTGAGTTTCGGGTTCTTTAAATGCCCCGCGAAATTCGGAAGTAATCGTGCTGCTGGCCGTATCCTGAATGCCACGCATGGATACACAGAAATGCTTGCTTTCGATGAAAACCGCCACATCATCTGTTTCCAGGGCTACCTGAAGTTCATTCGCTATTCGCAGTGTAAGCCTCTCCTGTACCTGGGGACGGCGGGAAAAATGATCTACAATTCGACTGATTTTGGATAACCCGATGACCTTGCCGCTGCTCTTATAGGCAACATGCGCTTTCCCGATAAACGGAAGAAAATGATGTTCACAAAATGAGCTGATCTGGATGTTTTTCTCGACAACCATATCGCTGTACTCATACTTGTTTTGAAACTTCTTGGCAAT
>SKRC01000152.1 GCA_007118695.1 Balneolaceae bacterium | reverse complement strand
AATTCGGGCGGAGCCGGAATCTACAGCATCACGGTGTTTGCCCAAAAACCCGGAGTTGGTACGAGCCCGGCCGGGACTGAATCTTCTGCAACGAACATCGGCGAGAAAGCCGGGGCATACAAACCGGAACCGGGGTGCTGCTGAGATGAGCCTGTATCCAAAATTGCAATCCTACATTGAACATTTGCAGCCGGCTGTTGTATCCATTCCCGACAGCAGAAAAGAGACGCTGAAACGCGTTTCGGAATATATCCGGAAGAAACTGGATTCCGGAGAGGCTGCAAAATTGAACTTTATCTGTACACACAACAGCCGCCGGAGTCACCTGGCGCAGATTTGGACGTCGGTTGCAGCGTATCACCTGGGGATTGACAACATTGATACCTTCTCCGGCGGGACAGAGGCTACCGCGCTGAACCCGAGAGCCGTAGCAGCGTTGGAGAGGGCGGGATTTCAGATTGAAACCGCCGGGGACGGAGGGCCTAACCCCGAATACAGAGTCCGGTTTGATGTATCTGAAGAGCCTCTGATCTGCTTCTCCAAAACATTTGATCACCGCATGAACCCGGAAAGGGAATTTGCCGCGATCATGACCTGCTCCGACGCCGATGAGAATTGTCCGTTCGTACCGGGTGCAGAGTTTCGCCTGCCGGTTACCTACAGGGATCCCAAAGAGTCGGACGGAACGGACGAGGAGGCCGATGTTTATGATGAGCGTTGCCGGCAAATTGCCGCGGAGATGTTTTTCATGATGAGGGAGGTGAACACTTTTGCCAGGAAATCCTGACAAGAACTGGCAAAAAGATGGTTTTGAAAACTTCCAGGGCCTTGCACGCAAAGAAATTTCCCTGCATTAAGCTCAGTATGCAAAAGCTGGTGCGACAGCAGACCGGAGGCTGTTTATATCCTCCAGAGCTCTGAGGGTATGCGGATCATGATCACCGCGAGAGGCCTGAAGAGATCTATGGCTTTTGATCAATAGTGGTTCTGCTTCTCTAATTTTTCCCTGGCGAAGCAGGCTGCGGCCCAGGTGAGCTTCAACCTGGGCGACCCGCCAGTCCTTTTCATCAAAGGCGTTCAGGCGAATTTCAAGAGCTTCCCGAAGCAAGGGCTCGGCTTCGGCCGCGAGATCTGTTTGGATCAGTACCATCGCCAGGCCATCCAGCGAGGAGGCTATATCCGGGTGGCCGGAAGGAAGAGAGCCCCGGCGAAGTTTCAGGCTGTCCCTGTAATGCGAGATGGCTTCATTGTAATCACCGGTTTCTGCGTACAGTTTGCCGAGGTTATGCAAAGCCACGGCAATAAACGGATGAGTGTCCGGAAAAACCTCCCGGCCGATCTCCAGTGCTGTATGCAGGTCGGCTTCAGCAAGATCATACAGCCCCCGAAGCTGATGCAGTCCGGAGTATCCGTTGAGGATAAATGCCATATAAGGATGGCGTTTACCCCATACCGTATAAATCACATCGACGGCTTCGCGGAACAGATTATCAGCTTCTTCAAGCTCACCGGTTTGCTGCAGTAGAATAGACCCTTCAAATCCTCTGCGAAGCAGTTTCAGAGCCGCATTGCCACCATTTGCTTCCACCAGGTAAACTGTAGAGCTGCCGCCGTCACCAATTTTTTTGAGGACCTTATAACCGGCTATCCGGTCAGGAATCGGCATTCCCGACAACAGAGTCTCTTTTGTCAGCAAACTAATCCGGTTTTGAAGGTCTTCCACAAAATCCCTTGCATTCCGGTTTTCAGCTGCAATTCGTAAGACCTCCAGTCTCATTGATTTATCATCCGCACACCACTCTCCAACCAGGTTTTCCCATTGGTGTTCCGGGTAATCCAGCAGCCGGACGGCAAGTTCTTTGGAAGTTTCAGGTGGCAATGGACAGTTAGTTTATTTGTGTGAAAGGTGAGACGATATTGATGCCTGTTAAGATTGTCGTTTTCAGCTTTCGCTTTTCACTTTATTGTAAATCGTGTTGCATGCCGTCTGCCAGTCGCGTTTTACTGTGGCAGGGGATATATCAAGGGCAAAGGCAGTATCTTCAACTGTCATACCGCCAAAAAATCGGCATTCAAATACCTGTGCCTGCCGTTTATCAGCTTTCTCGAGTTGTTCAAGCACCTGATTCAAATCCAGTAATTCCCCGGCTGCATGCTCATCAGCTATAAAATTCAATTCTTCATCATAAACAAATTCTGCTTTGCCACCCCGCTTTTCAGCCATTTTCATTTCAGCATAGTTAATCAGTATCTGCCGCATTGCTTTGGCCGCAAGTGCCAGAAAATGGCGGCGGTTTTCAATGTGGCTGGATTCATTTTTCCAGATTTTCAGGTAAGTCTCATGTAGTAATGCGGTGGTATCCAAAGTTTCAAGGCCATTCCAGCGGCTTCGCTGGCAGCGTGCCAAGGTGTGTAACTCTTCATAGATCAATTCAAACAATTGATTCAGGGCTAACCTGTTGCCCGATGAGAATTCTTGAATTAACTGGGTTGGAGTGTGCATTAACCGGATTTTCTGCTTTATCGTTAGCCGACAACAAGATGCGGCAGAAGTATTTAAAGGAAAAAATCTGACAAATAAAAGAGTTTGAAATTTTTTGAGCCCTGAAGGACTATTTATCTGTATACCATTTTGAGAGCACTGATCTACAAATCTTTCGAAACCGGTTACAATCTTACACTGAACGTTCTGCTTATGAAAATACCAATTCGATATATAACGATTGTGGTTGGGATATTACTTCTGACCTTTCTGATTATTACCATTAATCTGGCATTTATTCTGCCAAAAGCTGATCCTCCGCCTGATATCGTCATTGAGCTTACCGAAGAACGGATTGAGTACGGACGCTACCTTGCAAACCATGTAATGCTTTGCATGGACTGCCATGCAGTCCGTGATTTCAGCCTGTTCGGCGGCCCTCCGATTCCGGAATCAATAGGTGCAGGGGGAGAGAGGTTTGGCAGGGAAATGGGGCTTCCGGGAGAATTTGTAACCCCAAACATGACAACGGCAGCACTAGGCGACTGGACCGACGGTGAAATTTTCAGGGCGATTGTTTCAGGGGTATCCAAAGAGGGAAAAGCACTTTTCCCGCTGATGCCATATCCACACTACTCACAACTGGATGGTTCCGTCTTTATCTGAGAAAACATCGGTATAGACAATATTTTCCGGTTTGTTGATCTCCTTGAAAATGGCCAGCCCCCACGATTCATCACCCTGATTTGGGCCTTTCATACAGTAATGCCATTTTCCGCCCGGTTTGAAATCCATCTTGCAATAACTGAGCGGCCATTCCCTCGGGCCCCACCAGTTCATCAGGTGCTCGCAGGTGGTATAGGCCTCAAAGGCGAGTTCTCGCGGTGCCTGAAACGTCCGGGTAAAGATAATTTCGTTATCTCTGGTTTCTACTGTTTGATTGCTCATTATTATTTCTCCATTGTTTTAAGTTGTGTCAGGTAGCTTTGCAGCCGATCCCAAACCTCGGTTAGACCATCGATCGCCCCCATTTCCAGCATTAAATCCAGGTCGGATTCGGTGGGATATTCCCAGCGGTTGACGATCGTCGTCTTGCCATTTTCTTCGCTGAACTCCAGTGTCATCAGCCCGGGCGGCATCTCTTTGCTGATTTCCCCTTTGTCATCGAGAAAATGCTCCTTGTAGACGATCTTCTCCGGCCTGCTGATTTTCCGGTAAATCGCAAGGCCGCATTATTCCTCATCCGGCAAATTTCACTTTACGACAGCCCTGCCGATGCATCCGTTGATGAGATCCTCTCCCGCCTGTGGCTGGTCAGCCGTTATTTGATTTTTACGATAAAAGGATGCACTATAATCATTGTCTTTTTACAGATTCTACAGATTGAAAGGGTGAAATGATAATATCAATCCAGACCGGAACCCATGAATCGAGAAAACTTTGACGTTCGAAGTTTTATTGCCAGGCAGCCGATTGACAAGGAACTGTTCAGGTATGAAAAATCTCTCTATCCGGCGAATAAACTGGGTATATCGGAAAAGTTCGGCAGTGTATATACTTATATCCTCGACTGGCACAAAGCAAAATACTCTTTCCTGAGTGACGGTATTAAAAAGCTGGTTGGATATGAAGAAGATTTTCTTGAAACGGGGTTGGAGGGGTTTTTCCAGGTTATTCACCCGGAGGATCATCAGCCTCTGCAACGAATCATAGCAAAATGGATGGAGGTGCTTCTCGGAAAGTCTGAAGTTGAGTTTAACCGGTATACGGCGAATTTTAATTTCAGGATCAGAAAGAGCAACGGAGCGTACGTCAATCTGCTGCAGCAGCCGGTTTATGTCAGTTTTGACAAATTGGGAAACCTGATCTATGAAGCCGGATTTTTAACCGATATTACCCGTTATAAAAATGACGGCAATATTTCATTATTGATATTGGATCCGGACCAGGTGCCTCTCCTGGAATATTACCCGAAAGAAGATTTTATGCCGCGCATCGGTTCGTTACGGCAGAAGACGTTTGATCTGGAACGGATTTCAGTATCAACAGAGAACGGGTGGTACAGGAATTTTCAAAAAATAATATATGATAACATCGACAATCAAATGCTGGATGTCGATTTGATATGCACTGAACTTAACATCAGCCGTTCCAACCTGTACAGAAAGATAACGAGGGTCAGTGAGAGTAAACCGGGAAGCCTGATCAAGATATATCGCCTGATCGAAGCCCTGGGCCTGCTTTCCACGCAGGATTATTCCGTGTCGGAAGTCGCCTGGAAAACAGGCTTCAAGAGCCACTCCTACTTTTCAAACTGTTTCCGGGAACAGTTTGGCTGCGCTCCTTCCCAGTATCGCGTACAGGTCAAATAGCCCCTCTTTACCTCAAAGCGAATTGATTTGGAATAATTTTACAAGAGATTGAAATGAATTTTCTCATTTTCCTGCTTCACCCTCATAATTGACCTGGCAATTGGCTGATAAACATTCTGTTCCGAACGGATCATGCTTTGGTTATCTTGTAAATAAATATGAACTGTAACTACAACTTCCAACCAACTATCAATCATCATGAACCGATTTTTAGCCGCTTTGTGTGCGATCCTTGTCATTTTCAGCGGATTTCTTTGGATGAAGGTTACCCAACTTGAAAATCAGCTCAGTGAACTTCGGAAGCCCGCACTCTATGATACCATGACGCTGATGCAGACAGTTGTCCATAAAATATCCTACGCTATCGATCACGAGAATGCGGAGCTGCTTGATTTCTACATCCATGAGCTGGAAGAGGCGGCCGAAGAGCTCGTGGAGGCGAATCTGGTCTATCATGATCAGCCAGTGGGACAGCTGACTGAATCCATGCTGGAACCCGCCATTGATGACCTGGAGGAGGTTTTGGAAAGCGGCGACTGGGAGCGCGTTCGCCAGAGAAACCGGGTGATGATTCAGGCCTGCAACAGCTGCCATGCAGCTACTGGGTATCCGGCCATTGTCATCACAGAGAGGGCAGAACGGAACCCGTTCAACCAGGACTTTTCAAAACAGAATTGACCTGGAAAGACTATCCTTCGCTACAGATAACAGTTGATACAGAAAAGTTCAAAAAGCTATGTATGACAATATCAACAATGAAAATTTGGATGTCGGAATGATTTGTCGTTATCAAGTTAATGAATTATATCCAATCATCAATTAACCGGTGTTTTCCTTGCCGGACACTTAACAATGAATCCCGTCTCATATCTCTGATGAATCGTAGAATCAGGTGTTGCAAATCATAACTTATTGTATTTTCTTTGTTTTAAGTGGGAGAATTGGGCTGAATACGGCCGGCTGACCAGGCCGTAAAACCGTCACTTTTCTAAACATCGAATTTTCAGCAAAAGAACATTCCGGAACCACAGGTACCCGGAAAAGGGAGAAGTGGAGATCCAATATCTGAAGTTGCACGCAACAGATAGGGAAGAGAAAGTTTTATAACCGCTAATTCTTTTTTTCATTATTTGTGATGGAAAAGGATCGTTGGACTAAAATGGAATCGCTAATCGAGCAGGCCCTCGCATTAGCTCCGGATGAAAGAGAGATTTTTCTTCGACATAAGTGTGGCGATGATGAAGCCCTCCGCAACGAGCTTGAATCCCTTCTTGAAGATAGTGAAACGGCATTTCAATTCATCCGGGATCTCGCAGAGGACGTGGTCACCCCGGAGCTGCCGGTAATGGAAGCGGAATCAAAATCTCCATCAGAATCGGAATTACAGGATTTAAGCGGAGAGACGGTGGCTCATTACCGGGTGATTGAAAAACTGGGAAGCGGCGGTATGGGCGTGGTTTATAAAGCTTTTGATACCCGGCTGGAACGGATCGTTGCCCTGAAGTTTTTATCCTCCCACATTCAGCTGTCTGACAAGAGCAAACAGCGTTTTCTCCGGGAAGCAAAAGCAGCGGCAGCCATGAACCACCCGAACATTTGCCACATCCACTCTATTGGAGAACACCGGGGTCAGCATTTTATCGACATGGAATACATGGAGGGAATCACTCTTCGGGAAACAATCACAAACGGTTTACTGCTGATTCCTGAAGCGACAGGATATGCCAAAGAAATCCTGAAAGCACTTTCGGCAGCTCACAACAAAGGGATTGTGCACCGGGACATCAAGCCCGAAAATATCATGCTGGACCGGAATCAGAACATTAAAATCATGGATTTCGGACTTGCCAAACTGAAAGGCGGCTCTGACCTGACCGGAACTGGCGGTACTATTGGTACGATTGCCTATATGTCTCCGGAACAAATCCGCGGGCGGGAGCCGGAGGTACAAAGCGACCTGTTTTCCTTCGGCATCGTGATTTATGAAATGTTAACCGGCAGACATCCTTTCAAGGCAGCTTTGAGTCAAATTACCTGTCATCGAATTCTGCATGAAGATCCACCCCTCCCCGGTTCAATACGTCCTGAGATCCCTTCCCGGCTGGACGCTCTGGTCGGGCGTTGCCTGCAAAAAGATCCCGATCGCAGATTTGGTTCTGCAAAGGAAATACTGGAAGACCTGGAGGCAGCCGAAGATTCGATTCACAGAGAAGCCAGGGAAGATTCCGCCAGTGTGCACAGAATACCGGATACCGGTCAGGCCCGGGAATCGAGGTTCAGAAGTATCGCAACATCAAGCTCTTTTTGGGTTATCCTGACATTAATCCTTGCAGGATTCTTTTTTTATACATTGAATTATACGTCCATTTTTCAGGAACCTATACCGTCTGACCGGCATATTGTTGTGTTACCGTTTTACAATTTGAGTGAGGAATTGGTTCCGGTATCCCTGAATGATGGCATCACGGAATATCTGACGAGTAAAATTACCCAGTTGGAGATGGGACAGGGTTCGCTCTGGGTAGTCCCGAGTTCGGAGGTACGGGACCAGCAGGTGGCAAGCGTGGCGCAAGCCTCCCGGTTGTTCGGGGCCAACCTGGCTGTTACCGGCAGCCTGGCAAGAGACGGCGACCGGTTTCGTTTAACCCTGAATCTGGTAGACGGCGGCTCTTTGCGCCAGCTTCGTTCCCGTGTACTCGAATTGGAGTGGACAGATTTTGCCCGGCTGCAGGATGAGATTGTCGATGCACTGGTTGAGATGCTGGAAATAGAGATTGCACCGGATGCTATCAGATCGATCCGGGCAGGCAGCTCGAAAAGTTCCCTTGCCTATCAACTCTATATCGAAGGATTGGGCTATCTGAGCAGACACGAAGATCCTGAAAATGTTAAAACCGCCATCCGAATATTTCGGGAAGCGGTTCAATCAGATACCACTTTCGCACGTGCCTATTCAAAACTTGCCGAAGCCTACTGGCGCAAGTTTGATTTAACCCGGGATACACAGTGGACACAGCCGGCAATTCATTACGGGCAAAAGGCATTGGAGTTAAATGACAGGGTCCCTGAAGTCTATATGACCCAATCCCTTATCTATAACGGAATGGGAAGGCATGAGGATGCCCTGGAAATTCTGGATCTTCATGACGAGATACATCCTCCCAATTATTCCGCTCTTGTTGAACGGGCACGGGCCTACGAGGGAAGGGGAATGTTTGAAAGAGCTGAGGAACAATATCGCAGAGCCATTGACCAAAAAAATACATTCTGGGATGGTTACCACCGTCTGGGTGTGTTTTACTATCGCCTTGGAAACTTTGATAAAGCAGCTGAAATGTTTCGCAAGGTTAACGAATTAACACCGGATAACATCAGGGCTTTCAACAATCTTGGTGGTGTTTACATGGCTATGGAGAAAACAGAAGATGCTGTACAGGCGTTTGAAAGATCCCTGGAACTCCAACCGAATCACAGGGCCCTCTTAAACCTGGGCACACACTATTTTTATCAGAGAAACTATGAAGAGGCGAGCCGGTATTACGAAAAAGCAACCGGGTTAATCGACACGGATTACAGAATCTGGGGTTATCTTGGATTTTCCCTTCACTGGTCCGGCCAGGATTCCTCGAAAGTAATATCCGCCATGGAACAAGCCATCCAACTTGCCGAGAAGGAACAGGAAATCAGGCCGAATGACGATGTGTTGCTAAGCCAACTGGCAGGTTATTATTTCACTGTCGGAGACCGGGAAAAGGTACAAATATTATTGCGCCAGTTACATGCGCTCGACGTTTTACAACCCGAAACCAAATCAAACATGGCGCACTTATATGAACAGCTTGGAGAGCGGGATACGGCCGTACACTGGCTGGCAGAGGCACTTCGGCAGGGTTACCGGCTGCATATCGTTGAAGCACTGGAAGGGATGCAGGAACTGCTCGGGGATCCACGAATTTCTGAATTGTCGGAGAAACTTGAATCAACCCCAGGGAATGAATGAGAAAAGCAGGGTTTTTGATTTCTCTGCCTTTGAAGTGAGAACGTCCACCGATTTCGCGATTTAGCATCAACCTGAACAAAAACAACCTTACGGAGCCTGATATGAAAGCAGAAAAAGTAAAAACCAAACAGAGAACGGGAGAAATATCCGAATGTGCAACGCATGAAATTGAAATTGTCATGACTGTGATTGAGAGTCGTGTGAAAAAAGAAATCAGAAAGTGGTTTGTTATTCCCGGTTATCAGATTGTCAAACAAAACGACGAGGTGGTATGGAGTACAAAAGACACGGATGTAAGACTTATTTTTCCAAACAAGCGTATCTTCGGTGAGAGTGAGCTTGTAATCCGTAAAAATCAAACGCGAAGCCTGACGGTGCAGGGCAGGGTAAAATCGGGGCCGTACCCGTATGCGGTGGTTACCGCCGAGAACGGAGAATTTGCCATCGGTGGCAGCTACCCTGTTATCATCGTTGAATAACTGTGATGTTAACAGCTGACGGGGCTTCAGCCGAAATGTACAGAGTAAAACGAACACATTCCGGTGATATCCGGCTTGCCTTTTCAACTCAACTCAAGCTTTTTGTCCCGTCGGATGAATAATTTTCTGCCATTGATGTTATGATACAGATTATACTGAATTGGATTGAGATGAGTGGACAAGCAGCATTCCGCTGCAAGCCCACTCCTCTTGATTTAATTAGATAGGATGATTTCATCTTCGGGATACCTCGGAAGTCTTTTTAAATCATCCGGTTCACACAGCAAATTACCGGTACTTGATTCATAAATTATAAAATCCGAGTGATGTGTTAACCTTTCTTCTGTACATGGCAGATCCCAATCCAGGGGTTTATTAGTTGGTTGATTATTGGTACCTGTATTCAGCACATCACAGGCAGTAAAGATCAACAGGATTGCAGCCAATAAAAGACAAGGGACATATGTTGATTGTTTGTTTTTCATGATGATTACCTCCAGGTGTCTT
>SKRC01000109.1 GCA_007118695.1 Balneolaceae bacterium | reverse complement strand
GGCTGCATCCATGGCATCACTTGCCCACCCTCCAATACTCATATTGCTTACAGCAGGGTACACAGCCTGATCGGTTACCCATTCGACTGCCGCAATGATCCGCGACCAGGGCGCTCCATCCGTACAACCGAATACACGAACCGATACGAGATTCACATCTTTCGCTACTCCATACGTACTGCCGCCCACTGTGCCGGCTACATGTGTGCCATGGCCTGAGCAGTCTTCACCCGGTTCCTGGTTGGGATCGGTGTTATCGGGATCTTCCTCAAGTACAAAGTCGTAACCTAACGAAGCTCGTCCGCCAAATTCGGGATGATCGTAGTAAATACCGGAATCAATGATATAAGCCGTAACACCCGTGCCCGTGGTGGTGTATGCATACGCGCGGTCGAGCAAATTTTCACGCTGGTCGATCCGGTCGAGGCCCCAGGTGGGGTATTCCTGCAACGTGAAATCCGTTGCCGGATATACAAACCGGTCCTGCTCAACCGACTGAACGCGAGGGTCTCTTCGAAGCTGCTCAGCTTGTTCGTCTGTTAGCTCCGCTGCAAATCCTGTGAGTACGCTTTTGTATGTCCGGTTCAGGCGTGCCCCCTGCATATTGCCAACATCTTTCGACAGTGCTTCAAGTGCGGCAGCAGCCCGTGGATTTTCGCGGCCCGGCAGATCCGATAAAATCACAATATAATGACCTTCAATCACGTCCTGGAGGTTTCCCGTCTGTGCGAATGTGGGACTCACCTGGCTTTGGTTACTGCTCTGAAGCTGGTTATTTGTAACAAAGGGTTGATCACTGATGGATGCATCCGGCGAGGTTAAATTATCACACCTGGCCATCATCAGAAGAAGGAAAGCCACCCCATACGCTGAAGTCCTCCATATCTTGCTGTACCTTTTATTTCGTTTTTTCATGTTGTACCCTTGTTTCATATTGAAATTCAATGCCTCTGTTTTTGTTGACTTCTTTCATACCAGTCACTTGGTTGCTCGTTTTGATATAAAGCAAAAATGCTCTGGTGGCGCACTTCTGCGTTTGGTGTGGCACAATAACATTCACTTGTGAACGGTGAAAGCGACCCAACGTGGAAAATAGAATGCACAGGGAACTGCTTTCGCCTGTTCCCTGTGCCCGGTAATCAGATATGTTACTTCCGCCGTTATGGTGTCCCCCAGCGGGCTATATTGTTTGCTTCCACGCCGTCGGCCAGAATAAAACGACCGCCTGCAACCAGACCGCCACCAAAGTCCACGACTGTATTGACGGTGGGCAACGTACCACCGGTCATTCCATCTCCAATCGGCAGCCATGAAGAATCATCCCATTTTTGGATCGCAGATGAGAAGAACCCACCTGCAATAAGGGCCCCGTTATGAACCGAGAGAGAAAATACCCGCTCGTCGAGGCCGCTTCCCATTGACTGCCATACTGATCCGTTCCAGCGAGCGACACGCCTTGCTCCAACACTACCAGCACTGCTAAAGCCCCCGCCTGCTACGAGATCGCCATTGTGGACGGTCAGGGCAAAGACAGCGCTGTCAGTCCCTCCCCCTATTTCGTGCCACTCAGTCCCGTCCCAGCGGGCGACTCCAGTGGTTTCGATGCCGGCAACCTCATTGAAGACACCGCCGACAACCAGAGATCCATCATAAACCGTAAGAGACTGCACCCTTGTGGCTGAACCAGATGATGTTATCCCAGCTCCCAGCGGCCACCACTCCGAGCCGTCCCATCGGGCAATGTGAAGTGCAGAGCGTCCACCCGCGCTAGTAAAATAACCACCGGCGATTAGTTCTCCATTGTAGATGGAAAGAGCCAAGACTCGGTCGTTCAATCCGGCTCCAAGGGCATGCCATTCGGTGCCGTTCCATCGAGCGATGCGGTTGGCTGTCGATCCGTCGGCGTTGGTAAATTGTCCGCCGGCAATTAGTTCTCCTTCGTAAACGATCAGAGAAGAAACATTCCCATTCATTCCATCACCCATCGATTCCCATACCGACCCGTTAAGACGGGCGATACGTTGTGCCACTTCACCGTCCGCACTGCTGAAGTGGCCGCCCGCAATTAGATCGCCATCATAGATGACGAGAGATTGGACAACATCGCTCATTCCTGAACCCATGGGGTGCCATGACAGATCGTCAGGATCTGGCCCGTCGTAGCAGACTAAGTTCTCCTCATCCAGTATCTGTCCATCCGGGCACCCTTCAAAGCAGAGTAAGTTCCCCGGATCGGTAGTATCCTCTTCCGTGCAATCCAAGAAACAGGCGCCCCCATTGCATGAGTAGCCATCCGCACACACAATTCCATCACAGGGATCCGGTTCCACATAACAGGCTAAGTTCTCCGGATCGGTAGTATCCTCCTCCGAGCAATCCTGGAAGCAAGCGCCACCATTGCATGAGTAGCCATCCGCACAATTCACATCAGCGCAGGCATCCATAACGCAGCTGCCGGTCTCCTCATCCAGTGTCTTTCCATCCGGACACCCCTCGAAGCAGTATAAATTTTCCGGATCGGCAGCCT
>SKRC01000095.1 GCA_007118695.1 Balneolaceae bacterium | reverse complement strand
TCAATGACCGGAAGGTGCCCCAGCGTAATACCATTTCCATGTCCCCCGATGATTTTATTACCCGAAATTCGGACTCCCTCTGATGAACCGCCTATTTGAATGCCTCCTTTTGTTTTATACATGTACCGGCCAGGTGCCACAATTATACTGTTCACATATCTGAATGTGACATTTAAAAAGAGAAACAGCGGGTACTTCTCTGCATAAAATTCTCCGGGGTCTGCACAGGGATCAAAAAGGTCTCCGCCCGGGTCTTCCGCATCTCTTGGATCGTTTGGGTCTTCGGGGTCAGGGGGCGGAACCACGACAATCCGATTGCGTTCTATGAGTACACCATCGGCCAGGGTAAAAATAGCGACATCCCCTTCTTCTTTGTCAAGCATCCCTATTTTGTTATTGCTGATGTTAAAGTCGTTGTTTCCTCCGGTTTCCGGATTCACATGCAGGTGTATGGCATTGACAAAGGCCAGAATCCGGTTGTGATCAATTGTAATGTCATTGGATGAAGAAGTGGTGCTGCCGGTATCTCTCAATTTGATAGCGGTCCCATCGATTGCGACGAGGGACATATGATCCAGCCGGATTTTTTGGGATCCGTCAATGTAGAAAATGGGTTCATGAATGCGATCCGGATGAGGACGGATAATGGTTCGTTCACCACATCCGCTTATTCGTATCTGTTTCCGACCTGTGATTGAAACATTGGCAATATGTTCCCCTGGCAACACACAGATCTTCCCGCCTTCCGCGGGCAGGTTTTGCACCGCTTCTTCAATTGAATTAAAATCCCCTTTACTTTTTATTCCATCCCCCACATGGTAGGTACAACAACTTTCAAGATCGGTTAACGGACGGAAAGTCTTTCGACAATCACTGATCACCTCTCCTTCTGAGCTTGATCCGGTTCCTGTCCAGCGAATCAGCGCCAACGGAGCATAAAAACGCCGGCACCCATGTGGCGCTAAACCCTCTTCCAGACCCCAGGGCATGACCTGGTTCGGCGTTTCCGGACGGGCACCAATGACCCAAAAGTCATCTGCCAGTCGGTCGTCCCCGGATATTGTAATCTCAAGACCGGTGTGACCCAGAGCAACCGGAGTGCCGGCCGTAAACGGTATTTCCGGTTCAGAGGTTTGATCAGAACCGCGATTCCATACCCGCAAGTAAAAATACTCGGCAGGTTCCTGGTTGCGCAATTCGTCGCTGTCGCTACGGTGGGTCCATTCCGTGCCAAAATCGGCGGGTAACGGGGTAGCCAACGTCAGTTCATTGGTATCGGGATCGTATGAGCTCGCAATCTTGCTGAGATGTCCTCTCTGTTCCGCAATTTTTTCCCCGTTAGGCAAGACGGCAGACCACGGTAAAATTTCTACAATCTGTCCGGCCAGAGGCCAGTGATGCTGATCCCTGGGTTCGGTCAGGAAGGTCACCGTATCATCCTCAGCCGTAGCCAAAACCCGGTATAAGGGTGAAGCATTGTCAAAACCCCAGGTGAAATGATCGCTGTCGGTCAGTTGCACGCGAATCGCCTGGTTTTCAGCCCCGAGATATCCGCCGGCAATGGAAGGTGAACAGAGGTCATCGGATATTCCCTCTTCGGTATAGGAAACGGTCAGCCGGGTATCGGGTATGCGTTCATGTTCTTCATTTAACGTGCCGCCATTGTTTATTTTCCAATCATCTATAAGTTTTTTCCAGGCTTTTTTACAATCACTGAGCTCAATGTTTTCAGCAAGCAAAACCCTCCGCATACTGCGAATCCTGGTACTCGTATCCGGTCCTCCCAGAGCCACTTCAATAAGCTCTTCATCTTCAACCGCACTGACGGCCTGAGTCCACGCCTGAAGATACACAAGATCATATCGTTCACTACCGGCCGGCAGCACAGGTACCGGATGCTGGTCGTGGACCTGTTGCAGCCAGTCTTTTTGCAAACGGAATGTCTCAAAATCAGGGGGTGTTCCGGTTGATACGGCCTCCATTTCAAGACGCATTCCTCCCACGTGAAGGGTCCCCGGGTGGATATCAAAATCAATAAAACCATCCGTATTCCTTACGTTTTCGATATAAAATCCCATATCGGGGCTGCCGTATGGGCCTATGATGTCAATACGTGAACGGCGGCGCTCTTCATTTTCAATTCGTTCTCCTTCATTCAGATCTTCATCGAGCGCCACCCGCCCCTGTTGCATGCGAACACTGGTGTAATGTTTTCGAGGATCAAACGCTACTCTGGAAATATCATAAGATGCCATAACTTTACACTCAGGTTTCGTTAATAAAAATAGGAATCAGCCCAAAAGGCATATACTCTTCCACTTTTGCCTGAAGACTGTCGAGTTTAATTGGAGTGATCTGTGAATTGTAAACTCCAATTTCAGATCCGTTTTCTGCCCCCCGCCGTAATTCGAGAGGTGCCGTTTCGCTAAGCTGACTGTATGCGGGATGCCCGAATCGCCGGGAGGTAAACCAGTGGTTCGTGTCTTTGAGAAATAAAAATGATTCGTAAGGCCTGGGCAGGCGACTTC
>SKRC01000168.1 GCA_007118695.1 Balneolaceae bacterium | reverse complement strand
GGGTCTTTGTTGCCACCCCGGACGAAGAAACAAGGCAGCAACGTAACAGCGGTATCGGCGCCGAGGGAAACCGAAGGCAACGAGACGGACGAAGGCAGTCTTAGCATCCTCATAGTACCGACTGAACGGTGGGAAATCCGCTCGTACGGATCTGTGGGGGAGCGGGGAGGCAACGAACCGCTCTTGGTGAACCTTTGTGTCTTCAAGACTTCGTGGCAAAAAAAACAAAAAACCGGAAAAGGGGGTGACATACTGATGTCACACCCGGGTTGTAAGTTGCCCTCGAACGTTAAACAAACCGGGTAAAACCATGAAAGCACTCACAAAAAAACCGACTCTCCAAAAATTTGAACCTGTTCTGCGTAAAGTACTGATCGAGGCCGAGGCGGAACACCGTGAACTCCAGGAAGTCTTCGAGCTGATGGGGTGGGGAGAACTTCCCGAAGAGCTCAAAATTGAGATCAGGGACGATATCAACGCATTTAAGGATGAACTCAGCGGCGATTACTCAACCTGCGATCCGTATGTACTGCAACGCCGTAAAAGTGTCTGTTACTGGGTAAATATGTACCGGTCCGGCATGTGCTCATTAAAGACAGCCGTCAGCAGCCTGAAAGTGCGGCCGTTGTAATGAAGGCGTGGCTGTTGTATTGAGGTGTGTGAGCGGCAGTGAAAGTGCCGCCGCTGTTATGAAAGTGCGGATGCTGTAATGAGGTATGGTCGTTGCCATAAAGGTGCAGCCGTTGTGATGAGGATGCTGCTGCTGTAATGAGGTTGGGCCTTGCCATGAATGTGCCGCTGTTGAAGTGAATTTGTGGCTGCTGCATTGAGGATGAGGCTGTTGCAATGAAGGCGCAGCCACTGCAATGAAGTGCGGACGCTGCTGTGAGGGGGTGCGGGCGGTAGTCAAGGTGCAGCCGCTGTCATGAAGGTGCGGATGTTGTAATGAGGTTGGTCGTTGCCTTAAAGTGCCGCTGTTGTATTAAGGTGTGTTCGCTGTTATGAACGTGTATCCGTTATAATAAGGGTGCGGCAGGTTGCAATGAGGGGGCCGGCCGCTGTATGGAAGGTGCAGTTGCAGTCATACAAATTCGGATAAAAATGGGAGAAGTTCGGGGGCATTTTTCTTATCTTAGCCCAAATGTAAATAAAACGAATTGTCTTCATGCCAAACACCTCCCCGATTGACCGAATCAGCCGCCAGGGACTTACCTATGATGATGTATTGCTCGTACCGGATTATTCCAGGGTTTTGCCCCGGAATGTGGATACCTCCATCAGCCTGACGCCCACACTAAAACTGAATATCCCGGTTCTCAGTGCAGCCATGGATACGGTGTCTGAATACAGGCTTGCAATCGCCCTGGCCCGGGAAGGAGGCATCGCCATGCTTCATAAAAACATGTCGATCGAAGACCAGGCCGAACACGTAAGGCTTGTCAAACGAAGCGAAAGCGGGATGATCGTCGACCCGGTTACGTTACCGGCCACGGCCACCGTCAAGGAGGCGCGGGCGCTGATGAAAATGCATAAGATCGGAGGAATCCCGATTGTGGAGGAGGATAACAAACTGGTCGGGATTGTCACCAACAGGGACCTGCGTTTCGAGCATTATGTGGATAAAAAGCTCGGCAATATCATGACAAAAGAGAATCTCATTACAGCCAAAGTGGGCACCAACCTGGAAGAGGCCGAAAAGATCCTGCAGAATTACAAAGTGGAAAAACTGCCGATTGTCGAGAACAACGGCCGCCTGGTCGGGTTGATTACGTTCAAGGATATTGAGAAAAAGATGAACTTTCCCAACGCCTGCAAGGATGATTTAGGACGCTTAAGGGTTGGCGCTGCCGTGGGCGTGACCGACGATACCATGGAACGGGTAGAGGCGCTGATGGAGTCCGGCGTCGATATCATTACTGTTGATACGGCTCACGGGCATTCTGAAGGTGTTCTGAAGATGGTGCAATCCATCAAAAAGACATATCCCGATCTCAACCTGATTGGGGGCAATATTGCCACGCGTGCAGCAGCCGAAGCGCTGGCCGAGGCCGGTGCGGATGTTGTGAAAGTGGGCGTAGGGCCCGGATCGATCTGTACGACCCGTGTCGTGACCGGGGTCGGCGTCCCGCAGCTCTCGGCGGTCATGGAAGTGGCAGAATTTGCCAAAAAGAAAGGAATTGGCCTGGTTGCCGACGGAGGCATCAAGCAGACGGGCGATGTTCCGAAAGCCATCGCCGGCGGAGCGGACGCCGTCATGATGGGATCCATGTTTGCCGGAGTGGATGAAAGCCCCGGTGAAACGATTATATACGAATCCCGGAAGTACAAATCGTATCGCGGCATGGGCAGCCTGGGGGCCATGAGCAAGGGATCGAAGGACCGGTATTTCCAGGATGTGGAAGATGACCTGAATAAACTTGTCCCTGAAGGCATTGAAGGACGGGTGCCCTATAAAGGCTACCTCCATGAAGTGGTCCATCAGATCAGCGGAGGGCTCAGGGCAGCTATGGGATATGTGGGAGCTGCCAATATCAGGGAACTTCAGCAGGCCGAATTTGTACAAATATCTGCGGCAAGTTATCGGGAAAGTCACCCTCATTCGGTGCATATTACCAAGGAAGCGCCAAATTACTCGGTTTAATCATCAATTTCTTTGCTAACTGTACTGACCCGAAACCTGGAAAAGTGATTTTATAATGTAACAAATACGGCCCAGGGCTTTCTATCATGTAGTATCTGTATATTAACCGTAACCTGTCGCGTCAAATTGATTAATCGTAACCCCGGGTTATTAACCGTAACCTGTCGAGCCAAGTTTAAATTCCATGTGGGATTTTCTTAAAAACATATTTTCAAAACGGGATGGAGACGTAACCGTTGTGGTTCTTGATGACGAGGAACCGGATGAGTCGAGTACCTATCAGTTTCAATCGTCCGATATGATTAAGATTGCCCTGATCGTCATTACGATTTCTGTAATCCTGACAACGATTATCTTCTTTATCACCCCGCTTGGGTCTCTTTATCAGCACCAGCAGGATGCAACCTTGCGCCAGGAGGTCATTGCCATCTCAGAAAAAGTGATGGCCCTCCGGGATTCGCTGGATGCAAGAGACAACCAGCTTGACGATCTGAAGAGGGTGTTGGTTGAAGCCCCCGATACGACGTTTCAACCCCAGCTGATGAGCGGGGAGATGGAGCTGACCGGATCGTTCTCGGCAAGGCCAATGCCAGGCCCCGGTGAGATGCCGGCCTATGAGATGTTTTCCCGCAATGAAATCATCTATTCGGATATCCTGAAAAACCCACCTGCATTTCCATCCTCCTACCCGGTGGAAGGAACTCTGACCCAGGGATTTTCAGTTGAGGATAAACATTTTGGTATTGATATTGCTGCCAGGGAACAATCTGAGTTTAAATCCATAGCAGATGGTACGGTAATCAATGCCGGCTGGACGATAAATTACGGATATGTCGTTTATATCCAGCATTCTGATGGTTATATGAGTGTGTACAAACACGGAGCCAAACTCTTCGTTGAAGAAGGCGATCTGGTTCTGAAAGGTGATCTGCTCGGTACGGTGGGTGATAAAGGAGCTTTGAGTTTCGGATCCCATCTTCATCTTGAAATCTGGAAAAACGGTGTAGCACAAAACCCCCAAATGTATCTAATCAAATAAATAATATCATGTTCAATAAAGAAAACACTAAATCAACCAATACCTCTTCAGGCAACAGTAAATCTCCAACACTCAATATGATCAGTGAAGGAACCCGGATCAGCGGCGATATTGAATCCGAAAGCGATATTCGGATTGCCGGCAATATTGATGGAGAGGCAAAATCAAATGGCAGAGTAATTGTCAATTCCAGCGGCCATATTGAAGGGAATGTGAAAGCCAAGGATGCCGACATCGCCGGAAAGCTCGACGGAGAAATTTTTATCAGTGGAAAACTGGTCCTGCGTCAGACGGCCATCATCAACGGGGACATTCATACCAAAACCCTCTTGGTTGAAGAAGGCGCCCAGATCAATGGTACCTGCAAGATGGGTATTGAGGCTGAAAAGTCCGAATCCAAGCCAAAGAAAAATGAGTTGAAGGCTGTCAGAAAGCCGGAAGAAGAGACGGCTTCCACTGAAAAAGAGACCGGTTCGTAAGTACATTGTTTAAAGACCCGAAACTGCGCGACTATCTGCAATACCTGTCACTGGGTATGGAGATTGCAGTGGGTCTGTGTGCACCTATTCTGCTCGGGTATTGGATCGATATCCGGTGGGATACTTCACCCTGGTTCCTGTTGGCAGGAGCCCTGACAGGTATTGCCATTATGATCGGTACAACGGTTCGGATTGCAAGAAAACCGGAGAACAAGAAATAGGTGAAATAGCTTGCAGGAGTATAAAAAAGAGCTGATTGGAACCGGGCTCAGTCTCGCATTAGCCGGGATTGTTGCCCTGTTGCTCCCGCAAAATGCTCTGTCAGGTTGGATAACAGGCTACCTGCTGGGGTTTCTTGCCGTTCTGCTGCACCTGGCCGTTGTATATTTTTTACAGAAACTCGATGACGAGAGATTTTTATTTACCTATTATATAAGTATAGCCACCCGGTTTCTGCTCGTGTTAATCCTGTTTATGGCAGGACTTGTGATTATAAAAATTGATCAAATTTCCTTTACTCTGAGTTTTATAATTTCGTATATTCTTCATTCTGTAATCGAGATTATTATCGTCAACAAATTTGTCCACAAAAACGCAAAAAAAGACCTTCTTTAAAACAACTAACGTGAGATGCAGATAATACTGCGACGCTTTTTTCTATTCTTACTGATCTTATCTTTTTACTCGCCGGGATTGGTGGCCGCAGATGAAACCAACGAATCGAATGGCAGTCCGATTGATGTCATGGGGAAGGTTCTGGATCATGACTACATAGAGGTCGCGGGAAAGAAAATATACCTGCCGAGGATTTTTCTGGCCGGCGGGCAATTTTATTTTTATGCCAATACCGAAAGCGCCCTGGCTTCCGGGGATTTTATCGTTGAAAACGAGCGAATTATGCGCGCCGACGGACCATCGGTGACCATCGACTTCTCCATTACTTCACATTTGATGTATGTCTGGTTTGGGATTCTGTTGACCTTTTTCATCACCTGGCTGGCAGCACGCCGGTACCGCAACGGTTTGGGCTCTGAAACCGAACCCCGCGGGGTCTGGCAAAACCTGTTTGAGGTCTTTTTTGTGTTTATCCGCGATGACATCGCCAAAGAGTATATCCCCGGCGATAAGTACCACAAGTATGTGAATTACCTTTTTTCCATTTTTATGGCCATCAGTTTTATGAACCTGTTCGGCCTGTTTCCCTGGGGTGTGTCGCCAACCGCCGACCTGACGGTAACGGCAACACTGGCAGCGATGACATTTTTTATCACCCAGTTCAGCGGCACAAAAGACCACTGGGAGCACGTATTTATGTTCCCCGGCGTGCATCCGCTGGTGCGGATTATTCTCACGCCAGTGGAAATCATCGGGCTGTTTACCAAGCCGTTTGCCCTGGCCATACGTCTTTTTGCAAACATGCTATCGGGCAAAATCATGATTGTAGCCATACTGGGGCTAATTTTTATCTTTACCGATATGTTCGGGGCCTATATCGGTGTAGGCTCGGGGATCGTTTGGGTCGCACTAACCGCTTTGCTTTACGTGTTAAAAGCGTTTATTGCGCTTTTGCAAGCATACATCTTCACGCTGCTGTCAGCCGTATTCATCGGTATGGCAGCTGAGGAACATCATCACGATGAACATGATTCGTCAGTGGCCAGAACGGCCAACGTTAACGTCTAACTATAAATGAATAATAAAACAGGTATAGAATTATGGAATTAGGACTATTAGCAGCTGGTATAGGTGCCGGTATTATTGCAATTGGTGCTGGAATTGGAATCGGAATGATTGGCAAAGGTGCTACAGAAAGTATCGCCCGTCAGCCGGAAGCATCCGGGGACATCCGGGGCGCGATGATTCTGACAGCCGCCTTTATTGAAGGTGTTGCATTGATCGGCGCGATTGTTTGTATCTTGCTGGCTCTCCAAATCGGTGGTTAATTAAATAACAGGAGACTCAATGATGTATTTCTTGAACGGAGGAGGCGGATTGCTTTCCTTTGATACAGGGTTCGCAATCTGGGTTTTGATATCCATGCTTGTATTTATATGGGGGATGGGCAAATACGCCGTACCGCATATTGTAAAAGCACTTGATGATCGTGAAAAACGCATCAAACAATCCCTGGAGTCAGCCGAACAAGCCCTTGCCAAGGCGGAAAAGATCTCGAAGGAAAATGAGAAAGCCATGCGTGAGGCTGAAGTCAAGGCACAGCAAATTCGCAAGGAAGCGATCGAAGAAGCTGAACTGCTTCGGGCTGACCGGATCGAGAAAGCCAGGGAGGAAGCTTCAAAAGTTTTGCAGGATGCCAAAGATGCCATCGAGCAGGAGAAGCAGCGCGCCCTGATTGAACTCCGCCATGAGGTCGCCGACCTGGCCGTCAAAGCGGCATCGATCATCATTGATTCGGAGCTGGATAAGGATAAAAACCAGAAGATTGTCGAAAAGTACATCAGCAATCTTTCAAAGAATTGATTGACCATGGTCCTGAAAACTGCACGGCGATATGCAACTGCATTTTTGCAACTTGCAATCGAACAGAATAAACTCGACAAGATCCTTGAGGATGTCACGCTGATTCACAACACCATCAAAGGATCCAGGGAGTTTAAACTCTTTATGAAAAGCCCGATTATTAAATCCGACGAGAAAAGAGCGGCACTTCAGTCGCTGTTTGCAGAGCGGGTGGATTCGTTGACGATGGAATTTCTCAATTTTGTCATCCGGAAAGGCAGAGAAAGAATTTTCGACCAGATCATGCAGGGCTTTATCGAACGTTACAAAGAATACGCAGGTATCATCGACATCGATGTGTATTCGGCAACGGAACTCCCCCAGGAATCGAGTGAGAAGTTGAACAAAACACTCGAAAAGATTACGGAGAAACATGTGGAACTTACGTTTCATGAAAGAGCCGATCTGCTTGGCGGGCTGGCCGTTCGCATCGACGACACCGTGATCGATGGAACCGTGAAGCATAAAATTGAACGTCTTAAGTCGCTCTTTAAAAAAGAAGCTGTTTGAACTAATTGAAAATTGAGGTAAAAGAATAATATAATGAGTCAGATCAGACCAGAGGAAGTATCGACCATACTGCGAAAGCAACTGTCAGGATTTGACGGTGAAGCGGAAGTCTATGATGTAGGTACGGTCCTCGAGGTGGGTGACGGTATTGCACGAGTTTACGGCCTGTCGAAAGTCCAGGCCGGGGAACTTGTGGAACTTCCCGATTCACTGGATAATGAAGGCAACCCGCTGCGTGGAATGGTGTTGAACCTTGAAGAGGACAACGTAGGTATCGTACTGTTCGGCCATTCCAGTATGGTGCAGGAAGGCCATACCGTCAAGCGTACCAAGAGTATTGCATCGATAAATGCCGGTGATGGCCTGCTCGGCCGTGTGATCGACCCGCTCGGGCGCCCTGTCGACGGGAAAGGCGCCGTGACCGGTGAAACCCTCGAGCTGCCGCTGGAACGCAAAGCCCCGGGGGTGATTTACCGCCAGCCGGTCAGTGAGCCGATCCAGACCGGCATCAAGGCGATTGACTCGCTGATCCCGATCGGCCGCGGACAGCGGGAGCTTATCATCGGCGACAGGCAGACCGGTAAAACAGCCGTTGCCATCGATACGATTATCAATCAGCGAGAAATTCAGGATTCCGACAATCCTGTTTTCTGCATTTATGTAGCCGTTGGCCAGAAAGGCTCCACGGTTGCTGCCATTGTCGACAAGCTTGAAGAACACGGGGCAATGGATTACACCGTTGTGGTATCTGCCCCGGCCAGTACCACTGCTCCGATGCGGTACATTGCACCGTTTGCGGGTGCGGCGATCGGAGAGTATTTCCGCGATACCGGCCGGCACGCCCTGGTTATCTACGATGACCTATCCAAGCAGGCCGTTGCCTACCGGGAGCTTTCGCTTCTGCTGAGGCGCCCGCCGGGCCGGGAAGCCTACCCGGGCGATGTATTCTACCTGCACAGCCGGCTGCTGGAAAGAGCCTCCAAAATTATAGACAACGAAGCGGTTGTCAAGCAAATGAACAATGTTCCCGAATCGCTCAGGCCGAAATTGAAACCGGGCGGCTCGCTGACGGCTCTGCCGGTGATCGAAACCCAGGCCGGTGATGTATCGGCCTACATCCCGACCAACGTAATTTCGATTACCGACGGGCAGATCTTTCTCGATACCGACCTGTTTAACTCCGGCATCCGGCCGGCGATCGACGTCGGGATCTCCGTCTCGCGTGTGGGTGGTGCGGCGCAGGTGAAATCGATGAAAAAACTTTCCGGTACCCTGAAACTCGATCTGGCCCAGTACCGTGAGCTGGAAGCTTTTGCCAAATTCGGATCCGACCTCGATGCCGCGACCCAGCGGCAGCTGCGCAGGGGGGAGAGAACTGTGGAACTGATGAAACAGGGTGAATACCAGCCGCTTCCGGTTGAAAACCAGATTGCACTGCTCAAGATTAACAATGAAGGGCTTCTCGACAAATTGCCGGTCAACAAAATCCGGGAATTTGAAGATAATTACCTCAGTACAGTGACCGCCAAATTTTCTAAGGAGATGAGTAAACTTGGCGATACGGGCGTACTCGATGATGCATTCGGTGAAAAACTGATCAAATCAGCCAAAACCATCATCGATCAACTGACGGCAACGGAGGAAGCGTAACAGATGGCGAACCTTCGCGATATACGCAATCGCATAACTTCGGTCAACAACACCCAGCAGATCACCAAAGCGATGAAAATGGTCGCTGCGGCCAAATTGCGCAAAGCACAGACCCGGATGAACGATACCCGGCCTTATGCGGCCAAGATCCGGGAAGTTGTGGCGCGGCTGGTGAAAAATGCCAGCATCGATAACGAACTTTTGCGGATACCGGAAGAAAACAAACGTTTGCTGTACATCGTTATAGGCTCCGATCGCGGGCTTTGCGGGGCATTTAACAACAACCTGTTTAAAGTTGTTGAATCCCGTATCCGGGAAAATCACAGCAGTTTTTTGAGAAGCGGCACCCTCGACTTGGTATGCATCGGCAAAAAATCTATTGCGTACTTTAAAAAAAGAGGTTATCCGATTAAGGAATCCCACCCGGGCTTTTTCGACAATCTGAATTATACCGAGGCCGTTAAAGTGATCGAACAGGTGATGGAGGAGTTTACCGCCGGCAGTTATGATGAGGTGTACCTCGCCCATAATGAATTTAAATCGATCATCGCCCAAACCAGGATTGTCAAGAAGATTCTGCCCGTGGATCCGGCTGCTTTGATCGCCGAGCTGAATATGGATGATTCTGACGAAGCGATTGATTACATTTACGAACCCGGAGATAAGGAAATTTTGGACCGGCTGCTGCCGTTGTATTTGAAGATCCAGCTGTGGAGTGCCCTTTTGGAGTCCAATGCATCCGAACAGGGCGCGAGGATGGCTGCTATGGATAATGCAACCGAGAACGCCAAGGAACTTGAACAGGAACTTCGACTCAAGTACAATCAGGCGCGACAGAGTGCCATTACGACCGAAATTTCCGAAATTGTTTCCGGCGCCCAGGCGTTAAAGGATGTCTGATGATTTGTTAAACGGAGGGCTGGCAGAGTGGTCGAATGCGGCGGTCTTGAAAACCGTTGAGGTCTCACGGTCTCCGGGGGTTCGAATCCCTCGCCCTCCGCTTTTTTTTTAGAAGCATGACAAGGTCATCCGATGAAAAAGCTCCAGATTATTGGGGCTTTTTTTTTAGGGGGTGGGTGATG
>SKRC01000313.1 GCA_007118695.1 Balneolaceae bacterium | reverse complement strand
TATTTACACGCGAAGTGAAATGACAGCAAAAGGTTAAGCTATCGCGGAACTTGAATTAATACACGCTGATAACCGAAATTTCTGCCGGGGCGTTGTAACGAACCGGAGCAAGCGTAAAGCCCAACCCGTTATTGATGTTCAAAAGCATATCATCCAGCCACCAATGGCCGATCACATACCGGGTTTCAGCCCTGGCAGCTGTGACCGGGTAAAAGAAAACCGGAACTCTTATCTGCCCGCCATGGGTATGCCCCGCCAGCAATTGATGAGTCCCGTACTCTTTTGATATTTCGATCAGTCTGTCTGTTGCCTGATGACTGCTTACAATGCGGAGTACCTCCCCCTGATCTTCTTCGAGCAGATCCCGCAACCTGTCGGTTGAAATCGTCTGGCTGTAGATTTCAGTAACACCGGTCAATTTAACTCTCGACTCACCATGATCAATCCAGGTATTCGCATCCCGCAGAACCTCAATCCCCCTGTATTCCAATGCATCGGCAACCCGCTCCTTGTTCACCCAATAGTCGTGATCACCAATCACGGCATACACCCCATATCTGGCTTCGATGCGTGCCATGGCATCCGCCCCCATCTCGATATAATGCGTCCCGACCGTTATCAGATCGCCGGCAAATATTACAATATCCGGTTCGGCTTCATTGACCTTATTGACATAGCGGTTCAGTTTTCTGTCCCGGGTATACCGGTCAGCATGAAGATCAGCTATATGAACAATCGTCAACGGCTCCATATCAATCCCCGTCACTTCACTCAGGTTATAGGAGATTTCATCAGCCCCAATTTTGTGTGTATGCCAAACCATTTTTACTCCCGCATATACAGCAACCAAACCGGTGATTATTACAATGAGATAGGACAAAAAAACCTTGCGTTGCGCCACACCCGTCTTGAATACCCGCTTGAGGATCAGCGAGAACAGGTCAATAGCCACCAGCCAGGAAAAAGACAACCCCAGAAAAACCGCTCCGTACCAAAACAGGTAAATAAGTGTTTTCGGATAAGTGCCGTAGGAAAAACTGCCCTGCGTCCAATACTCCATCACCCCCATAACCGGGTACGTGAAAAACAGTACGACGGCAACGAAAAAAATCCCGTGATAGAACAGGGCCGGTCTCAATTGCAGCCGGCGTACAGACTGGTTGTATTTTATTCCTTGATAGATGAGAATAATCAGCATGATCAGACTCATATAGAGCGTCATTCTCAATGGCCAGGGCATATCAGGATCCGGTTTATTTTCAGGTTTTGGTTAGTAAGTGGGAATTCGCTGGCTCAGGCACTGCCGATTGTATACTGATGAGCTATCACATTTTCAATATCCCCGTACCCGTTCAGGCTCAAATCAATCCTGCCCAGCCGGATGCCGCTGTGTCCGGCCTGGGTAACAAGTGTAACGTCTCCGTCCGGTCTGGCGATCGATTCGGGCTGGTCCAGGAATGTGTGCGTGTGGCCGCCAATGATCAGATCTATCCCGTTTAACTGTGATGCCAGTTTCCGGTCATCGATCCGGTCATCCTCATAGCGATAGCCAAGGTGACTCAGACAGATGATATAATGGCAGCGATGAACCTCGCGCAGGTGCTCGACAAGCCTGTTGGCCCAGGCAACCGGATTGGCATACCGGATATCCCCATAAAGTTCAGGTTTAACAAGACCACGCAGTCGAATCCCCAGCCCAAAAATCCCAACCCGTAATCCCGCTCTTTCACGAACGATAAACTGCCTGACAAACGGCCCCATCGGTGTATTTTGAACCCGGTAGTTGGCACAGAGAATCGGGAATTTCGCGGCAGGCGCCACTTCGGCAAATCCATCCAGTCCGTTGTCGAATTCATGGTTGCCGAGGCACATGGCATCGTATCCCATTTTCGACATCAGTCGAAAATCTTTTTCGCCCCCGAACACATTAAACCAGGGAGTTCCATGGAAAACATCTCCGGCATCGAGCAACAGGTTGTATGGAGAGTCTTCCCGGATTCGTTTTATCAGCGCAGCCCGCTTCGAAACGCCACCCAGCCCAGCATGTTCCACCGCATTGGAGGGAAATGGATCGATCCTGGCATGTGTATCATTGGTATACATGATCGTCACTTTCTCCCCGGGAACAGACAAACCCCGGCTGAAACCATTTACAGCAAACAGGCTTCCGGCTGTCAGAAGAAAGCTTTGTTTAATAAAGTCCTGTCGTTTCATGGGTGATTTACCTTGTACGAATTCTCAGATCTTCAACTGGAGTAAACTCCCTTCTGCTTCTCATATAGTCGATAAAAATATCCCGGATCAATACAGAATAGTCGTGCCGTGCCAAACCGTTTTGCATTGAATGAAATCCGCCTCCACCCCGGGCAACATAACTGCTGGTGGCAACCAGGTAGATTTTATCCGCTTCCAGGCTTTCCGAGTCCACCAGTACTCCAGTGGCTTTCCCATCGACAATGGTCATACGCATGCCACTCAGTGGCACACCGCCTTTTTCGGCAATTTCATCTGCCAATTCCCTGACATCTTGCCCCTTCATCTCCAGGATCACAAGGGTATTGTCGTAAGGCATAAATTCATACAGGTCTCCAAGTGTAATATCTCCCTCTTCGAATTCCAGCTGGAAACCGTCTGGGTTCATGACAGCAATATGAACGAATTTCTGATATTCATGAATGGCACGATATCGAATGATATCGGTAGCAAGGTTGCCGAGAGAGCTTTCCGGCTGGCCAAATGTGAGCGGGCCATTTGCCCTGGCAATCCTCCGTCCCATTTCCTGCTCATAGATTTCCCGGTAAGGTTTGAGCCAATTTTCGATGTCCGGATCTTTCTTCAGAGAGTCGTTGATTGTATAGAAGGGTTCAAAAGCCAACGGTTCCTGTAATATCTCTTCCGAGGATTTACAGGATACAGTCGCGATCAACAGCAGAAGCAGGGTTAGTTTTCCGGTTTTGGTCATCTGTCAGCGGCGATCCATCATCATTTTCATCATCAAATCGGTGATACCCAGCATTTTCACTCCTTCAGGTATTTCAACAAGCTTTCTATCAATCGAACGCCGGTTCACCTGCGTCGCCTCTACCACCGTTTCAAGTGCATCATTTCGGTAAAATTCCATTTGAAGCGGGAAGCTTTGCCGGTTCATGAATACTTCGATCGGCAAATCTATTTCCACTACTTTTGATAAAGAGTGATGCCAGGAGTTTTCCAGGATGCCCCAGTTTACCTTGATTTCATCCGTCAGCCAGACCGATACATAGTTTTCTGAATTTTCTTCATAAACTTTAATCTGTTCGGTTCTATGTCCGGCAATTGTTTTTGTTTCTCCGGTAACCTGCATGCGTCCGTCCCAGTCGAACTGCTGCTGGCTGGCGGCTGAACCCTGCATGCGCTCTATCAGGTTGGCCAGGCTGTTCACATCTTCTTTTGATATTCTCAGTGCATCGTCTTCACCTGAAATAAAGACAAAGTCATTCCGGTCATTTCTTACAAGAAACCCATTGGCGTCCATGCCACTAAACACCTTATAGCGGTCCTGGCTGCTCAGGTGTATGCGCTCCGGTGTAGCAATAAATTGTACATATCGCTGGGGGTTTTCGGCCCTTTCAGGTTCATATGCCCGAAAAACAATCTCCCCTTCAAATTGTGCCGCAGCTGTATCAGGCAGAAAGGAAAAGACCAGGATAAATGGAAGCAGGAATGTAATAATGTTCTTTGCCATGGTTTTAAAGTAATGAAGTTGATGTACCCGGGTATAACGTTGCCGGTCCGTTTTAGTTTCACCTTAGCGCATCATTTCAAAATTTCATCAGCCTTCGCCTCCCCGGCATTCAACGCGTGAATCTCGGGATCACGGGCCAGCCGCGTTACAACCTCTTACTTACCCGGGCCTGTCGGGGTTTCGGGCCTGCCTCGTTGCAACTCCTTGCCAACCCAGGCCGGCGGGATGATGCGTTATTGCATCGCCTTTTACAGGCTGCAAACATCGGCACGCTCGATCGTTACAAAACTATGGATTGATGCACTAAACGTCGACCAGTTGATCCATTCCCACATTCACCTTGTGAATCCATCCACCGGCAACCACATCATTTCCTTCGTAACACACCACTGCCTGACCGGGAGTGATCGCTTCACGTCCGGCCGGAAACGTAACCTGGATTTCATCATCGCTGATCTGGCGAAGCGATCCAACTGCTCCGTTATCGTTGTACCGGATTTTTCCGGTAATTTCCATTTCGCCGCCGGGCACACGGTCGTACTTCACCATGTTGAGCTCTTTGGCTCTGCAGGTGGTACTGATCAGGTCTTCTTTTTCACCGACGGTAATCACATTGTTGTCGGCATCGATATGAGTGACATAAACCGGCTTGCCTATAGCCAGGTCAAGCCCTCTTCGCTGGCCAATTGTGTAGAACGGGTATCCTTTATGCTCACCGACAATATTCCCGTCCTGATCCACAAATTTTCCGCCTTTCACCTCTTCTTCGAGCCCTTCCACCTTGTCCATCAGAAACCGGTGGTAATTATTGTCGGGGATGAAACAGATCTCGTAGGAATCCGGCTTGTTCGCCACATTCAGCAGGCCGTAATCTTCTGCAAACTGGCGGATTTCTGTTTTCCTGAAATTTCCCAGCGGGAAAATGGTGCGGGCCAGATGCTCTTGCTTCACGCCCCAGAGCGCATAGGACTGATCTTTATTGTGATCTTTTCCTTTTGAGATGACAAACCTTCCAGCTTCTTCACGCACATTGGCGTAGTGCCCTGTAGCGATGTAGTCGCAGCCCAGGTCATCCGCCCGGCGTAACAGCGCAGCCCATTTGATATGGGTGTTGCACAGCACACAGGGATTGGGTGTTCGTCCGCTGGTGTAATCTTCGATAAACCGGTCGATCACCCAGTTGCCGAATTCGTCGCGAATATCCACGATAAAGTGTTTGAAACCGTGGCGTACGGCAATCTGTCGGGCATCATTCATCGACTCGACGGTGCAACAGCCCGTTTCTTTCCCGTCATTACCTCCGCTTCGGTGGTAATCCCAGGTTTTCATTGTAATTCCGATCACTTCGTATCCCTGCTCTTTGAGCATCACTGCGGAGACTGACGAATCAACCCCGCCGCTCATGGCGACCAGGACACGGCCTTTACTACTCATTCTGTTATTTATCGTCTTATCTGCTTTTCCGATATCTGTTATAATAAATGTATGTACCCTGAACTTGTCATTGAAACAATGACATTTTTACCCGGAGGGCAAAAAAGTTCTTACGACTTTCTTGGGTTAACTTATTAAGATAAAAATTTCCAAATGGAAATGGTACGACGGGTTTAACGATCAGTAGGTGAGAAAATTCTTGTTGAAGTGCGGCTCAGTATAGTGAATCCTTGCCAAACTTCAAGGCTTTAAATGTTGCTAAAAATCGACAGGGTGCACCGGTATTTCAGATACTGCATTTTAGAATACGGAACTTGCAACTTCGCAGATCGTTGTGACTGAACGGAAGCATTCGGTACCCTCGAAATCTTTGCAGGTATTCAGCATATTCAATATCATACCTAAGAAAAATAGGGCCAAATATATGCTAAATGGAACGAAAATTATCCGACTGACTGCTATTCAGACTGATTTCATTAATTCAATGGGAGTAAAGGTACTAAAATGTTAAAAATTGCACGGCAACACGATTACCAGCCCAATTCCCGGTCACTTCAAACGATGCCGGCTACATATAAAGATAAGGTTTCCAATCCTCCTGAACGCCTCCCAGGATATCCCGGAAAAAGGTGATATGAATCGGCCGGAATGGTTTGCGTTTCAGCGGCATATTCGCTTGATCGGGGGTTCGGTTGCCTTTCCGGACATTACATTTGTTGCAGGCAGTAACGAGATTTTCCCATGTATCGACGCCGCCTTTGCTTCGGGGTATCACGTGATCAAGGGTAAGGTCCGATTTGATTCCACAGTACTGACACGTATGCCCGTCCCTTTTCATAACATTGCGGCGAGATAGTACAATCCTGGTATAGGGTATATTAATATAATAGCGCAGCCGGATCACAGATGGATAGATATACTCATCATCGATCGTGCGTATTTTTCTCTTCGGATCGTCGTGCAGCACCTCCGCTTTCTCCAAAAATAGTAATTTAACCGATCGCTGAACCGAACAGATACTCAACGGCTGGTAATCCTGATTCAGTACCAATACATTGCTATCCATAGATGGATTATTTCTTTATAACAGCCAATAGTGGCCGTCTTAGGATATTAACAGCACCTATTATGTTTTATTTTATGTTAAATATCAACTCAAATTTTCATCAACGGGTTCATGTGGATTCAAAGTTCCTATCGCATCTGCGATGAATCCAAAATGGACAAACAACATATCAAGGCTAAACTTTTTTAAAAACCATTTCTCCTATTCTGAAAAAGACTCTATTTTGCGTATCATTGACTAGTGTCGTGTCGACCATGCATTGCGGGGTAAGCCAAAGGTATTTTTGCTCCTTGCAATGTGAAAAACAGGTGCTCAGCCATAGCCGCGTGCATATTTTTTAAAAGCAGCCAGGGATATAAAGGAACCCGACAGATGTCGGGAGCCCCGCATAAGTGTGGTTGACATGATATCAGGCAGCCATCAAAAAAGAGCTGTCAATCACCGAAGGTAAAAAACGAAGATGCCTTACAATAAAGATCTCTATACGACCGGTTATTACAAGGAACCAGGACCGAAATTGGACCAGGAATCTCCGTTTGAGTCCATGCTAGAGCGTTTCCGTATGGCCGCAGACATTCTGAACCTGGATGAAGGCATGTTTCAATATCTTGCCAGCCCCGTCAAACAGGTCATTGTTTCCATCCCTGTGATCATGGACAGTGGAAATATTGAAGTCTTTGAAGGATACCGGGTCATCCACGACAACGTTCTGGGACCGTCAAAAGGCGGGATTCGATACTCCCCGGACGTAACCCTGGAGGAAGTCAAAGCCCTGGCTGCCTGGATGACCTGGAAATGTGCGGTGGTAAATGTGCCTTTCGGTGGTGCAAAAGGAGCAGTAAGGTGCGATCCCAAAAGCCTGTCACACTCAGAGCTTGAACGGGTTACACGGCGTTACACAGCCAATATGCTCGGGGTATTTGGCCCCGATCGTGATATCCCGGCTCCCGACATGAACACCAATGAACAGGTAATGGCCTGGATCATGGATACTTACAGCATGAACTCTCAGCGCACCGAAACAGCAGTCGTTACAGGAAAACCGATAATTCTCGGTGGCTCAAAAGGCCGTAAAGAAGCAACCGGCCGCGGTGTGGTCACAACCATATTGGCTGCACTGAGTAAACTGGGCAAGATGCCCAACAAGGTGACAGTTGCCGTCCAGGGATTTGGCAATGTCGGGTCCATATCCGCCCAGCTCATGTACGAACAGGGAGCCAGGGTCGTTGCAATCAGTGATGTCAGCGGCGGCTATTTTAATAAAAAAGGAATTGATATACCGGCTGCTCTGGAATACACCGACAATGGGAAAAAATCACTGGAGGGCTTCTCCGGTGCAGAGTCAATCAGTAACGAGGAGTTGCTTAAGTTGGAATGTGATGTACTGATCCCGGCTGCCAGGGAAGATCAAATCAACCGTCATAATGCCGAACAGATCAAGGCAAAAATCATTGCCGAAGGGGCCAATGGCCCTGTAACATTCAATGCCGACAAAATACTGGAGAACAAGGGCATCATGATCATCCCCGATATTCTTGCCAATGCGGGAGGGGTAACCGTATCTTATTTTGAATGGGTGCAGGACAGACAGGGATATTTTTGGACTGAAGAACGCGTCAACCGGCGCCTTAATCGCATGATGAGAAATGCATTCGACAACATCTACCAGGTCAGTGATGAATATAAAATCACACTGAGGCAGGCTGCATATGTCTATGCAATCAACCGGGTGGCGACAACACTGAAAATGCGGGGCATCTACGCCTGATTATAACCGGCAACAACAGAAATAACATGGGCAGATCCTTCAACCTGGAACTTAAATCCGAATTCATCGAAGCAGAAAAAATACCTGATTTTGTTGAAGATTTCAGCCAGAAGATGAATTTATGCGATGACCTAAAGGACAGGGTCATGCTTGCGCTGAGTGAAGCTGCCACCAATGCCATCGTACACGGAAATAAGGAAGATTTAGACAAAGATGTCGAAGTAAAAGTCGTTATCGATGAAAAACTTGTGTTAATCACGGTTCAGGATGAGGGTACGGGATTCAATCCCGAAGACACCCCCGATCCGATCAGGGAAGAGAACCTGCTGGCAACGGGCGGCCGCGGAATTTTTCTGATGGAAGAGTATGCCGATACCGTCACCTACAGCGACGAAGGCAGGCTCGTTACCATGACATTTAAAAGGTAAGCGATAAATTGGCGTCCGGTATTGCAACGGGTAACCCGCCCCTTCCCCGCCCTTTCAATTAATTCCCCATCCATTCAAAAAGAGCTGGCAATCCATCACCAACAAGCTTATCCGGTCAAATGGGATGTCCGGTTACATCGACATCGGCCACTGTTACCACTATAACTCTGTAACACTGTACAACTGTACCACCAACCCACTGAAGTACTGCTTCATTGTACCCCTGACCCACTGACACACTGTTTAAAAAGCAACATGCTGCAAACCACCGCTAAGCCGCAGTAGTTCGGTTTCGGCGATCTTGGCATCATACTTGGCTTCAATCAGTCTGCTTTCGGCCGAGAGAAATGTGCGTTGTGCTTCACGGAATTCAATGGCACTGATAATCCCTTGCCGAAATCTTTCAAGGGCAATATCAAGGGTTTCTTCGGCAATAACCAGGTTCTCTTCTTCCAGATCAACCAACTCCAGGCTGTTCTGGTAGGTTCTGAACGCACGTAAAAAACTCGCGTTTACCCTCTTTAGTTCTTCTTCAAGTATCAACTGCCTGTTTTTCTGTTTTATTTTGGCATTTTGTATCCGGCGGCTGGTATTAAACCCGTCAAAGAGATTTATTCTGGCAGTAATACCGACATTAAAACCCTGTGTTTCATTAAAGCGCAGAAATCCGCCACCGCCGTCTGTTCGGTTGTAGTTATAGCCGCTGTTTAATTCTAGCTCAGGGAATCTCTCACTCCTGATTTCCCTGGTCTCAAGATCGGCAATTCTCTGTTCGGCTCGGGCAAGTTGAATAGCAATGTTATTTTCCATGATGTTTCTGTGGAGCTCATCAAACATCAGATCCCGGTTGATAAAGATATCGGAAGTCACATCAAATTCTTCTTCAGACTCCCTGGCCAGAATTTCATTCAATATTATTTTTGCTTCCACAAGTCGGTTCCTCTCCCTCAAAACCGCTGCCCTGTCGGCATTAAAATCATTGCGGGCCTGCAGCAGATCGTATTCGGAACCGGATCCCAGGTCACGTTTTGTCTCTGCTATGTCGATCCGTTCCTGCGATATTTCCACCGTATTTTCAAGTACTTTCAGTTGCTCGTTGATCCTGATTATGACAACATAGGCACCAATTATATTTTCGACAGTATTTTCCACCTGAAATTGAAACTCATTTTTGCCCAGTTCTTCGAGTTCACCCAATTTCTCATGGTTGATAAACATGTGCATACCGTCGAAAAGCGTCCAGCTCAAAGACAAGCCTGCTGATGTATTGGTGGAACGGGCACCCAAGTTTTCACGGATACCTTCGGTTGCATCCGTTTGAAACCGGCTGTCTTCCACACTTTCTCTGCGGGTTGCGTTTCCAAAAACGGCAGGCATAAATCCGGCATTTCCCAGGGTCCGGTTGTTTGAGGCAATTTCCGCGTGATTCCGGAAAATCCGGATGCCGTAGTTGTTTTCGAGCCCGATATCTATGGCTTCATCGAGCGTTAACAGGTCCTGAGCCTTTACCTGGTTAGTTATTGTCAAAGGCAAAGTCAGCAAGAGCAGCAAAAAGATATATCTCATTTCAGGGATGTCACTTGGAGTTGTTCAGCTTTTTTCAATCGTTCCTCGTCAATCTCGATCAGATCTTTCTCGGAGGCGAAATAAGTGTAGATGGCAGGTATCACATAAAGAGTGAGAATACTTCCGATGATGAGCCCGAAAATTACGGCAATACCCATGGAGACCCGGCTTTCCGAGCCGGCCCCAAAGGCAAGGGCAATCGGCAGGATACCAAGTACTGTTGACATTGAAGTCATCAGGATGGGACGGAATCGGACTGCAGCTGCATCTTTGATGGAATCAATCAGGTTCATCCCCTGTTCCTGGCGTTGATTGGCAAACTCAACTATCAGAATTCCATTTTTTGTCACAAGCCCTATCAACATAATCATACCAATCTGACTGAAGATGTTGAGTGTTTCATTAAAATACCATAGAGCCAGCAACGATCCGAAAAGTGCCAGTGGCACGGTAAAGAGTATAATAAACGGATCCCTGAAACTCTCGAACTGAGCAGCCAGAACCAGATATACCAGCACAAGTGCAAATGCAAAAATAAAATCCATAGCGGCTGCACTGTCTGCAAAGTCACGCGAAGCTCCGGCAAGATCCGTAACGATTCGCTCATCCAGCACAGCAGCTGCTATTTCATCCATGGCATCAATGCCGTCGCCGATGGTGTAGCCCGGTGCAAGTGCCGCGGATATGGTCGCACTTGCGTACCTGTTGAACCGGTAGAGTTGCGGCGGGGCGCTGTCTTCACTCACTTCAACCAGGTTGTCCATCTGAATCAAATCACCGCGGTTGTTTCTCACATAGATAGTCTGCAGATCTACCGGCTCATTTCGCCGTTCCCGTTCCATCTGACCGATCACCCAGTACTGCTTGGAATCCATGATGAAGAAACCAAACCTCGACCCGCTCAGGGACAATTGCAGCGTCTGGGCAATATCCTGCGTGGAGACACCCAGGGCCCGTGCACGATCCCTGTTGATATTGACCTGCAGCTCGGGCCTGTTAAATTTCAGGTTTACATCAGCAAAGGTAAATACCGGATGATTTCTGGCTTCCTCAAGAAACACAGGTATCAGATCCTGAAGCTGTTCCAGCGTTTGTGCCTGAAGCACATATTGCACGGGAAGCCCGCCACGACGCTGGCCGATCGACTGCGGTTGTGATACGAATGTTTCTGCACCTGTTAACCTGGAAAGTTCCTGTCCGACCTGGTCTGCGATCTCTTGTTGTGATCGATCGCGTTCCCTGCGGTCAACCAGGGTCAGAAACCCAAACGCCGAATTGACGGATCCTGCCGCACCAAACCCTGGCGAGGTCACTGTGTTCATGGCCTGCAGTTCAGGTACGCTTTCGGTAACAACCAGGATCATATCATCGACATAGGCATCCATATATTCATAGGTAGCCCCTTCCGGTGCAGTTGCAGATATTCTCATCTGCCCCCTGTCTTCCATGGGTGCAATTTCCTGGGGCAAAATGCTGTTGATCCAGATACCCAAACCGGCACAAAAAGCAATCACAACAAACGCCATCCACCGCCTTTCCATAAAGGTATCGAGCGAGGATTTATACTTGTTATTCAACCAGACGTAGAATGGTTCTGTAAGTTTATAAAAACGGCTCTTTTCCTGGTCTTTTTTCAGAATTTTCGTTGATAACATCGGCGTAAGCGTCAAAGCAACGAATGAGGAAATGGCAACGGCCCCGGCGATAACGACGCCGAATTCACGGAAAAGCCGTCCAGTGTTACCACCCAGGAATAATATTGGCATGAAAACCGAGACGAGTGCCAGTGAGGTGGCAATGATCGCAAAAAAGATCTCTTTAGAGCCCAGGATTCCAGCCTCAATGATGGGCAGTCCCATCTCCATTTTAGCGTAAATATTTTCCAGAACCACAATGGCGTCGTCAACCACCAGTCCGATAGAGAGTACAATCGCCAGCAGCGTTAACACATTAATTGAAAACCCGGCCAGGTACATTACAAAGAAAGTTCCAATCAGGGCAATGGGTATGGTGATAATCGGGATAAGGGTCGTGCGCCAATCCCGCAGAAACAGAAAGATAATCAGGATCACCAGCAGAAAAGCGATAAAGATTGTCTGCTGGACCTCGAAAATGGAATCCCGGATATACTCTGTGGTATCAAACCCGGTTGCCAGAACCACATCTTCCGGCAGGTCGGCCTTTATCCGCTCCACCCTTTCAAAAAATTCTTCCGCAATAGCCAGCTGATTTGACCCGGGTTGCGGAATCGCCACCACCCCCACCATCGGCACACCGTTTCGTTTCAGGACGGTTCGCTCGTTCTGAGCGCCCAGCTCGGCCCGCCCGATATCCCTGAAACGGACCACATTCCCATCCGACTCGTTTATAATCAGGTTATTGAACTCCTCAGGTGTCGTCATACGCCCCATCGTACGTACGGTCAGCTCGGTTGTAAAACCTTCGATCCTGCCCGAGGGAAGTTCCACATTTTCCCGGTTGAGAGCATTCAGCACATCCAGTGGGGTTAACTGATAGGCAGCAAGCCGCAGCGGATCCATCCAGAGCCTCATGGCATATTGGCGCGATCCCCAAATTCGTATTTCACTGATTCCTTCAATGGTTTGCAGACGTTCTTTGAATATATTCTCAGCGATGGATGTTAAATCCAGCAGATCTCTTTGGTCGCTATTGACATTCACAAAGATAATCGGAATAGCGTCCGCATCGGCCTTGGTTACCGTCGGCGGCTCGGCATCCGATGGCAAACTTCGCTGAGCCCTGGATACCCGGTCGCGAACATCGTTGGCCGCCGCCTCCAGGTCCATATCAACATTAAACTCAATTGTGATAGTGCTTGCCCCTTCCCTGCTCACAGATGAGAGTGTTCGTATGCCGGCAACCGCATTCAATGACTCTTCAAGCGGCTCAGTGATCTGAGATTCGATTACATCGGCACTGGCGCCTACATAGTCGGTTCGAACCGTAACAACAGGTGGGTCGACAGCCGGATATTCGCGGACACCCAGCATAAAAAATGAAATAACCCCGAAAAGAACGATTACAATCGACATTACCGATGCGAGAACAGGCCTGCGTATACTTAATGACGTTAAACTCATCGATCTGTGGATTTGCGTATGTTGGTCAGTTCAACTTCCATCCCTTCCCTGGCCTGAAGCAGGCCGGTAGTCAGCACTGTATCGCCCGGAGCGATTCCATCTACAACCTGTACCGATCGATCGGTTCTCAACCCGGTGAGGATATCCACTTGGGTCACTTTTCCGTTTTCATACTTAAATACTTTCTGTCTGTTCAGTTCCGGAATAACTGAAATGGCAGGAAGCATGAGGGCATCGTACACGGTCTCAAGGATCAATTCGATATTTGCAAAAGCACCGGGTATCAGCATTCTGTCGGGATTGTCACTCAATGCACGGATCTGAATGGTTCGGGTCTGTGTATCGATTCTGGGTTCAATGGCATAAACTTCCCCGGTAAATGTTGAATCATGTCCCTGCACATTGAAATTGATCCGGTCACCCACCTGAATCCGTGTGAAATATCGTTCGGGTATGGAAAAATCGATCTTTACCGGGTCGATGTCATTCAATGTGGCAATATGGGTATCGGATGATATAAAACTGCCGGAACTGACAAATTTCAAACCTACCAAACCGTCGAACGGAGCCCGAATTTCCGATTTTTCAATTCGTGCATCAATCAGGTCCAGTTCCGCAATCAACACATTGACTTCATTAACCGTTGCATCATAATCTTCCTGGCTTACGCCGCCGCGTTCCAGCAGCCGTCGCTGTCTTTCTGCCCTCTGCTCCGCCAGGTTCAGCTGAAATTGTGCCCTTCTGCGCTGAGCCTGAAGTTCATTATCATTGATTTTCAACAAAAGCTGGCCTTCTCTCACCGACCGGCCTTCTTCGAGCTGTATGTCAACCACCTTCCCGGCCATTTCCGAACGCAAATCCACTACTTCATTTGCCAGAATAGTCCCGCTTGTAAAGATCTTGTCTTCAAGCACCTCAGGCTCCATCACCACACCTTCGACATGCAAACGATTTTGCCGGTCGGCACTGTTTCCGACTTCTTCTGCCGGCGTGCTCAGCAATGGCTTCACTTTTGGCCATGCCAAAGCACTGAAGACAAGCAGTACTATAGAGATAGTCAGAAGCCGTTTAATGAATTTATTCATATAAAAAGAGTAGTTAAGAAACTTTCAGGCATAACGGATAAAATTAACACTTCGGTATTAACAGACAACCTTTAAGATGCAAAAAATTGTATATCCCTGCCATTTCTTTTACATGCATTATTCACCTAGAAATTTTTTCCTCAGCAAGGCGAAGCTGAGGGGAATAATGAGCTTCGTGGGAATCGCTGCTCTCGGAGCGCCGGAAAACACCCTGTTATTTTTGAAGCCTAAAAAATCGACCCAACTTATTGCTTTATAATAGGTTTTAACATTTTCAACAAAAAAGTTGTGAGTTCCAAGCGCTCAACTTTTCCCTCCCGAGCGGTCGGGGTCCATTTTTTGTATCCCGACGGCGGTACATCTTTTCCCCACGGAGTGCCCATTTTTTGTACGCGAAGCGAAATGCGGATTAGGGTTTAATCCATGCAAATAATAAGAAAAGGCGATGCTGATGCATCGCCTTTTACTTCTTAGAAGAATAATTCAGGAATTCCGGACTGATTCCTTTTCCTGTAATATGAATCAGGTTTTAACTTTTATAAGTTTACGCAATTTGCGCATCCAGTTTATTCTTGATTTGATTTTTGGGAACTGCCCCAATAATCTGGTCGACAACCTCTCCATCTTTAAAGATGAGTAGTGCCGGAATGCTGCGTATGCCATATTTTACCGACACCTCCGGATTGTGATCAACATTGACTTTCCCGATTTTGGCCTTGCCTTCGTACTCTCCGGCAAGTTCTTCCACAACGGGGCCGACCATCCGGCAAGGGCCACACCATTCCGCCCAAAAATCCACCAAAACGGGATTATTTGAATTCTCTACTTCTTCCGAAAAATTGCTATCTGTAAATTCTATTGGTTTTGACATAATTGTTTATCTGTTTGTTAATTGAAATCTTTATCGAACGGGTTTCGTTCACTGACCTGTTCAAGCCATAAAAGCTGTATGATCTTGTATTGGGTTCAATAAAAAATTTTGCTCGTCATTATCATACTTCATTCTTCGAAACCTTGAATTTCTTCGCGATCCTGTTGCAAATCCTGTAGTATTTAACCCAAAATTGAAACCGACAGGATTGTTTACTTTGAATAAGGCTCCTGACCTGTTTCCCCGGCTTTGCTTGCCGGGATCGACTTTCAATCCCAGTGCCCGGCAGGGGCAAAAAGCGCTAAAGGAATATAAGGTTTTAAAAAATTTCCAGTGATCGAAATCAAACGAATGAATCCGGTCTTATATTCTGCCTTAAGATACAGATAAACCAATTGCATTTGCATATCGCTTTTGGCTATCTGACTGATTATCAGAGGTTATCTATCCCGAAAATCTTACCAACCCGACCGATTCTTCTCCGATTAAGCTTTTCAAACTGCCCAGAAGTTCATTGCTCGGTTCCACCACAAATTTTCTAATGTTCATTGGAATCGGTTTGTCGGCTTCATTACTGTAAACGATGAATTTAATCGGCGTATTTCCCTTATGCAGGCTGAACAGGGTCGCCATTTCATTGAGATCATCATCGGTGACCGAGGCGGTTTCTATATTCAGATTCAGCTGAAGCTGATCCTGGTACTTTTCACGCAAATTTTCAACCCTTTCAAGTGATTTGACTATAATCTTCGGCTTATCATCCCTTTTATCGATGTGCCCCTCCATCATCACAATGGTATCTGTCTGAATCATGCCAAGATTGCTGTCGTAAACATCATTAAAGGTGATAGCTTCAATGGCTCCCTCCAGGTCTTCCAGGGATACGAATGCAAATGGCCTTCCCTTCCTGTCGTTGAGCCGTTTTACCGATGTGATGATCCCTACCACTCTGACCTGCGTCTTGTCCGACAGGTTTTCCAGGTTACCGGGATCGAGGGAATGACTGGCAAACAGGCGGATATCTTCCCGGTATTTGTCGAGCGGGTGGCCGCTGAGATAAAACCCGATCAGCTCCCGTTCCTTGTTCAGCCTCATGATGTTGGACCAGGGCTGGCAATCGCGCAGCCGGGGCTCGTCCATGCCCATCCCGCCTGAAGAGGTGTCACCAAAAAGACTCGCCTGATTCAAACGGTTCTCTTCCTGCTTGCGGGAGGCATAACTGAGGATATCCTCAATGCTTTCCAGCAGCTGAGCCCGGTTTTGATGGAGTTCGTCGAATGCCCCGGCCTGGATAAGGCTTTCAATCGTTCTGCGGTTGCACACCCGTGTGTCGATTCTGGACGAAAAGTCGAATATGGAGGTAAACTTGCTATTTTCCTGACGCTCCTCCACGATTTGTTTGATCGCATTGGAACCAACCCCCTTGATCGCCGACATGCCGTATTGAATCCGGCCGTCTTTGACTGAAAAACGCCCTTCAGCCGAATTGATATTGGGCGGATCCACCTGTATGCCCATCGCCTGACACTCTTCGATGAAGAATGAGACTTTTTTGATGTCGCCCATGTTATGGCAAAGAACTGCTGCCATAAACTCTTCCGTATAATTTGCCTTGAAATACATCGTATGATAGGCGACTACGGAGTAGGCTGCGGAGTGGGATTTGTTAAACCCGTACCCGGCAAAAAGGGCCATTTTATCGAACACATCTTTGGCCACTTTCTTGTCGTAGCCTTTTTCCACAGCCTGCTTCATGAATTTCTCTTCCTCGGGCGGCAGCAGTTCGGGCTGTTTCTTGCCCATGATGCGCCGGAGCACGTCCGCTTCACCGAGTGAATATCCACCCATTTTCTGGGCAACCATCATGATCTGCTCCTGGTAAATCATGATGCCGTAGGTAGGCTCCAGGATGCTTCGGAGGTCTTCGTGCGGGTGTGATACCGTTTCCTTGCCATGTTTGCGCTTGATATAATCGGGGATAAACTGCATCGGGCCCGGCCGGTAGAGGGCGTTCATAGCAATCAGGTCATTGATATCGGTCGGTTTGAGCTGTTTCAGGTACTTGCGCATCCCGTCCGACTCAAACTGAAACGTACCGATTGTACCTCCTTTCTGATACAGCGCAAAGGTTTTGGCGTCATCGAGTGGAATATCATCCAGGTTATACTCTTTACCGTGATTCTCCCTGACCATCTCGATGGCTGTTTTCAGGATGGAGAGGGTTTTCAACCCCAGAAAATCCATTTTCAGCATCCCGGCATCTTCGATCACCTTTCCGTCGAACTGCGTCACATAGAGTTCGGCATCTTTGGCGGTACAGATGGGAATGTATTTGGTGAGTTTGTCGGGGGCGATGATCACACCGGCTGCGTGAATGCCGGTATTGCGGACCGATCCTTCCAGGGTTTCCGCCATCTGCAGGGTCTGCCCTTCCAGGTCATCCTTACCTTTGATATCACGCAATTCCCTGACCTCGTTGAACGCATCCTCCAGTGAGATCCCGATGGTTTCGGGTACAAGTTTGGCGATGCGGTCGGCGTCGGGCAGCGGGAGGTCCAGCACCCTGGCCACATCCCTGACCGACGAACGGGCTGCCATGGTTCCGAATGTAATGATATGCGCAACCTGATCTTTCCCGTACTTGTCAACCACGTAATCAATGACCTTCTGCCGGCCGTCATCATCAAAATCGATATCGATATCCGGCATCGACACCCGTTCCGGGTTCAGGAACCGTTCAAAAAGCAGATCGTATTTCAGCGGATCGATGTTGGTTATGCCGATGCAATACGCTACAACGGAACCGGCGGCCGAGCCCCTGCCCGGCCCCACATACACATTCATCTTTTTGGCCGCTTCGATAAAATCCTGCACGATCAAAAAGTACCCGGCAAAACCCATCGTTTTGATGATATTCAGCTCGTGGTCGATACGTTCGGCCACCTCTTCCGAAACCTCACTGTAATGACGGCGGGCTCCTTCATAACTCAAATGCCGAAGGTATTCATCTTCGGTCTCAAATCCGTCCGGCAACTTGAAATTGGGCAGAATCACTTCCCGTTGCAGGTCAATCGGTTCAATTTTCTTTACGATCTCATTCGTATTGCTGATGGCATCCGGCCTGTCGGCAAAAAGCGCCTTCATCTCCTCCTGGGTCTTGAAGTAGAACTCATCGTTCGGGAACCCGAACCGGGTGCCCCTGCCTCTGCCGATGGGTGTGCTGATCAACTCCCCGTTGTCGATGCAAAGCAGTGCATCATGAGCCCTGGCATCCTTTTTCTCCAGGTAGAATACATTGTTGGTGGCTATGACCTTCACACCGTATTTATCAGCAAACCGGATTAATACCTCATTCACCCTCTCCTCTTCCTCAAGGCCGTGGCGTATCAACTCCACGTAAAAATCATCGCCAAACAGCTCGTGCCACCACCGGAAAGCCTCTTCGGCAAACTCTTCGCCCCGGTTCAGGATCAGGTCAGGGATTTCCCCAGTCAACCCGCCGGATGTGGCAATCAACCCATCCCGGTAAGTTTCAACAAGCTCACGGTCAATACGCGGAAATTTGTAGTAGTATCCATCCACATAGCCCAGTGAACAGAGTTCTGCCAGGTTTCTGTAACCGTTCATATCCTTGGCCAGGAACACCTGTTGATACCGTTTGTCTTTGTTTTCGCGGGTAAATTTTTTCTTGTGGCGGTCTTCCACAAAATAGCACTCACATCCGACCACCGGTTTGATGCCGTGATCATTAGCCGCTTTCACAAATTTGAATATGCCATACATATTCCCCAGATCGGTCAGGGCTACGGCCGGCATGCCATCTTCCTTTGCTTTTTCCACCAGGTCTGTCACACTCGCGGTTCCCTGCAATACTGAATACTGGGAGTGCACGTGCAGGTGTGAAAATGGGGCCGTTGTCTGCCCGCCTGCAGGTTCTTTCGGCAGGTCGATGGTACTTTTTTCCTTCTCCCGGCCGCTTTCAATACCCCGGCTTTTCAGGTCCCGGATCTTTTCCATGTAAAGCTCCTCGTCGATATAGGAGCCGGCCGGTTTGTCGAACTCTGTGAGTTTGGGCGGAAAGTGCAGCTGGATGACCCCGATTCGTAACAACTCCAGGAAACAACGAGCCGTGGCATCCACATCGGCTGCAGCATTGTGGGCTTCCTCAAAATCGACCTCAAAAAGTTTGTCATGCAGTTCAGAAAGGGTCGGCCATTTGTACTTGCCTCTCCCGCCCGGCAGCTTGCAGTAGTAGGTGGCATCATTCTTGGTATCAATATGTAATTTGTCTGTCAGCGGGTTATCCCGGCCGGCCCGCAGATATTCCGATCCCATAATGCTGAGATCGAAATCAAGATTATGGCCTATAACAAACTCCGCCCGGGCTATATCCTTGCTGAATGCATCCATCGCCTCTTCCAGGGGTACTCCCTCTTTTTTAGCCCTTTCCGTTGAGATGCCATGGACCTTTTCTGCATTAAAGGGAATGGTAAATCCATCGGGCTGAATGATATAGTCGCCACTTGAGAGCCGTTTACCGGTATGGTCGTGAAGCTGCCAGGCGAGCTGTACACATCGCGGCCAGTTGTCGAAATCGGTGAGCGGGGCTGAAAAATTCTGGGGTAGTCCGGTTGTCTCAGTATCAAAAATCAGGTACATTCCGAAGGGGTCTTAAAGATTGCTAATAAGAATTCGACTAAGGTCAAATATAGGTTAGATGAGGTAAAGGTTCACACCTGATTTTATGATTTTGAGGATAAATTGTAGGGGGAAAGGCTTGGTTGCCTCTACCGGTGTCACGATCAGTAAATAAATACATCTGCCTTTGGTATCGTCGACCCATATTTACAACTATGCAACCACATGAACGCCTTCGAAGCAACGCTATATGAACCGGTAACTCATCCATTCTCTCCGGATCGTACTGGTTGCGATCATCGCAGAATAACACCTGCACCCGGGATCGCTAATGTACGTGTGATACAGGCATGTTTCCATTGAGTGAGAGAAGCATATACAATATCCCCCGAAAAACAGAAGTTCCGGGTAAATGATCTCTATTCGCTCTTTAAATGCCAAGACTTTAAACATTAAGAGGGAAGTCAATGAATTTTACATCTGATCGAAATCACCGACAGGAGAACCGGAATCGGGAGGAGATGAACTTTCTGAAAGATCTTGTTCGCCAATACGAAGCAAAGCGCCGATTATGCATAGTTTTGCCTGACGGGAGAAGGGCGCGGCTTCTATCCTCTCTATTAATTCAACTGAAAAACGCTCGAACTCGTCTTCGATCCGGGCCTGAGAGACTTTACCACCCGAGCCTTCGGGGTTCATCCGCTCTCCTTTGAGAACATAGGCTAAATCTGCTGCATTTAGTTTTTGAACAATCTCCACAAACGGAACCGCTCCCCGGCTTTTTCTGCCCCGGAATGTAGCCGGGTTCATGCCCAGGATAACGGCCGCTTCATCCAGTTTCTTCACTCCGAGGACCTCGAGAAGCCGTTCAAATACTTGGGTTGAATTACTCAACGTTTTCTTGTCTGTAGTTGGTATTTAAATTAAATTGAGTTGACAATGTAAGCAAGTTTAACAAAAATATAAATAGAAGCTCCCGCAGTGTTGAAAATAAACGGTTAATTCTTTTCCAATTTGTGGAATTGAATAGGTACTGTTTCACCCGGATGTGTATTTTTTAAACCGGCAGGTTTTGAGTTGGTTTAATTAAAAGCAAGTGTATTTATTGAAAAAGAGCATACAATCTGATCCGGACCGGGAAGGCAAACAATTTATGATCAGGTTCGCTCTGATTCCTTCAACTCTGTTTTTCCTGGGTATGCTGCTGGCAACAAATTGTTCATCAAATCCCGTCTCTCCGCTCGAACTCAAACAAATTGAAATTGACGGGTACACCTGGACGTATCTCGGCCTTGAAGACAAATGGGTAACCGCCGTGGAGGACACCCCCTGGGGCCTGTTTGCGGGGACGCGGGAGGAGGGCGTGTTCCGGTTTGATGAGGAAACCGGTGGATGGACTTCGTTGGGTCTGGATCGTGCTCCGATCTCTGATATTGCCTTCGCTGATTGCGAAAAACCCAGAATATTTGTTGGAGTGTGTTGTTGTATTGAAGGTCAGGAGCAATACACTCCGGCAGCCGTTTTTGCAAGTTTTGATAGAGGGAATACGTGGCTGGAGAGTGATGGTGGGCTTGCAAAAAAATATGAGGGAAATTTATGGGCAAGAACACTATTGGTGGATCATCAAAATCCGGATCGGGTTTTCTTTGGCCAGGATGTCCCTCAATTGTTCAAATCGGACGATGGCGGGCAGAGTTGGGATTTTATATCCGGGAATTACAACGAGAGCGGGGGTGGTATGGAATTTATAGTCTTATCTCCCAAACGGGATGGGCGCATTTGGTTTGGTGGACAAACCGCATTCTTTTCACCGGCTATATACAGGAGTGACGACTGGGGGCGGGATGCTGAGGTTGTTTATATACCCGAACATGACGGTTGGGTGGCTAAAATCATTGTGGACACAATAAATCCTGACCTCTTGTGGATGATTGAAACCGGCAGGGTTGCGATGTCTGTGAATGCCGGGGAAACCTGGGAAACCATTCTTGCCCCTGCACTGGAACCATCAAATGAAACGGTATTATTTAACGGTTTGCTGATGGACAATGAAATTTTGTTTGCAGCAGGTGCCCGGACGCTCCCCCAAACATACCCATGGGAGCATGAATTGAGATTGTATAGAAGTATGAATCAAGGTGCTTCGTGGGATACGCTTGCCGTACCTGAAGGGGCAATCGGGGCACGAGGTTTGGAATTCGATCGAAACATGAATTTGCTGATTCCAACAGCAAACGGGTTGTGGAGAGTTGAACGCTAAGGGATAAACAACAGCATATTGTCCGGAGAACAAATGAGTCGGCCATTCTGAACCTTATCAGATCCATTCTTTTTTTAAAACATAGGCTAAATCACTCGGGTTTAGCTTTTTGAAAAATTCTACAAATGGGATCGCCTCCCCGACTTTTCTATTCCAACTGCATGGAGCGATTTCAAACCTTGTTCGATGGTGTTTGAACGTTCAACTTTTTTAGTTTAAATAAAAAACTTTTTCTTGCATTTATTTGCTTTTTAAACTATTAATAGTTGAGATACTAATTGTTGAACACAAAAATACAAGGAGAAAAGCCATGATCAGAACCTCCTCTATTTTTAATTTCATTGTACTTGCTCCTCTTCTGATGCTGGTCGTCTCAGGATGTGATTCTAATTTCCTGGGAAGCCAGCAAGAGCAGGATGATATGCAACAGTTTCAGACTAAAATGTTCGGGCAGGCTGCTATTGAAGACCTGCGAGACGTGCCCCGTCTTCAGGTGGATATTCCCGAGGCGAGACCCTGGGATACGGATACAGCCGTGTTACGAGACTCCGTTGCAGCCAACGATGGCTGGGCTATGATTGGATTCAAGGCTCCGGAGAGCAAACGTTTGAGGGAAGCAAATGGGATCCGTGCAGCGTTATCATCGCAGGATTTTCGATTGGCACTTCAAATGATCGACTCTCTCAATATTGAGATTGATATGGTCTATCGATCATTTGGCGCTGCTTCTGTTCGCATGGATCCTGATGATGTGTTTGAATTACACGATCACCCGCAGGTTGACTATATTGAAATACCACTTAACCGAAAATTGCAATCATCTCTGATAGAAAGCTCGGCTCTACAACAAACTACTCCCTGGGGTATTGACTTGGTTCGGGCTCCTGCGGCCTGGGCTGAGGCCACAGGAAATGGGGTTAGCGTTCTGGTAATTGATATCGGCATGGACAATCATGAAGATTTACCTGATCGCCCTGCTGCGAATTGTGGTGGAACAATCGGAGGCGGAGGTTGCCAGGATCCAACAGGTCATGGCACTCATGTCTCAGGAATCTTAATGGCTTTGGATAACGAGATTGGAGTCGTTGGAGTCTCCCCAGGCATTGCAGACATGGACGCCTATTCGTATGGGGCATGTGATGTTTTCCAAGGTAACCAATTTTGTCCTGCTCAAGACGTTGCCGACGGTATTGACTTCGGTGTTAATAATGGGGTAGACGTAATAAATATGAGTCTTGGTGGTGTCGACCCACATACTGGTGAATCCAATGCTGTTTCTGCAGCCTGGAATGCCGGGATCGTACTGGTTGCTTCGGCAGGAAATGTTCCGGGTGTTACCGGAGGCACTACAGTATATCCTGCGGGATATAGTCAAGTGATCGGCGTTTCGGGAGTGAGGGACAATGGGTTTTTTGCAGATTCCAGTCCTTGTCCTGGTTCTTCAAATTATGGTTCCCACGTTTCTCTTTCAGCCCCCTTTTGGGCTTTGAGCACGGTAGGCACTACTGATTATGAGGATGAAACGGACGGATGGTGCGGCACTTCTTTTGCAGCTCCCCATGTTTCAGGTGCGGCTGCCCTGCTCTTTGACCAAAATCCATCCTGGAATAATTTCCAGGTCAGACAACGGTTGCAAAATACGGCCAATCATCCGTTTAATTCATTAGAGCCGGACGACGAGTATGGACATGGGGTACTGGATGCCGGAGCCGCTGTCGGGTTTACCCTTTCCATCCACCCCTTCATCGAGGGTCCCAATCAGATCCAGGTTAATGAATTTGTACAGTTTGAAGCCACGGTTGGCGGTGGTGTTCGCCCCTACAGTTTTCAGTGGCAAATTGATTACAATATGACAGGTAATTGGCAAAACGTTGGCGGTGATGCCGCTTTTTACGGCCATCAATCCTTCAACGATGATGATTTTGTCTTGCGGGTCATCGTAACCGATGCAGATAATGACAGCGGAACATCGGTCAATCATTGGGTTACGGTGACCTGGTGATTGCTTTGGTTTGCAAACCGGATATGTGTATTGGATATCTTTGGCGGTTAATTGCAAAGTACCAGTAAATGCGTACAAGTTCTCGACTGCATATCAGGCAATGACTTTTTCAGGAAAAATTTCTAATAAAGATTAGGTATGTCCGCGTCCTTGTGTGTATTATGTATGGAGGATACTCAAAATACAACGATACCTATGTTGTCAAAACGAATATATTCTCATAAAAGGAGGTTATTTATGATTACAAAAAGCAAATTCACGATAATCGGTTCATTGTTAGCTCTCGGCATATTTTTGTCGGGTTGTAATAATATGACGATGCCTGCACTTGGAGAAGGAGAGTTCGACACCGAAATTCCGCTGGAAAGCAATCGCTATGATCTTCGCAACAACACTACCGATGGAGTCATCGAGGTCAAATTCATCAACCGGTCAGATGTAAATTTATATTTTCTGGCTCCTGGGGGCATCACACTTCAGAAATGGAACGGCAAGGAGTGGAAGGATCGAGGGCGGTGGTACCGCGTTCCAGCGGTTGTGCCCCGTGTTCATACACTGGCACCGGGCGACACGCTTGGATCAGAATCATTTATTCTGGATCTCCGGAATGTAACCTCTAATATGGATATCATTAGCTCGTCCGGCCTCTATCGGATTCACTTTGAAATATACAGAGACGAAGATGTAGAGGAACTCATCCCCGAGGCAGACCGGGTCTCTGACCCTTTTGAAGTGATCCTTTGATTTGTTCACCTCCTGCTTGCCAAATCCACTTCATCCGGTTCTTATTGGATGAATTCAACCACCATTTGACCATCAAAATGAACTGCAACTGCGATAGGCCACGCATGTCAAGAATCAAAAAAATAGATCTGTTCGAATCCCATATTCTGTCAGTTAACAGTTACAGGATGTGATACGAATATCCTTGAAACCACAGAGGAAAAGGTGAATCATGACAATTACAGCAACGACAATCGGGGAGTATCGTTGTTTTAACCGAAAAACGCCCCGGGTCCGAATACAGTGACCTTGAAATGAGAGCATGCCACAAGATTGAGCTGGGGATGAGTTATTGAAAAGAGAATGAAACCAAAATTGTCATTAGAACGTGTACAAGCTATGCCATGAGAGTGCTCCGAGCGAAGCGATTCCCGCGTAAGCGAAGACGAAGAATAAGAGTCTGTTGAACTCCCTCAATCCAACGCGGAGATAAATCTGCCCAGTTCCTCAAAATAAAGCTCACCTGAAACCATGAAGTTGTCGTTATGCCCGCCCCGCAGTTCTACAAAATGCTTGGGTTCGGGGGCAGCCATATACAATTTTTCCCCGAAATGGAATGGAATGATGGAATCATCACGGCTGTGCATGACCAAAAGCGGGGTGTTGATGTTTTGAAGGTAATCGATGGTGGCAAATTCGAAACGGACGATCCGGGAGGGAATGAATGGATATATATTTGAGGCAACATCCCTGGCACTGGTGAATGACGACTCCAGGATCAGCCCACCTGGATTGACATGTTGGGCAAGGTGTGCCGAAACTGCCCCGCCGAGCGACCGGCCGAAGAGGATGATCTGGCTTCCATCATACCCCAGTTCACCTGTAAGATACTCCCAGGCTGCGCGAATATCCTTATACAAACCCATTTCCGTTGGGCTGCCTTCACTCTCTCCATACCCTCGATAGTCATAGATAAATGTGGATATCCCTTTGTCATGCAACAGATCGATAAACCCGAGCCGGTGAGAGATGTTTCCGGCATTCCCGTGGGAGAAAAGGAATACAACATCCGAATCTTCATTCGGTATATACCAGCCATGCAGCACTTTTCCATCCTCTGTTTCAAACCGCGCATCTTCCCACGACAGGCCAACGGCAGACGGCTCGATCGTTACATTCCGGTCCGGGAAAAACACCATGCTGTTCTGCATCAGATATAACAGCAAAACAAGTGTGAGGTATCCTGCACCGATCACCAGTATAACATTCATCACTTTCTTCATTTTTTCATAAGAATTTCTATCATAAAACGTCATTTTATATGCATATAAGGTCCTTAAGCAAGAACAAAATAAATACCTTAGATAATTCATCCCGGATAATACCGACTGACGTGGGCTCAAATAAACGAACAATTCCTTGATCATTTGTCAGATCACTGGATTTCCTTTGGTGAAAAAGGCGGACTCATCTGACGAGTAGGTGGGTTACGATAAATATATTTTCAAAAACTCCTCAAAAAAGCTCGATAAATCCATCTATATCAACATTTATATCTCTTGACAACTTCATGTACCGCTCCATCCGGCCTCAACAGGCTTTTGAACAGGTTGAACCGGTCAACCGTAAAAATTCTGGAGACAAAATCCGTTCCGGGAGGCCTCAAGTCATCTTTTCCGACCGATTTATTTTTTATTCTGGCCAGTGTCACATGTGGTTTATAACTGAAGCGGTCTTTTTCGGCGCCGGCTTCTATGGCCACTTTTTCCACTCGCTTTTGCAGTTCAATCAATGAGTCATCGTGTGATACTCCCGCCCAGAATACTCTAGGAGTTCCTTTTTCAGGAAAAAATCCCAACCCCTTTATACAAATATCAAATGGGTCAAACCGCACACCTTTCAGGTTTTCTATTAACAATTTTCTTTGCTGGTCATCCAATTGACCGACAAATTTCAACGTAAGATGCCGCTGCTCTACCGGCACCCACCGGCCCCCCTCCACCGGCTGTTGAAGATTAACCAGTTGCTCACTTACATCTTCCGGGATCGGTATGGCAATGAAAAGTCTCAATGTTCGGTTATCTGTAAACGTTCACACACAAAAATTCATCTTCGCACTTTAAAACCCGTAAACTCTTCATCTGCCGGAGCCTCCCTGATTTCAACATCATCCACCCGGGCGGAGGACGGGCCTTGTTTCATCCGTGCTATCATCTCTTCTACATTTTCCGGGCTTCCCTGCAAAACCGCCTCCACTTTTCCATCCCTGCGGTTTCTCACCCAGCCATTGATATTGAGGTTTTCTGCATTCTGCCGGGTAAAATAACGAAAGCCGACTCCCTGAACCCGGCCGCTTAACAGCAGACTTTTCTGAAAAGTATCCATTATCTTTCTTGTTACATTTAGACTTAAACCCAAAATTGTCATTGATGAATGATACCGGCCACTTTCGGGCAGGTTTAATAATTATCTAACGACTTTTCCGGTTTGATATATCGAATTGTGAAAGTTCTTATAATGTACCGAAAATGTAAAACCATATTATGACCATCACACAGCTTTCATATATCGTTGCTGTCGACAAATACCGACACTTTGCTACGGCTGCGGAAAAAATCTTTGTCACCCAACCTACCCTGAGTATGCAAATCCATAAACTGGAAGAGCAGCTGGGAGTAAAGATTTTTGACCGTTCAAAATCGCCGGTCACTCCTACCCAGGTCGGTGAACAAATCATCAAAGAGGCCCGGGAAATCTTAAAACTAACCAAACACATCGAAGATATTGCCCGTTCATCGGACGGCAGCCTGAAGGGAACATTTCGCATCGGGGTGATTCCAACTATCGCCCCATACCTGATACCATTATTTCTTCGTCCGTTGATGACGAAATATCCTGAAATCGAATTGATTTTTGAAGAGATGCTCACCGGCGATGTTCTGAAGGGACTTGGTGATGACACACTCGATGTCGGTATCACAGAAACAACACTGGTCGGACCTGACGATCGACTTCGGTGTGAACACGTGCCAGAGAGCGCCACCAGCCGGTTGCTCGGCACGACGCGAGAGGTGATTATCCTCGACACACACGAAACGTTTCAGCCCAACACACTGGGACGACTCGTCGGAGCCGTCAACGGCGGCGGAATGCTGATCATGCTCGTTCCATCACTCGATTCCTGGCCAGACCACCGAGATCATTTCGATGAGTCACTGGCAGTCCCTCCATATTCTATCGATGACGTTTCCGGCCGGTTCAAAGCCCGTATGGTAGAAACCATGCGCCGCCATCCAGCCATTGCACTCGTCGACGTTGATACGGGACAGATCGAACGGATGGGCAGTACAAACCCTGCCCCACAG
>SKRC01000293.1 GCA_007118695.1 Balneolaceae bacterium | reverse complement strand
CGACAACCACGTTGTCCATCACCACCGCGTTCATCCCGACCAAGGAGTTGCGCCCGATCCGGGCCCCGTGGATCACCGCTCCATGGCCGATGTGAGCACTCTCTTCGAGCGTGACGGTTACACCGGGAAACATGTGGATGGTACAATTCTCCTGGACATTGCACCCGTCTTCAATTACAATCTTACCCCAGTCGCCGCGAATCGCCGCCCCGGGTCCGATGTACACATCCCTGCCGATAATCACATTACCGGTGACCGCTGCCTGCGGGTGGATGAAGGCGGATTTGTGGATGACAGGTTTATAGCCCCTGAATTCGTAAATCATTGTAATCGATTATTATTAGCAGTAATTAAGACTGAGCCTGGTGTTATATCAGCCAAACTTATGCACGGCCAAATTTTATTCTTTTTTTCTTAGCCTCATTAAAATATGCACGCAGCTATGGCTATGCACATATTTTTCGCATTGCCAGGAACAAAAATCCCTTCGGCTTACCCCATACACATGATTGACATGACACCAGTATTGATATCAACTTTCTGCCCGGACGAATACCGAGGATTAATCACCGGTACTTATCATTCAACCCCTTGCCCTCATTCAGCATTTCAACCATTTTCTTGAGACGACGCTGCTTCAGCTTTATGGATCCATTCACGCAGCCGGGTGCAGATCTCCCGGGAGAAATCCGGCAATTTTGCCATGTATTGGTCGATTTTTTCTGGTGCATCTTTTCTGATCGTTGCCATGAGGAGGCTGGTTATCGGTTTTCTGTAACTGATTACTAGCTGTATCTCATACTTAGAAAAAGTCAAATCAAACACAACAACAAAAGAAGATTGAAATACTGTATCAGTTGAAGAAATAGTCTTATTGAATTCAGTATTGCCTGAACTTTTTTGAAAGTGATGCCAAAATGGTTCTCTATTGCAAATCAAGCCGCTTTTTTTCTGTTTTCCTGAAAAGAAAAATGACCACATTTTTTGATAAAAACTTGCTCTCGAAGTACATAAGAGACAATGATTCATTCACAACTGGCAAATGTTCGGACAGTACTGTATTGAATTGTAAATAATCAATGCTCATTGATTTTTGGCATCATGTAACCCCAAAATTGTCATAGGAGCAATTATCCAGTCCAATGGGCGGGATCCCGATAGGTTTGAGGGGACATAAAGGTCTCGGGTTTTTTTAGGGATTAACAACACAACAGACCGGCATTTTACTGTCGGTTAATAGAAAGCCTAATCAACCATGCACCAACTCGGTGATGGAAAGTGTTATCTTTCTCAGTCACCATAGCTTTTCAGACAGATTTACTTGTTTATCTGGCAGTTATTCCATTGAAAACAAAAGATCTCATCTGTATGGCACGAAATTTGTCAAGGTTATGGTTGTTATCAAAACCATTTTATGGAATCAGAAAAGAAAATACAGAGGTCTGTCAAGTCACTTTGGGAAACGCTTAAAGATATTTTTGCGCTTAGCAAACCGTACCGGTTTCGGTTTTATCTGGCAACAGTAATGGTTCTGGTGGCATCGGCTATTTGGCTGACAGTGCCCCTGGGCCTGAGGGAATTGCTGGATGCGGTTTTTGAGGATGGCAACCGCCAGCTGTTGAATTTGCTGGCTGTTGGCTTGTTCGGACTTTTCATCGCCCAGGCGCTCTTTTCATTTGCGGGCAATTATCACCTGGAATGGGTGGGGGAGCGGGTTGTTACCGATCTCCGTAAAAAAGTGTATGAACACCTCCACCGGCTGGGCTTCAAATTTTATGCGGAACGGAGATTGGGTGAAATTACCTCACGGCTGACCAACGACGTAGGTTCGATCCGCACAGCCTTAACCGATTCGCTCCCTCAACTGTTTACCATAACCTTTTCCCTGGTTGGCTCCATGGCTTTAATGATCATGCTCAACTGGCGGCTGAGCCTGGTCATTTTCGCAACAGTACCACTCATCACAATCGCTACACGATATTTCGGACAGAAGATCAGAAACCTTTCAAGAAGCATTCAGGATGATCTGGCGGATTCAACGGCAGTTGCAGAGGACGCACTTGGATCCATCCGGCTGGTGAAAGCATTTGTCCGTGAAGATTACGAGGTGGAAAGATACCAGAATGCCGTAGAAAAATTATTTGGCACCGCACGACGAAAAGTAGTGCTTACCCAGTTGTTTTGGTCGGGAGTAGGGATTCTGTTTATGAGTACCCTGGTGATCATCTTCTGGTACGGCGGAGTGGAAGTACTCGCCGGCCGGCTGACGGCCGGGGATTTGGTGGCATTTATCATTTATGCGTTGAATATTTCGCGTTCTGTCAGTCAAACTTCGAGACTGTATGCCGCCGTAAACACAGCTGCAGGAGCTTCAGAGCGTATTTTTGAATTGCTGGACGAAATTCCCGAGATCAACGACCTGCCTGAAGCCATAAGCGTTCAAAAAGTAAACGGAAACGTTAGGGCCGATGATATCTGGTTTGGTTACGACGACCATCGGCGTGTGCTGAAAGGAATTTCGTTTGATGTGGAAGCCGGTCAAACCATCGCACTGGTCGGGCCAAGCGGCGCCGGGAAAACAACCCTGTTAAATTTAATCCCGAGGTTTTACGACCCGCAGAAGGGGGCCATATTTGTTGATGATTACAACATCAGGGACCTGAAAGTGAAGTCATTGAGAGAACAGATTTCCATTGTACCGCAGGAAATCCATTTATTCGGGACAACCATCAAAGAGAATATTCGTTATGGAAATCTTGAAGCATCGGATGATGAGATTATCCAGGCGGCCAAAGACGCCAACGCCCATGAGTTTATCATGGAAAACGAGAATGGCTACGATTCCCTGATAGGAGAGAAGGGAGTCAAGCTCAGCGGCGGCCAGAGGCAGCGGCTGGCCATTGCCCGGGCAATATTGAAAAATCCAACGATCCTGCTGCTGGATGAAGCCACATCATCCCTTGATTCCGAATCGGAAGCGCTGGTTCAGGAAGCGCTATACCGTTTGATGCTGAACCGGACCACGTTTGTGATTGCTCACCGGCTGTCCACCGTTCAAGATGCCCACCGGATCCTGGTTATGGATGATGGTGAAATAGTCGAAACGGGAACCCATATTGAATTGATTGAAAAGGGAGGCTTATACAGCCATTTGTATGCGCTGCAGTTCAAAGATCTGGATGAGCCCGAAACGTTTGCGTAGAAATGGGTTTTTCGCGGATCGCGAAGAGGGTATGGGTATGTATCGATTGGATGAGTTGGAACCGTACTTTCCTGCATCGGGGTTATTCGGGTTATTGAATCCCAAACCGGCAATAACAAAAATGGTCACTTCACTTATGATTGACTTTCCTCTACGAGGATCCCGTATCGGAAGCACTGCCTTCAGGAAGCGCTATCCTGATTGATACTGAACCGGTGTCACTTTTCCGGCTCACCATCTCAACCAAGTCCCGAACCGAGCTTCGGCGGTTGTGAGATTTGAATGCAAGCAAACACTACCCGCATATCATTTCATCCGGCAGGGGAGAATCTCCTTCATGAACCAGGTGGAGTTCAACATCGGCCAGCCCCGCCGTGATGATATCAATTTTTCTGGCTGCTTCCCGGGAAAGGTCGATGACCCTTCCTTCTACAAATGGCCCCCGGTTGTTGATCCGTACCGTCACATTTTTTCCATTATCCAGGTTAACAACATGTATAACCGTATTGAATGGAAGGGTTTTGTGAGCGGCGGTCAAGGAGTTCATATTATATGTCTCTCCGTTTGCCGTTGTTGTACCGTGATAGTCTGAGCCGTACCAGCTCGCTATGCCGGTCTCGATCATACAATCCGGATGGATCTTCTTACTGCCTGTAATATTGCAGGATACAGCAAAAAAGAACCGGAATCATCAAAAAGGTAAACCGGAACAGGGAATTCATATTTTTTAAGACTACGGATGCTATATTACACTACAAGTGGATATACAGAATTGAATGTATGAACAGTCTTATATCCAGGATGGCTGTTAAAAGTTCCAGGATGAAATCACCTCATCCGATGGGCTTGTCAATGATTTGAAAGCCTGCGAACATTGCGAGGCAGATCCAACTCGACAATAATAAATCCGCAGATCACTGTAACGAAAGGGTAAATTTTGGATCTTTTTGTTTCGAAGATACATTGTGATTGGCATAAACAAAATCAACCTTTAATTAACTTCTGGTGTCGAACCTGTATTATTCACTCCTGACCCCGGCCCCGACAAGGCCCGAAAGGGGTTCCGGGTTTCCCGGCGGTCGGGGCTTAATCTTATCCCCGCGAAGAGAAACGTTTTTTTTCTCCGAATGATTTGGGAAAATTTCTCCGGCTGCCGGGATGCGTTGATCCCATTACAGATTGGAAGAGTATAATTTTGATATTGGCGTTATCAGCTATAAATTTGCAGATGAATATGGCTTTCAATAATCAGAACTGAGTGTATATTCATCAGTGCCTGCAATCCGGAAATCATGCAATTTAAAACATCTACATTTCTAATCCTGCTTTTGTTAGCGGCAATTCTATCGGCAGCGTATCTGCATATTCTTTCGCCGGATGACAAGGCCTATGAACCTGCCGCGGCATTGCATAATAAACCCATCGTCTCCGACTCGTCTGATGAAATAAAGGAAGTGTTCTCTGCCTACAACCTGGCCGATATGGTCAAGCCGCTGGAACATCTGGGGCCGATCAACAGTATTCTCGTCAGCCAGCACGGTGAGCTCGTGGCTGAAGAGTATTTCAGGGGGATGCATGCCGGCCGGGCGCACAACATAAAATCAGCTTCAAAAAGTATCCTTTCAATTCTCATAGGCATTGCCATCGAGAAGGGTTACCTGGAAGGGACCGACCAGGAGATCGGGGAGTTTTTTCCGGAATATTTTGCCGGCAACGCCGATTCGGAGAAAGCCTCCATTACGATTGAAGATCTTTTGACCATGCGCAGCGGGCTGGCTTCGACAAGCAGAGGCAGCTATGGACGCTGGGTGACCAGCAATAACTGGATCCGATACAAACTCAACCGTCCCCTGACGGGCGAGCCTGGTATCGACAGGATTTACAGTACGGGAAACACGCATCTTTTATCAGTGATCCTCACGCGAGCATCGGGAATGAATGCACGTGCGTTTGCAAACCGGTATCTGTTCGGGCCCATGGATATTCAACTCGGCGGCTGGGATCGCGATCCGCAAGGGTACTACCTGGGCGGGAATAACATGGCCCTGCGGCCCCGGGATATGATTAAAATCGGTCAACTGATGATGGACATGGGTGTGTATAACGGGGAGCAGCTTATTCCTGAAGACTGGATTGTCCGATCCGTTGAGCCTGTTACAGGGCGCCTGGCCGGAATGGATAACTACGGCTATTTATGGTTCAGGCGGATGGCCGGGAACCATCATATGGTCTATGCTTTCGGCAATGGCGGGCAGTACATCCTGATCATTCCGGAGCTGGATGCTGTCATTACAACAACGACCCGGATCGGCGGCAACGAACACACCCGAAATTATCGCAGGGAGCTTTTCTCCACGCTTGACCGCGAGATCATTCCACTACTGGCGCGAAATTCTCGTTAACAATGTACAGGTGTTCAGTGCCCTCAAGGGAAGTACCTCCGTACTCGCCGTGTTGGAAGTAGGGCTCCTCTTCCTCTTAATTAAATAAACGAAAAATAAGCAATAATTCCTCAGTTCTTCATGTGGATCTCCTTTCATAGCTGGTAAATAAAGTCTTAAATATTGTAAGGAATCCTGGTCGGCCGGATCATACCCTTAAAGGAAAAAAGAGAATTCAAGTGTCTTTTCTATTCTGAAAATATTAAGCAATAGCTTAAATTATGAAACGTAAAGCAGTTATAATCAGGGAGTCTGAAGATGGTAAAAAATGTATTGCGGTTGACCGGGAAAATGCAGAAGTGTTACTGAAATTTTTCCATCAGAATAGACGGTATAAGAAAAAATTCAATCATATTTGTGATTTGATTTTGGGAAATCACACCAACCGGGAACTTTATGACAAAGAAGAGCCTGACAAAAAAAGTAAAGGTGTATGAGCCATGAAGTTTTTCAAAGGGCAGGACAATGCAAGAGTCTATTGTAAAGAAGTAACCCGGCATGATAAAACATTTGTAGTGATCGCTGTTGAGGTACTTGAGAAGAAAAAACAAAGAAGGCTTACACAGAAAGAAATTAACATTATACACCGGGTAGCAAGTTATGAGTACACAGAAATTGAATAACCCCGAAGAGATTCGCAGGGAGTTTGACAAACTCTTTGATCAATCACCGGAGGAGCAGATCGAACACCGGGCTCAGCTGCTTTCAGCAATATTTCTGAGTGAAGTTGAAAAGGAGCTGGACCGGATGGGATGGACCCGAAAAAGATTGGCCAAAGAGATTGGTACGTCTGCAAGTTACCTCACCCAACTGTTCCGGGGGGATCGACTTCTCAATTTGAAAACGGTCGCAAAAATAGAGCAGGTATTGCAGATCACTTTTGAGATCAGAGCAAAACGCAGCAAACAGGAAAATCCGCCAGAGACTGAAGTTCAAAAGAAAAGGGAATCAAAAGACGTGATAAACGCCAACATCATCTGAAATCAAAAAAGCATTATACTGAAACTACACCCTCTCCAGAATCACAGCGTATCCCTGTCCCACACCGATACACATCGTCACCAGTGCATACGTCTTCTCCTGTTTCTGTAATTCAAACGTTGCCGTTTGCAGGATCCGCATGCCGGATACTCCCAGCGGGTGGCCCAAAGCAATCGCCCCACCATTTGGGTTGATGCGTTCATCGTCATCCTCCAGGCCAAGTTCGCGTGTGCAGGCCAGAACCTGTCCGGCGAATGCTTCGTTGAGTTCGATGATGTCCATGTCGTCCAGGGTAAGACCGGCGCGCCCGAGAGCTTTCCGGGAGGCGTAGGCCGGCCCGATGCCCATGATTCGCGGTTCCACGCCCACAACGGCCGAGGAGACGATCCGGGCTTTAGGGTCCAGGTCAAACCGTCTGGCACTTTCTTCTGATCCGACCAGCATAGCGCCGGCGCCATCGTTCAGCCCCGAGGCGTTGCCGGCCGTCACGGTGCCGTTTTTACGAAATGCGGGCCGCAGTTTGGCCAGCACTTCTGTGGTAGTATCGGGCCGGATAAATTCATCGTCTTTAAAAAGGATCGGATCGGCTTTTCGCTGTGGGATTTCAACGGGGACGATTTCTTCGGCCAGCCGGCCGGATTTCCGGGCTTTGGCAGCCTTCTGTTGCGACCAGGCCGCAAATTTGTCCTGATCCTCCCGTGTGATCTTGTATTTGTCCACCAGGTTTTCGGCCGTTTGCCCCATCCCGTCGGTTCCATAGAGCTCTTTCATTTTCGGGTTGATGAAACGCCAGCCGAAGCTGGAGTCATGCATTTCGGCGTCACCGCCAAACGGTCTGGAAGCTTTGGAGATGACCCACGGGCCACGCGTCATATGCTCCACACCGCCGGTGATAAACAGTTCTCCCTCGCCGGCAGCAATCGCCCGCCTCGCATGGATCGCAGCCGACATGCTGGAGGCGCACAGGCGGTTTACTGTTTCCCCGGGCACTGTATATGGCAATCCGGCCAGCAGGAGTGCCATTCGAGCTACATTCCGGTTGTCCTCACCCGCCTGGTTGGCGCAGCCCATGATCACATCGTCGATCGCCGCCGGGTCGACCGATGCATTCCGGCTCATCAGTTCCCTGATCACATGAGCGGCCAGGTCGTCGGTCCGGATGGGAGAGAGACTCCCGCGGAAGCTGCCGATCGGCGTGCGGATGGCGTCGAAGATGTATGTTTCGTTGAAATTAGTCGTGAGTCCCCGATGAGTCGGGGCAGGCTGTGAGTCTTGAGTCATGAGTTGAGAAAAAAAAGTGAAAAGTGAAAAGTGTGAAAGGTGAAAAGTTGTCTGATGTCAGGCTCATACCACATCCTGTATCCAGTATCTTGCATCTCTGCTATAAGACTGAAAGCCGGAATTTCATTTTGTACGCTAAAGTTGAACATTTCACTTATCTGCATCCTGTATCTCGTAATAAAACATCTAATCAAGCTTACGAGAGCAGATCTTAAAGACATTTCAACATCTTGCATCATGCATCTTGTATCACTTAAAAAAGTATCTTCGCAAAAATCCAAGACAGATCCGCATATCACCTCGACACCTGGCTACCATATCCAGTATCTCGTATTTAAGCATCCAAACAAACATTCAGAATCAAATCCTTATCACGCTCCAGAACTACGAAACAGTATCAAGTATCCTGCATCATGGGTCAAATTCAAATTCGCGGTTTGTCCGGTACACCGTTCCTCGCATCACTGCTACAACTTTCTTATTCTGGTTGCTCACCGTGATATTGTAGACACCGGTTTGCCGGCTGAGTTTTACTTCTTCAGCCTCGGCTGTTAAAACATCACCGCTATAGACGGCTTTAATATGCGAGATACTGCTTTCGATGGTCATGGCTACCCGGCCGCGTGAGCCTGCGGCAAAGGCCAGAGCGCTGTCGGCCAGCGAATAGATTAACCCGCCGTGGGTCACGGCAAAGCCGTTGGTCATCTCATCACGGATCTGTGCCCTGAGCACGGATCTGCCCGGTGCTGTTTCCAGGATTTCAACTCCCATCCACCGGCTGAAAGCGTCATTATCAAGCATATGACGGGCGATGCGCCGGGCGGTTTTCTCTTCATCCATGATTTAGTCCGTTAAGTTTAAATAGGTATTTGGATAAGATACAGTTCTTGTGCCGCTGATGCATATTATTCAAATCTATCCAATTCATACAATCCATGTATCCTGCCCCGTCATTCCCCGAGCCGGGCTTGAAAGACGACTCAATAGGTACTATTGAAAGTCCCCCAACAGAAAAACGGTCTGGATGTACCTGTCGGTGTACATCCAGCTTGATTAAAATCAAACTGGTGTTTAGCCGTCAGAAGGAGTTATCAGGTCGGTTTTATACCAGTTGAAAAAATAAATACTATATTTATCGTTTCTTGTGGGGGATTCCCTACAAGAAACGATCTTGATAATCTAATGATTTGATTACATTGTCAAACATATGAGTCGTCGGGGTGGAAAAGATGAGCTCCGACCTCCGTCGAGGTATAAAAATGTGAATTCCGCCGGGGTCTCATGTTTAAAAGGGCTACGCGTTAGAGGTGCAGGTTAATCATAAAATGTCTTCCCTTCCCGGACCATCCGCTTCAGCAATGGGTTCGGCCGGTAGCGGTCTTCGCGGTATTCCACCTGAAGGGCGGTCATCTGATCGAGCATGATCTTGAGCCCGATCTCATCTCCCCACTTCAGCAATCCTTTCGGATAGTTAACGCCGTTTTCCATGGCATGGTCAACATCCTCCACTGTGGCAATTTGCATGAAAACCGCATCGCAAGCCTCATTAATAAGCATCGACAGGATGCGGTTAAATATTCTCTCGCCCAGTTCCCGGTCTTTGACCGGTTCCGGGTTTTTCGACTCATCCTGGTAGTTATAAAAACCCATCCCGGTTTTGCGGCCGAGGTATCCGGCCTCCACCATCCGTTTCTGGGTAAATGACGGCCTGAAGCGCGGGTCATAGTAAAATGATTCAAAGACCGTTGCAGTCACCTTGTAATTGACATCGTTGCCGATCATGTCCATCAGTTCAAACGGGCCCATTTTAAAGCCACCCAATTCTTTCATTGCCCAGTCGATTGTCGGGGCGTCGGCAATGCCTTCTTCAAGAATTCGCAGGGCTTCTCCGTAAAAGGGGCGGGCTACCCGGTTGACGATAAATCCGGGCGTGTCCTTGCTGAGTACGGAAATTTTTTCCCAGTGGCTGACCAGCTTTCTGGTTTGCTGCACTACATCTTCCCGGGCAGAAAGTCCGGGAATCAATTCCACCAGCTTCATCAGTGGAGCCGGATTGAAGAAGTGGATGCCAAGAAACCGGTCCGGTTTTTT
>SKRC01000025.1 GCA_007118695.1 Balneolaceae bacterium | reverse complement strand
ATCACTTGCAATTGAGTAGTCAACTCCATCAAAATTACCCTCCGCGTTATTCCAGGCATTTGCATATTCGATAAGAAACTGATCCTGTTCTATGACACTGATCCCATATCCTTTATTGTTAAAAGCCAGAGTATTAGTCAGAGTAAATGTACAGCCACCATATTGTTCTACCTCCTGGCATGGAGGCTCCGAGCGTGAATCCGCACGAAACCCTGTACCCTCCCCGCCATATAGGGTGATATTACGATTGATATTATCTGTAGCACTGCTATGCCAAAGCCCGATCCCAGGCTGGCCGATTACCAAAAAGTCGACAAATTTGTTACCGATTGCAGGTTTGGCTTCAATATAGGGGGTCCGTCGTGCGTCAATTCTTGAACCATGAAAATTATTCAGACCGATATTTCCATAAAATTCGTTATAAGATCCTCCCAAGTTTCGTGCAAATGTATCACCTCCGTGAGCATGAAAACCGACATTCGTCCCTTCATTAATGCAGTTCTCTACCAGCCCCCAGGAACCACGATAAAAGGCAATAGCTTCATCCGAAAAGCGCCTGCCCTGGGCAAATTGTTCTTCAATCATATCACCTTTATAATGTTCTCTTGGATGTATGTAATTGCGGCGAAATGTAATATTTTCCGTCTGCCAGGCGATAAATGCGTGCCGATGATGCAGGTAAGCTTCCGATTCTTCAACCAGAACATTACTGCTGTTCAGGAGCAGGTAAATATGATTATTGCTGTTCAAACCGAGCCTGTTGGAGTGGCTGGCAAGTATCCTTTTCAGGGTTATTCGATTACTACGGTTAACCTCTACAAGCGAGTATACTGATTCCATGCCGGGACTTCCGAGATGCAGGGTGTTTGTGCTGTCAGTAGCTTTATCTTCACCAGTAACGGTCAAACCCAAAATGTTCCAGTATCGGGTTCTGGCAATATAGATTCCAGGTATAAGTCCGTCAGATTTCAGTATCGGAACACGCTCGTTGACAGCACGAACCGTAATTGGCTTGTCGGGCAGCCCAGACATTGCATTTCCGCGGTGGCCGCCATTAATATGAAGCAAGCCGGTTGTCTCTGGATAATACTTTCCGTCCATTACTCCCAGTACGTCTCCTGGCTTTAACTGACGTACTGCATGTTCAAAAGTACCCCATGGATCTCCCGATGTTGTCCCGCTATTGTCGTCCGATCCTGAAGGTGCTATGAAGTGTGTCGGCTCTGGCCAGTATTGTGGGTCGGCCGGTATTCCTTCATAATCCGAACCGGCGCTGCGTTCATTTAGTAATTCATTCCAGTAAATAACAGACTCAATCGACCGGACTTCTGCTGGAAAAAACATTAATATTAACAATAGTAACCATAGCATTGGAATCACATTATCTGATTTCCGAAATCTGGAATACAATCTGGTAGTCATTTATACTTTTTTTTGTTTCTCTTTTTACTTTACATGCAATTACCGGAAATTGAGGTTAGTGTTTAGTCAACCATACTTTTGCGGGGCTCCCGACATTTTGTCGGGAATCTTATCATTCCTGGATGCTTTAAAAATATGCACACAGCTATGGTTATGCACATTTTTTTCGCATTGCCGGAAGCAAATATACCTTCGACTTACCTCAAGACGCACGGTTGACAAGACACTAATAGTGATAAAAGATCGATGGAAGTAAATGCAGAATGTAAAATAACCAATTGAAATTTACCATATGAAATATTAAATAATATATAAACTATATTGAGACAATGAATAACACACTGACATTTGTTAATCTATTGATCTTTGGTACTCTGATATTATTGGTTTCAGTTTTTGATTGGAATAAAGGGTTTACAGAATTAATTTTATACCCAAATCCAGATAAATCGTATCAGACTGGATCGCAAGCATCATTAATAAATATTCAAAATAAATCACTGGAGAATATATCAGATAAATATTATGCCCCAGAAGATTGGCCATTTCCATGCGACAAAGATAAAATTCCGGAATACACGGCATATTATGTCCCGATACCCCTGAAGATTGACGGGCGACTGGATGAGGACGCCTGGAAAGCTGTTCCTCGTACACGGCGATTTGTTGATCTTATATCGGGTAGTGAAACGATTCATGAAACGCGTGCCGCAGTACTTTGGGATGACGAGAACCTGTATATCGCTTTTTGGCTTGAAGAACCATTTGTTCGCGGATCCATGACCGAAAGGAACGACCCTCTTTATAACGAAAACAATGCAGAGGTTTTTATTGCCGGTAAAGATTCATATTATGAATTTGAAATCAATGCACTTGGAACAATTTACGAAGCTTTTTTCATCTGGGAAGAAGCATATGAACGGGGTGGATTCGATTCAGAACCGGCTTTTCAACGTGACAATCCTCTTGTCAGAGAGTTTAATGGTGTGGGTTATAGAGAACACCCTCGCGGTATGCGGCTCGGATCCTGGGACTTCTGGTTCCCCGGCCTGGAAAGTGCTGTATATGTAGACGGTACACTAAATGATGACACTGATCGTGACAGAGGATGGACAGTTGAATTGGCTTTTCCCTGGGAAGGAATGAAATGGCTTGCCAACGCAGACCAACGTGCACTTCCACCCGAAGACGGTGATGTGTGGCGTATCGATTTTTCCCGGTTTAATCCATATAAAGAAGCCCCGCCGGCAGACGACTCCGGAGGCTGGAGCCTGAGTTCACACGGTATCTGGGATTCCCATATCCCGGAGTGTTTTCCTTACATCACCTTTTCACGTGAACCACTGAAAATTCCATGACACCCGTGATCAACTATCGTTATTTGTTCCGGTACTACTCGCGCTGATCTGGGTTCGCTACGGATTTTTAAACAACCACTGGACTCATGCTTTCAAGTTAATAAAGGCATAAGGTCAGGGGAAGAGATTAGCAGTATAAAGCAGCCAGTACCAGGGTGTTCAGAGACCGGATATGATCCGGCAGACGGGATTCATTGAAATTTCTGATTCAATCCTGTTCATCCAGCATTTGGATGCCGTGTCGTGCCATCCGGTTCAGGGTGTCGAGGTATTTATCGCCCCATGCCTCCGAGATCCTGGTATTGAGCAGGGCAAATTCATCTTCTATCCTTTTCACCATTTCTTTGCCCTTTGGCGTGAGTACCAGCATTACCTCCTTGCCATCCTGTTTGCGTTCCATTAATCCCATTTTTACCAGTTTATCGACAAACCGGGTAACTGTGGATGGTGCAAGCTGAAAGAGTGTGCTTACCTCCTTCTGGCTCAAACCCGAGTTACGGTTTACGGCCATTATCATAAACGCATAACTGCTGGTAAAACCGAACGGCTTGAAGTGGTCGTCCGCCATTTTCGATAGTTTTCTGGCAATCGTGTTGGCGGAAAAGTAGATATGTAAACTGAGTTCATCCATTTGTATATACAATATAAAAGGGATCCGATGAAAGTCAACTTTTCCGAAAGGTGAAAACTTCTATTTCTTTTTTCTTATGCAATTTACGATCTTATCTCAACGGCAACCCCCGACTACCTGCATGTATAGAGTACAACTTAAAAATTTTGAAGGTCCTCTCGATCTTCTGCTTTTTTTTATCAAGCGGGATGAGCTTGATATCTACGACATCCCTATCTCTCACATCACCACAGAGTTCCTGGAATACCTGCATCTGATGGAAGAGCTCGACCTGGACATTGCCAGCGAATTTATCCTGATGGCAAGTATGCTCATGTCGATCAAGGCCAAGATGATGCTTCCCCGCGATCAGGAAGAAGAGGAAGAGATCGACGAGGACGACCCGAGGTATGAGCTGGTTCAGAAACTCCTTGAATACAAGCGTTACAAGGAGATGGCGGAAAAAATGGTAATTATTGACGAAGAAACCCGTAAAAAATATTATCGGGGCTATTTTGATGAAGACCAGGTAGACAAACAGGCCTCCGGTGAGGCCCTAAAGGATGTTACGCTTTTTGATCTGATGGCTGCCTTCCAAAAAGTACTCACCGATATCAAAAGAAATACCAGTTATCACAAAGTGGAACGGGTCAGCCACACTGTGGAAGATCAATCTGAATTTGTGCTCAGAACCCTGCAGGAAAAAGGGCGATGCTCTTTTACCGAACTTTGTGAATCATTTACCAGTACAATTGCCGTCGTCGTTACATTTCTCGCCGTCCTTGAGATGCTGAAAGAGCAGCAGATCAATTTGTTTATGGAAGACGATCCTACCGTTTTTTACATTGACCTGAAACCTGTTGATGAAATCATCGGCTCAGGTATCCCTGCTGCCAATTGAAAAACCATTCTGATTTATGAGAAAGCTTTACCTATCTGTTCCTGTCCTTATGTTGTTTGCAGCCGGATGCCTGGGATACCTGCAGTCGGATGATTTCCCATCCTCTGCCGAATTGAATGAACGACTGCTGCCTTTCCAGGACTATATTACGGAAGAATTTCTCTATCAACACCTGTCAGTCATTGCCCACGATTCCCTGGAAGGACGCGAAACGGGCATGCCGGGCCAGAAAATTACCGCTCAATACCTGTCTGATTATTACACCGGATTGGGCCTTACCCCTGTCGGTGATAACGATACATATTTTCAACGTTTTAAGCTCGATGCCGAACGAGCAGACAGCCTGGTTTATAGGACTTATCGAATTGAAGGCTCCGATACGACGCTTGTCGATCATTCTGTTGCATCTCCGGAATCGCATTCCGATTACATACAACTATTTGGAGGGGCAAAGCCCCTGAAGGGTGATATTGTCTTTGCCGGTTTTGGAGCCAATGACCCCGACAGAGGGGTAAAACATCTCGATGGAACAGAACTGCAAGACAAGTGGGTACTGGTCTTTGAAGACATTCCTTATATTGTCGATGGCGATACACTGGTCAATCCAGGCTTCAGCAACAACAATCGCTTCACAGAGATCGTCAGCCGCAATGATGCAAAGGGAATCCTAGTCATTGGCAATGAAACTCCCGAAGAATTCACAGATCTGCAACGATTAAACTCCCACCTGGTATCCAAACCGGGGAACATGAGGCTTCAGTATCTGGAAAGATCACCCGCCAGGCGGGGATATCCAAAAGGTTATGTTCAAATCAGCCCTGATATTGCCATTGAACTGCTTGGCCTGAACAATTTTGCTGAACTCCGGCAACTCAAAGAGGGACTTACGAAAAACATCACCGAGTTCATACCCCATCAGCTTTCTTATCTGCTCGACTACTCACCCCATGAAGGGATCGTAGAGATAGAAACTGAAAACGTGGTTGCCTATTTGGAGGGAAGTGATCCGGACCTGAAGGATGAGGTTATAATTCTGACGGCTCATTATGACCATATCGGGATCACTCAACCCGATGAAACAGGCGATTATATCAACAACGGTGCTGATGATAACGGCAGCGGCACGGTTGCCTTGATGGCTATCGCCAACGCCTTGCAGAAAGCATCTGAAGACGGTATTGGCCCTCGCCGCAGCATACTTTTCCTCCATGTGTCAGCCGAGGAAGTCGGGTTGCTGGGGTCCCGTTACTACTCCGATCATCCGATTTTCCCTATTGAAAATACAATTGCCAATTACAATGCCGATATGATCGGCAGAAGTACCACAGAACGCCAGGCCTCAGGTGATACCGACTATATTTTTATCATCGGCGGAGACATTATTTCTTCGTCGCTCGACAGTCTCGTTCATGTTGCCAACCGGGAGAGTGTGGACATGGAACTCGACTATACGTACAACGACCTGGAAGACAGAAACCAGTTTTATCGCAGAAGTGATCACTGGAATTTTGGCCGGCTCGAAATTCCCTTTGTCTTTTTCTTTACAGGGGTTCATGAAGATTATCATCGTCCGGGCGATACGGTCGATAAAATTGATTTTCCTAAACTGACCCGAACTACCCGGCTGGTTTATTCATCCACCCTGCAGGTGGCCAACTACGACGGCCGCCCGGAAGTGGACAACCAGCAGTTTATTGATATTACCAGAAACATGCCAAGGTAAGGTAAGATTTCATTTCCGGGCCTTCTCCCGGCCGGAAATGAGAACACTTTCTGTAGTATTCAGGATTCATTCGATCCATTGAATTTCATAGCGAGCTCCCGGGAAGTAAACTCCACTCAAAAATTTCTTTCATCTCCCGATGAGTACGAAGGAGGCCCATTCGCTGGGAAAGGCGGTGTCGGGCCGGTCAATCATGGATAGTTTAGCCGCCCTAAGTGCCTCCGCCTTGCCTGCACCACTGAACATTTCCCTGTAGAAACGGATCATCAATTCAGATGTATTCCGGTCATCCACTTTCCATAATGAGACCAGCAGATTATGTGCCCCGCTATGGATAAATGCCCGGTTAAACCCGATTATTCCCTCTCCTCTTGCTATAGAACCGACTCCTGTATCACAAGCGCTTAATACCACCAGGTCGGCGTTCAACTGTAAATTGTAGATATCGCCAAGGTATATCATTTTTTCACCGTCTCCATCGCCGGCCAGCAGGATACCCGAAAGCGACGGACTCGATTTGTGGATAAAGGCGTGAGTGGCAAAATGCAGATAACCGTAGTTGCTCAGGTCCAGATCGTTTAATGTCCGAATGGATGCGGCCTGGTTTTGCAATAAGGTTACATTTTGCCTGGGCGATAATATATTCCAGAATCGTCTTTGAGACTTGAAAATATTTGCTATCTCTTCGGTTTCATAGCGGGTAATGGGCAGCGGCGACAACCCTGCTGTATAGTCACGCATGCTGGCCTCACCGCTATACTCTATGGAACCATCGATATACGGGGCCAGAGCCAATAGATTATTGGCATGAAAATCACCTTTATCCCGCATGTTTTCATAGACCATCATTGACGGAGCATAACTCACATGATGATCCCGTAGCAGGTATGACCAGGTATCGGCTCTGTCAGTCTCTGCCTGCTCTTTCAATAAAAGCTCAAATGGCAGGTAATGAAGCACATGATCGGGAATGATCAATAAATTACTTTTACCCTCAATACGTTCTTCAACAGGACCCAATAGTTGGTTATACAATCCGGCCGCTTTTATTCTGTAGGCCGATGCATCTTTATTCTCAATGGCCGCTCGCAATTCCGCGATCCTATCCGGCAGGTTTTTTTCAATTTCCAATAATTTATGTATCGAAACATCATTGCGGCTGATAGCCATAACAAACGTATGTTCATCACCCACCAGGTAATTCAATACAATTTGATCTTCTTCCACCAAATTTTTCTGCACCACTTCAAGCGCCGGAATTTCACGAACGTATTTCATTTCAAAATAAGCCGGGTACTCCTCTTCAAGCATATCTATGAATTCCTGCTGCGCCGTATGTGCATCAAAAAGCCTATCCTGAAGCTCACGCACCTTCTGCATGTCCTGTTCTTCTCCCTTCTCCTTTTCCAATGTCAATTTCTGATGGAGACTGGCGATCTTTGCGTTGTTTTTTCGCTCCTGTTCAAGCACGTCGCCGGGAACACCTGCAAATTCCCTGGCTTGCGATTCCTGAAACAGTTCACTGGCTATTCTTGCTTTACTCTGTTCAGTAAAAGTGAATAGTTCATCTAGAAAGGTGTCTTTGCCTGTCGATCTGTACAGGTTATAGGCAGAAACCATGGCCCCTTCGAAAATCGAGAAATTCTCGCCCAGCAGATTCAGTTTTGAGGCCTCATGCTGATAGTTCATCTGAAGATCCCCAATAAGCTCAATGGCAAGTTTGAACGTTTCATTCGCCGTTTCAAGAATTGCCTGGTCCCGCTTCAGTAGGTAATAATCATTCATAAGATCTGCCTTAGACGAGAGTGCACTGAGCAAAAGGGTTGGATGGCTGGATTTCAATTCAAGTGGATTACTATGAACATCCGTTTCTTCAAACCCATCAGCCAATCTTATCAGGGCCTGCTGGTAGTTGCCAAGGGCTGCTTTATATTCATTTATAGCCCGGTGGGCATTTCCGCTAAGAATAAATGTCTCAGCCACATGCGGATGAAACTCACCCAGTTTGTATCTGGCAATGTTTAATACCTCTCGTATATCATTCAGTGCCCGGTAGGGCTGTTCCATTGCAAGAAAAAGTTTGCTGCGCTGCAAATATGGATTGACGAGATTGGGATGGTCACTTCCAAAATTATTCCTCCGAATGTCCAATGACCGGTTGTAGTTACGCAATGCCGAGTCAAACTCCTCCCTGCTCTTGTAGATGGCAGCAAGATTAGAATGGCCGATTGCCGTATCGAGATGATCCTCCCCAAGCACATTAATTTTTATCTCCTGGGCCATTTCCAGGTACCGGATTGCTTCTTCCAGCTCATCAAGCCGGAAATAACAGGTTCCGGCATTATTATAAGCGGCGGCTACACTTTGATGATTTCTGCCATAGTTTTTTTCCATGATGTTGGCCGCTCTTACGAAATACTGTGCAGCTCGTGCAATATCACCCGCCACATAATGGATGGCACCCACATTGTTGTAATTCATCGCAATTTCGGGATGCTCATCATGAAACAGTTTTTCCAGGAACACCCGGTTTTTTTCATAATATTGCATCGCCTTTTGGGGTTCACCGGCTTTCCTGTAAGCGACACCAAGATTATTGTAAACCAATGTTTTGGAATAGTAATGATCCCTCTCATCTGTAATGCGGTCCGACAACTCGGCCCCTTTACTATGAGCTTTGATGGCCGCTCTGTAGTCACCCCTTGAATCCTGGATATATCCAAGAGTTGCATAAGCCCTCACTTTACGCATGTATTCATGCTCATGGTTTTCTGCCAATTCTACACTTTTCAATGCCCAGTCAAGTGCCTTGTCCAAGTCAAGATGTATGTCGGCTTTATAGGCTTTGCTGTTATAAAGAGCCGTATAGAGGATATGTCCTTTGTCGATATACTTCTCGAATACCTGTTCAGCCCGGCTGATCAGTTTTGCACTCTCCTCAAATTCCCGGTTATTTCGTTTGATGGTCGACTTGTAGATTAATACATCTACAAGCTTCTCCCATTGCTTCTCATTGTTGTAAAACCCGGAAAGCTCTTCAAAAATGGCATATGCTGTCTCATATTCTGCGTTGATATAGTGCGTAACCGCGCTTTCAAAGAGATTTTCCCCGCTGGAATCTCCGGACTGGGATTGTGCCGGCGGGGCTGTGAATAGATATAGAAATACCAACGCCGTAAACAAGACCCGCAGGTGCGTGAGTGGGAAATTCATTGATTCGCCAATTTTTGATAACCCGGGTTTCGGGATAGAGTGCCAACAGAGACTACTATTATGCTTGCTTGTATGTTACTAATCCATCACTACAGTTGAAAATTAAATTTCAGCACCGAAGAGGGCATTGACAAACGCTTCCCGGTCAAAAACCTGCAGGTCTTCAATTTTTTCTCCCACGCCAATGTATTTTACCGGCACACTTAATTCATTGGAAATACCGATCACAATGCCTCCCTTGGCTGTACCGTCGAGCTTCGTGAGTACCAGCCCGGTGATATCTACCACGTCCGTAAACGCTTTTGCCTGCTGCATGGCATTTTGCCCGGTCGAGGCATCCAATACCAGGATCACTTCGTGAGGTGCACCGTCCACCACTTTGCCCATCACACGTTTGATTTTACCAAGTTCATCCATCAGGGATTTTTTGTTGTGCAGCCGGCCGGCTGTATCTATCAGCGCCACATCAGCATCTCTGGATTTGGCGGCAGCCACCGTATCAAATGCAACAGCGGCCGGATCGGCATCCTGGCCTTGCTGTATGATGGGAACATCTGCGCGTTCACTCCATATTTTCAGCTGATCCACGGCAGCTGCCCGGAATGTGTCTGCAGCGCCGAGCAGTACTTTTTTACCCGTTTTTTTGTAAAGAAAAGCCAGTTTACCAATGGTAGTGGTCTTCCCTACTCCATTAACCCCCACAATCAGAATGATGTGCGGCTTATGGGGCAGATCCGCTTCAAATTCAGCAGGCTGATCACTTTGGTTCTCCTTCAGAAGCGCTATGATCTCTTCTCTCAGGATCAGATTGAGTTCGTCCTGTGTCAGATACCTGTCCCTGGAGACCCTCTCTTCTATCCGTTCAATAATCTCAATCGTCGTTTTTACCCCGACATCGGATGAAATCAATATTTCTTCCAGCTCATCGAGTACGGCCGCATCGACCGAATCTTTGCCAACCAGGGTTTTCCCCAGTTTTTGAAGCAGCCCTTCCCGGCTCTTTTCGACGCCTTTATCCAGTTTTTCTTTCTTTTTTAATCCAAGTTTATCGAGCCATCCCATATAGTATCTCAGTTAAAATCTGCTCCTTTTCTGATTTGATTAAACCTGTGCAGGTAGTGTATGAATGAAAATACCATCATAAAAACTGATACGATCATCAAAAAGGTGTGTAATTCTGTCGCATCCCGCAGGAAGAAAACCGAAACCCAGTATATTGCCATTATGTTGACCGATATTTTCCCGGACATCACAGCCATGGCCACTTTGCCGCGAATACGTTTGATATATGCCGAGCCGGCCATGATCATCAAATCTCTGGCAACACCGATCACAAAATACCAAACCGGAATCCAGCCGAGCCATACGGTATATGCAAACAAGAAGAATGCCAGGAGTTTATCGGCAACCGGATCCAGGATTTTTCCCAGTTCGGAAATTTCATCGGTTTTTCTGGCGACCAATCCATCCAGATAATCGGAAAATATGCCATAGACGATTAAGGTGGTAATCACAATGTCCACATGAAAATTATTCCTCATATGCAGATAGATAACAGGAATAACGATCAATAACCTGGTTAATGATATAAAATTAGGCCAGGTAAAGACATGATCTTTTACCGATATTTTTTCGCCGTCTATATTTGTTAGTTTGTATTTCTCCATCCAACTTTATTTCACTCAAAATGAAGGTCTAACCTGCATTATTCACAAAAAAATATTTTTGTATGGCTTTAACCACAAGTGTACCAAAAAGATACCTTAAATGAAGCCCACATATTTTGCAACATTTTAACAAACGCTGCAAAAAATGAGCTTGGTGAATAATGCAGGCTAAAAGTACAGTTTTTTTTGATATCCATAATATTTAATTCTCAAACCAGAGGAATCGAATGAAATTAAGCACCTGGGCAAACGCAAATCGGCTTGTGGAATCCCCCATTGAATCCAATCTGCAATTTAAAGGCAAACTGCTGCATCTTTATGTAGATACGGCTGCTATGCCGGATGGCAAAAGCTCTACGCGGGAATGGATCAGGCATCCCGGGGCCTGTGCCGTCGTTCCTGTATTTCGGGATGGCAGCATTATGCTGGTGAAACAATTTCGTTATCCAACAAATCAGATATTTTTTGAAGTTCCCGCCGGAAAAATTGACGCGCATGAACCCCCGGAGAAGACCGCACAACGGGAGACTGAGGAGGAAACCGGCCTGCGTGCAGGAGCGCTTGAATATGTCGGGCATTTTTATCCCGGTATTGGCTATTCCGATGAAATCATCCACATCTATACCGCCTGGGACCTTGAACAACTTGACGAACATACCGATGCTGATGAATTTCTGATCAACGTGAGGGTACCGTATAAAGATGCCATCCACATGATTTCGATGGGCGATATCACAGATGCCAAGACAATCTGTTCACTGCTGAAAACAAAAATGTGGTGGGAACAGCACTCCCCATTTCAAGTTTTCTTCAGTTAGCCAGATAGCTATCCGATGATCCCCTCTTTTTTACAGAGTTCGAATAACTCGGTATGAAGGTCTTTCATCTCAAGTTCATTGCGTTTGGCAAGTTCGTTCACCTCCAGTTCGGTCAGCATTGCCAAACACCCCAACTCCCGGAGCATTTGATCAAAATTACGAGGATCAATCAATTTCATTTTTTCCACATCCAACCCATCCGGACACACCTTGCGATCAACCAGGCAATAAAACCTGTCGCCGGGGTTGTTGCCGAATGAAAATACTTCCAGTTTTGTATCTTCTTTTTCCATGCCTCAGTTTGTGTGACGTTCCAAAAAATCCCTTGCTTTTACCAGTTCGATCACCTCATCCGTATCCCGGTCAACCACAGCTATCTGGAAGAGACTGATAATAGCCTGACTTTTGATACATTCAATCGTGCTTTCCACCGTGTCGCACTCCTCCGTTTCACTGACCAGATCGTTGATTCCCTGAACCACGTACCGAAATTGTTTACCGCTTTCCCTGGCGTCACCGGAACCATCACCATCGGCGCCCTCAAAATACCTGCGCAAGGAATCTTCGGTGACAAACCATTTTACTCCCATCTTTCTACCGTTAAGCTTTCCTTCCCGGAGATACGCCCTGATGGTCATTTTACTGATGCCCAGCATATCATGGAGGTCATCAACTGAATACAGCTTCAGATCACCTATCTTTTTTGGCATAATTGGATTTTATTCGATTAACTCTGTTTATATTACATGTATAATAAACACATATAACTTAATTTTATTTGGTTTTAATATACTATTAATCCGTCAAAAAAAATTGAATTTGGATCCAACCGGTATCCCGCTGTATATTGGTAATAATTACGTTTCAGAAATAGCTTTTCTTTCACTGTAAAAACCACCCTCCATCCAACTCCGGTTTTGATTTTTGTCTGTAACCTTTAACATTGAAGCATGATGGTTTTCCATCACGAGCGATAAGGCCTTGCCGAATCTGCTGAAAAACCTCGCCCTGGCCGGGGCCGCTTTTTAAATTGCAGGCCACCACAATGGTGAAAGTGCTTCAATTCCGGAAACTGTATAATCCTTCATTCAAGGATTAAAAAGAATTGATTATTGATTTTCTCTTATTCCAAACCGGTCAGCTTAGCATGGAAAGGTTCCCGGCGCCCCGGGTACACTCTACAAAATCTCCCTCATTTACTCATACTCACTCACTCATAAATTCATAAATCATTCAATTCAGTCCGCGAAACCCTCTCATTCCGTGATCGCAGGAACCGGCTGTTCGGTTCTCCATAATCTTGAGAATTCTTTTTGCCTGAACCAGACCAAAATCCTGTCAACATTAATATAGACAACCGGAATCAGGACAAGAGTGATCAGGGTAGAGGCCATTAATCCACCGATAACCACACGCGCAAGAGCCGCCTGGATCTCCCCGCCGGCTCCCCAGCCGAAAGAGAGTGGAAGGAGCCCCAAAACGGTTGTAAGTGTCGTCATCAGGATGGGCCTCAGCCTCAGCCGTCCTGCTTCAACCACTGCATCGAAGACTTTCATGCCCCGATCCCGCCGCATCAGGTTGATATAATCAACCAATACAATCGCATTGTTCACCACGATACCGATCAGCATTATTATACCCATGATACTTTGCATATTGAGTGTGGTATTGGTGAGCAGCATGGTCGGCACAATACCGACAACAGCTACAGGTACGGCAAACATCACGATAAGCGGGTCGACAAACCGTTCAAACTGGGCAGCCATCACCATATAAATCAGGATCAGGGCCATCACAATGGCCATAAAAAAGTCCTGCTGTGCACGCTGTTGTTCTTCATATTCACCTCCATAGGAGATGGAGAAGCCGGTAGGAAGATGTATATCTGCAAGTTCAGCCCGGATCTTGTTTACAGCCTCTCCCAATGGAACTCCGGCTTCAAGATTGGCAGTAATATTTGTGATACGCTGCCCATTTACACGGTTAATGGAAGTAGGCCCCCTTGCAGACTGCTGTTGGATCACCGTTGACACCGGTATTACTTCTCCATTTGCAGTAGTTACAGAGATGTTGTCAAGATCCAACGTACTCATCCTGTCCTGCTGACGCAGCCTTACCATAATATCATACTCTTCACCGCCATCCCTGAAAATGCCGGCCCTGCTCCCCCCGACATTTGTTTGGATTGCCTGGGCCACTTCCCGTACCGTCAGACCCAAGTCGGATATCTTCTCACGGTCAAATAAAATATTCTGCTCCGGCCTGCCCTCCTGTCGATCGGACCTGACCCCCCGTACTTCCGGAATACGCTCCATCCTGTTTCTCATCTGATCGGCAATTTCATCAGCCTGGGCAAGGTCGTACCCGCGAAGCTGTATTTGGACCGCCTCATCTTCATCACCACCACCGCCAAATATCCGCCGTAATATCCACAAACCTGATTGGGCACGAACTCTCACTGTTCCACCGGGAATGATTCCTTCGAGCTTTGACCGGAGTTCATCGGCAAGTGCATAAGAACTGATGCTTCGCTCACTGACATCCACCAGGTCCAGATCAATCCACGCCCTACCGGACCTTACATCCGTAGTAATATGTTTTACCTGGTCCATGGGCACCAAAGTCCTCACCCGGGTTTCCAGTTCCTCCAGGTATTGATTGGCGATGGAAATATTTAATCCCTCAGACAAAAAAAAGTCAATACGCACATTGTCGGCTTCCGTCTGTGGAGCCAGTTCAACCGGGATATACTTCCAGGTATAAAATGCGCCTCCAAGCAATACAACTGTAACCCCGAAAACAACAAATCTCCGGTTGATCGCTTTCTTTAAAAACCCGGCGTATGTGTATTCAAATTTTTCAAATTTCTTCTGAAACCATCCCCTGTCTTTATCTGTCAGTTCCGCATCAGGCTTGATGGTCATAAACCGGCTTGCCAGCATCGGAACCAGCGTCAAAGCAATCAACAGTGAACAGGCAAGTGCAAATACAACAACCATGGCCAGTTCCTGGAACATGGTTCCGGTAATGGTTTGCATAAAAACAACCGGAAGGAAAATCACCGATGTGGTAAGGGTCGAAGCAACAATAGCTCCGCCTACTTCTTTGGTTCCCACCAGGGAGCTGGTAGTACGGTCTTTACCCTCGCTTCGAAGCCTCACAATATTTTCCAGTACCACGATGGCATTGTCAACAATCAGGCCCACCCCCAGGGCGAGTCCGCCAAAACTCATCTGGTTGAGCGTAAGGTCATTAAAGTAGAGCAGCCCGAAGGTTGCGATAATGGAAATGGGGATGGAAAGGGCGATGATAAAAGTCGTCGATCCGTTTCTTAAAAACAGGTAGAGTACAAATATGGCCAACAATCCCCCCCAGATCGCTGCCTGCTGCACATTATCGATGGAATTTTGAATGAAATCACTCTGATCTGTAATCAGAACCAGGTTTACATCCGAACGCTCCCGGTTGATACGTTCGATTTCGCTGTGAATACCTCTTGAAACCGCCACCGTGTTGGATCCGGTCTGCTTGCGAATACCCATCCGGACCATCGGTTTACCGTCGATATGTACCAGCCTGTTGAGATCCTGATAGGTATCTTCGACCTGTGCAATATCGCGTACCCTTATCGGGTTGCCGTCGACACGTGTAATAATGGTATTGGCAATCTGATCGATGGTATCATATTCGCCCAATGTTCTCACATAAAGCTCGTTCAGCCCGTCCTTTACATTCCCTCCCGGCAACGTCTGATTTTCTGCGGCAATGGCATTTTGAACATGGCTGGCCGACAACCCGCTGGCTATCAGGCGGTCCCGTTTCAGGTTGACCCTGATCTCCCTGTAAACCCCACCCCAAATATCGATGGCCCCCACACCCGGCACCTGTTCGATCTGTTTGGCGATGTCGCGTTCCAGTATCCGGGTCAGCTCATCCATCGGGCGTTCCGATTGCGCACCAAGTATAACAATAGGTGAGTCGTTTGGATCAAATTTCCGTATTCGGGGGGGATCGGCTTCGGCCGGCAGATTGCTTCTTACCCTGTCGAGAGCATCCCGCACATCATTGGCTGCTTCATCCAGATTCACACCCTGCGTGAATGTTAGATTGACTCTGCTCTGACCTTCCGATGAATTGGAGGTTACCTCCTCAAGATTGGCCACACCGGCTACCGAATTTTCAATCCGGTCGGTGATGATGTTCTCAATTTCTTCCGGGCCGACATTCGGATAATTCACCTGTATCGAAAGCCTCGGAAATTCAATTGGCGGCAGAAGATCCACAGGAAGGAATCGAAAACCAACAATACCAAGTGTTATCACTATCAGATAGACCATCGTTGTAGCGATGGGCCTTTTTACGGAGATGTCTGTCAATCCCATGATTCATTTACCATTTTAAAATTTCCGAAAAGCTTCACTGTGCTGTACCAAAGACATTCTGCTGCATGATCTGTTCAATCAGATCCTGCGGCTGACTTCTCTGCATGCTGATGATTCTGTCCCAGGAAGCTGCACGAATCCTTGCCCGGTTATCATCGCTTCCTATCATCAGGCTTTGGCCTACGGTTACGACCCAATCACCGCTGTTGATACCTACCACTCCGGCTGCTTCCCGTCCTTTTGCGATAACCTGTACGCGCCGGAATTCAAGCTCTGTAGGCTCACTTAGCGGTGGCGGGTTTGAGGAATCCACCTCTGTAATCGGTTCCACTTCCGCACCAAAGTACGAAGCTACATAAATGCCCTGCTCCCCCGTTCTCGGATGCTGGTAAATAGCACTCAGTGGCACAATGGTAGCCTGCTCGGTTTCGCCGTAGAGTATGTCCACGGTTACAAACATACCGGGCAACAACAGGCCCGATTCATTAGACATCTCGATTTCAGCTTGTGTGCTAAAACTACCCTGGCTCAGGAAAGGTGAAATTCTGGAAACCTCTCCGTAGAGCAGGGTATCTCCGAGGGTTTCCGCAAAAACCCTGGCCGTCTGCCCGACATTGATCTGACGAACCATAGCTTCAGTCAGGCTGACGAGTACCTTGGAATTTGTGACATTACCGACAGTAAACAGACGTGTGCTATTATTGACCTGCATCCCGACCTCGGCATTCCTGCCTCCCACAATGCCGGAAATCGGAGACCGGATCACCGTCCTGCTCAACTCTTCCTCCCTTTCATTGATGGTAGACCGTGCCTGGTCGGCCTGCGCACGGGCAAGTTCCAGATCAGCTTCAGCCGACTGTACCTGTGCCTCAGCTCTTTCAAGTTCAACTTCGCTGCTCAGTTCCCTTTCAGCAAGCGTTCGCTCTCGTCTGAGGTTGTTGCGGGCTTCATTCAGCCGGGCTTCTGCCTGCCGCACCTGGGCTTCATTAATTCTCAGGCTGGCTTTTGCCTGTTCCACACGCTCTCGATATTCCCGGTCTTCCAGAGTTATTAGCTTCTGGCCTCGTTCAACCGGATCGCCATTTTCGACATGGATCTCTACAATCGGAGCCGTTATTCGCGGATAAATTTCAACCTGGTTGCCGGCCCGTACGACACCACTCAGGCGTTCTTCCAGCGGGAGTGATCCGAATTGCGCCTGAACAGCTTCTACAGAGGGAATGATCCGGTTCCCCCTGTTATTATTGCTTTGCTCTCCAGAGCTGCACCCGGATAAATACAGAAATGCCACTGTGGTGAGCAGGATAAAATATTTTGTTCTCATTTTAATTATCTAGTAAGGAATGTCAAAACTACTTCATATTTACAGCAGTCAAGGAATGTTTAACGTTTAACAATCGGTATTTACTTCATATGGATTTGTTAAATGTTTTAAAACAGCAGGAAAAATTTGCAAAAAGAACGTTTATGCATCAGAATCAATTGTTCATTGAGAAAAAAAATCTGATCAAGATCAAACACCGGCCATGGATTCACTGACCCACATTGCATTGGGAGCAGCGATTGGTGAGGCAAAACTTGGGCGAAAAGTGGGCTACAAAGCGGCACTTTGGGGGGCAGCCCTTTGCACACTGCCCGATCTGGATGTTTTGTTAAACCCGTTTCTGGACTCCGCGCAGGAACTTCGTTTCCATCGCGGGTTTACCCATTCATTTACCTTTCTCATTCTGGCATCCCCCCTGCTCGGCTGGCTCATCAACCATATTCACAAAGATGACGGTATTGGCTGGAAGCCCTGGGGATGGGTCGCTTTCTGGTCCATTTTAGGCCATATACTCATTGATATTCCCACCAGTTATGGCACCCAGATCTTTGAGCCTTTCAGCAGTCACACGGTTACCACCGATTCCATTTTTATTATCGACCCGTTTTATACATCCCCGTTAATTGCCGGAGTTATTGTTGCCCTGTTGCAACAACGCGATTCCAGGGCCAGATTCCTGGCTCCCCGAATCGCACTGCTGGTCAGCAGCCTCTACCTGATCTGGGGGCTTGGAATCAAGGCTCATGTCAACCAGGTTTTCGATACCTCATTCAAGCACCAATACGGCAGCTATGAGAGGATCAAAACCATTCCGGGGCCGTTCACTACATTCATGTGGATGGGGTATATGGAAAGAAAAGACTCCCTTTACGCCAGTACCTATTCTCTTTTTGATGACGAATACGACCTCCATTTCAAAGGCGTCGCCAAAAACTCACATCTTCTGGAGCCATGGCTGGATGACTGGCCGGCAGAGGTGCTGTACTGGTTCTCTATGGGCTACTACAAAATGGAACAGAAAGATGACGGAATTTATCTTCACGACCTCAGGTTTGGCAGGGCTGATTTTTGGCTGGATGATGATGCCGACTTTATCTGGTCCAACCGGTTTACTTTCAATGAAGATAGTACCGAAGTGGTCGATTTTGACAGATCAATCCCCATCATAGATGCCAATGTAGAAGACAGACAGAAAATTTGGGACCGGTTCTGGGGTGAAAGGCCGGAATAACTCATTAGAACCGCCAGCGATACATGACTTGATCGGTTACACTATCCCGCATTTTTCACCAAGCTCATTTTTTGTACGCGAAGCGAAATTTTTCCCTCAACAAAGCGAAGTTAAAATAGTTGTGAGCTACGAACGCTCATCTTTTCCACGCGAAGCGCTGCAAGCGTATCGATACCCACGAAGTGAAACAATTCCCGTGAAACGAAATGCGGACTTACAGTCATATGTATAAGCTTAAACATCTCTTTCATTTCAAGTATAATTTGGAACATTCACTGTTGCATTTTAGTCAAAAATAATGTGAAATTTGATGTAACTTTCATGCGTTAACTGAAGAAATCGAAATTTCCAGAATATGAGAAGGAAACTCATTATCGGTTCGGTAATAACGGCATTCATTGCTGTATTTGTCTACTATTCCATGGTGCAGATCACGCCCATGGAAATTGAAAATGCTCCAGACTGGGTTACCCTGGAAGAGGCCATGTCGAAAACTGAGGCCGGACAATCGGACAAGCTGATTCTGATCGACATTTACGAAGTGGGTTGCCGCTTTTGCAGACAGATGGAACGGGAAGTTTATCCTTCCGAGTCAATTCGTACGGTTCTCGACCGTAATTTCATTCCTGTAAAAGTTAATGGCAATTCTGATAATACCCTCGTTTATGATGGTGAAACCATGACGAAAAAGCAATTTGCCAATAAAATGGGATTGACAGCTTTCCCGTTTACGGTGATTATGGATGCAGAGGGTAATGTTCTGAAAACCCGCCGGGGTTTCATGGGCGTTGTTGAATTGAGCCGTTTTTTAAACGATGCATTGAGGGAAGTGTAGTAACGGTCATACCCGCCTTCTACATTTTCTGCGTATCGATTTACATGAAACTAACTCACCGGGACAGCAGTGCGTGAGTCGCAAGCCATTCAAATTTTTCCTTAATATCTCAACGAATCACACAAAAAGGTAAGCCCGAAAAAGTCGCCCTTATTTAGCACCGGCCCGCCGGCCAAAGTCCGGCTCAACAGTCGGGATCATTGCTTCCAAGACAATATATATTGGGTTCATCAACTTTTTTGGAACTTTATCTTTTCACTGAATCAATCATTAAATACTTATTCATGATGACTGAGCGTAAATTCACTGAGCATTCACACAACTCTCACCGGATGTTTATTTCGGTGTTGACCACATTCCTGTTTTTGCTTTTTTCGTCCCTGGCCGTTGCCCAGCAGGGATTGACTCCCGAGGATGTAACCAAGATCAAAACCGTCACCGGAGCAGCCATCTCCGATGATGGCAACTATGCCGCCTATACAATCAGTGTTCCGGCCGATCCCAATGAGGAGAACAGGCCCAACAGAACTGAACTGCATGTATTGAATATCGAAACCGGCGAGACACGGCCTTATTATTCGAAATCATCCATTGGCGGGGTCACGTTTCGCCCGGATCATGAAAGCATTACATTTTTAACAACCAGAGAGGGCGATGATACCCGGTCACTCTATGAACTGCCGCTTCATGGGGGTGAGGCTGTAAAACTCTTCTCCTATAAAAAAAATATCATCACCTATGATTGGGCGGGTGACGGGAATCACATTGCAATTACCGCTCATGAGGAGCTCCCCGAACCGGAATCGAAACTTCCTTATGAGCCGGAAATCTTTGAAGAAAACATCCCGAACCATCATGCATTTATCACAAATGCAGGCCATACAGATCCTGAATCCCACCGGATTCAGGTGGATGGCACCGTTTATATGATGCAGTGGAGCCCCGATGATTCCAAATTGGCAGTCAGTGTGGCTCCGACACCTCATATTGACGATTATTATATGTTCCAGCAGGTTTTTGTGGTCGATACCCAAACCCGGGAAATCGTTGCTGAGATTAATAACGAAGGAAAAATCGGGCAGGTCGAATGGAGCCCGGACGGTGACCGTCTTGCACTGCGTACCGGACAGGATATCCATGACCCGATCGACGGGCGTATATTGATCGTGAATGCCCGTGGTGGAGTCCCCCGGATCATCGACAGGGATTTCGAGGGAAAGTATGAGCAAATTGCCTGGACCGGAAGCAATACCATCCATTTTTTAGCCAGTGAGGGGGTAAAAAGATCTTTCGGTACCATTCAGCCTGACGGGTCAAACAAACAATACATTGTGGAACCCGGTAATCTGATACTAGGAACGTTTGATCAGGCAGGCAACAGGACATTGTTCACAGCCAACTCCAGATCCCATCCGAACGAACTTTATGTTTTGGGTAATCAGCATCAGCAGCCCGAGCGAATGACCACAACAAATCCCTGGCTGGAAGATGTGCAGATGGGCAACCAGGACGTAGTACGGTATACAACCAGGGATGGCGAGTTTGAAATTGAGGGGATTATAATCTATCCGCTTGATTATACTGAAGGCGACCGAATTCCGGTCATTACCATGGTACACGGAGGCCCGGAGGCGCATTACAGCAACGGCTGGCTGACCGCATATCAGATTCCCGGACAGATGGCAGCAGCCAAAGGCTATGCGGTTTTCTACCCGAATTACCGCGGAAGCACCGGGCGCGGAATTGAGTTTATCTACAGCAGTCAGGGTGATCTGGCCGGAAAAGAGTTTGACGATATTGTTGATGGAGTGGATTACCTGATCGACCAGGGGATTGCCGACCCGGACCGGATCGGTGTAACCGGCGGCTCCTATGGCGGTTATGCTTCGGCATGGATGAGCACCTACTATTCCGAACGGTTTGCGGCCTCCGTGATGTTTGTCGGCATCAGCAATAATTTGTCGAAATGGGGAACCAGCGATATACCTGAAGAGCTCTACCTGGTTCATTCCCGTGAGCGAATGTGGGAGTCGGATGATAAGTGGATGGATTACCTGAGGAGGAGCCCGATCTACTGGGTTGACCGGGCAGAAACACCTATCCTGATTCTGCATGGATCGGAAGATACCAGGGTTCATCCCGGGCAATCACTGGAGCTATACCGTCATCTGAAAGTACGAAAGCCGGAAGTGCCGCTGCGGCTGGTATTCTATCCGGGTGAAGGGCATGGCAATGTCAATTCTACTGCCAGGTACGACTACACGCTTCGCATGTTCCAGTGGTTCGATACTTATTTGAAAACTGGTGACACAGAAGCAGAGATTCCCCATTGGGAAGTGGCGCCTGAATAAATGCATACATTTCTTCCCTCTGCCGGGAGGGAGAGGGAAGGGTGTCTCACCATGTCCATCCTGGTGTTACAACCATTCAATTCGTTTAGTATCAACAATACTGTCCGTAGCAGGTCATCCCTTTCGATGTGCCGGAATGTCGCAAAAGCCTAAACCTGCACCACCTTCAAAGGGGAACGTTTTTCGATTCAGAAGTTTCAATTCAAGGTCAATTCCGCCCTGAACCTCGGTTCATTATGGCGTTCCAGGTAGTAAATGAACTGACCGGTATCTTCAATCAGTTCCATCATCCAGACATTGGTCGCGGCTTCGGGCAAAATTTCTGCGGTATGATTATCAGTCGGAAAAAACTGCTGCGTTGCAGTGCCGTGCTCATCGGCATACCCGCCATAACCGGTCAGAACATCCTCAAGTTCGTCCTCATCGCGGTCTCCCGCATGATCGTGATAGAGGTGCAAGCCTCCTTCTCTATGCTCAAGAATCCAGGTCGCATGCCAGGTCTCACCACCGTTTCGATATAAATCAATCGTTATCATATCATCATCACAGGAAGATAAGTGAGCCCTCAATTCTGTTGCAATCAGGTCATGATCCGGGTCATCCGGATAGACTCCTTCGCCTGTAAATGTATCTCCGCAATAGGCAGAGAGCGTATCAAAAAATGAATCTCTGGGGTCCTGTGGTTCATCATTTCCACAACTAATTAAAATTAAACTGCAACAAATCAGAAAAACTTTCTCTTTTATATACATGGGTTCACATTTTGTGCCATTTACATTCTGGCATTAATGTAATTAATACCCCTGAAAGAATAAATCCATAATAATTTTTCGCGTTCAATGATTTAGCGATTACCGAGCCGGAAACAGAAAAATTAAATGGAGGCCGTTATGTTTGTTATAAAAAAATGGATGATTTATACTGGTATGTTGGTGGTTATGTTCTTGACATCACCGGATATGGATGCACACGAAAAGAAGATCCAGGAGATATTCACATCCAGTGAAACTAATACCGAAGTGGTTCAAGTGTCATTGACCCAATCAAGTTCGAACCTGACATACCATAACTTGCTTGTTTTTACCTATACAAAACACAATCGAAGGGTTCTCACTTTTGGTGCTTTTGGTATGGTATTTAATGCCGGTGGTTAAATTTCAGGGTGGTTCAACTCCCTGACCAACCTTTTGGGCCGGAAGTAAAAATCAGACTATAATCGGATTGATGCCCCTGCAGCTCTGCCACGAGATGGTTTATTTCAGTTTTGGGTTTCTTTTAATCCTGCCCCGGATTAACTTTGGCTTATGGGCAAGGAAATCGAATCATATAAAATCGGGAAAATTGAGGTTCAAATCACCGAGACTGATAACCCTACCCGATTGAAAGTAGAGTGTAACGATGGCACCTACCGGTCCAGCTTCACGGTGAGTGAATATGAATTTAAGCACTACAAGAGGCATATGAACCAGAAAATCAAGAATGCTTTCAAGGCGGAGTATGAGTAGTGAGTGAATGAGTAGTGAGTATTGAGTACGGTGGTGTTGAGTAACAAGTAGGGAGTAGTGAGTTGGTGTCGGTTCATAGCTTGTTGATTAATTGGTTAAGCTATGCTAGGAACAGACAGTTGTGTGGTCGTGAGTCGTATAAAGTGAGATGCGAATCCTGAGTCCTGAGTCCTGAGTCCTGAATTCTGAGTTCTGACCTTGAGGGGAGATCGATCAGGCGGATGTTCCCGGCTGATCGTGTGGGGTGTTCGCGGGAAATAACAGAAATGGGGAAATGAATACAGTACCCTATTTACAAAATCAGCATTCCGTCTCCGAATGAATAGAACCTGTATTTTTCCCGAATAGCGTGTTGGTAAACCTGGTGTGTCTCATCCAATCCCATAAAGGCAGCTACCAGCATCAAGAGGGTACTTTTAGGCAGGTGAAAATTGGTGATCAGGGAATCGACAGCTTTGAACGTGTAACCCGGCGTGATGAAAATATTGGTCTCGCCACTGCAGGGTTGAAATGTGCCATCATCCGAGACGGCTGACTCCAGGACCCGGATGCTGGTAGTACCGACTGCCGTTTTGTGTGTGGAACGGTTGAGTGCCGTGGCTGTCTGTTCATTGATCCGGTACCACTCACTGTGCATGATATGTTCATCTATGTTCTCTGATTTAACCGGTGCAAATGTCCCTAAACCCACATGCAAGGTAATCTCTGTCCAGTGAAAACCCCGGCTTTTCAGTTTTTCGATCAGATTATCCGTAAAGTGCAGACCCGCAGTTGGGGCGGCCTTGCTTCCGGTATCGTGGGCATAAACGGTCTGATATTCCTCCGACAGGGATTCATCCTGCTCGATATAGGGTGGGAACGGGGTGGCGCGATAGGGATCATATATAGGTTTATCCAGGGGCCGGCTCAGTTTCAGGGTACGGATTCCGTCTGCCGAAACAGAAAGCACTTCAGCTTCTATTTTATCTGCAAGCCTGACCCTTTTCCCCGGTTTGAATTTTCGGCCCGGGCGGACCATCGCCTCCACAGTTTGATGGTTGATCGTGTTGACAACAAATATCTCCATGGACCCTCCTTCAAACAACAGCCTGCATTTTTCAACCTTGCTGTTGTTAACCACAAGTGTGGTATTCTTCACAAGATACGAACTCAGGTTGTAGAAATAATCGTCTGTTATTGATCCGGTCTTACGATCGTAAACCAAAAGCCTTGAATGATCGCGGGGTTTTACAGGCTCCTGGGCAATCAACTCCCCGGGAAGATGGTAGTCAAAATCACTTAGGTTATAGGCCAATGGACACGGTTATAATTGTTGTTTACCTGTATTCTTCATACTAAATATTATCAATTGTTCCTCTGAATTTGGCTGGAATAATTATCAGGAGGCTTTGCAATACCAGACTCATGTTTTGAACGCGAAGCGATTTTGCAAAGCCTCCTATCAGAGAGTATAAGGATCAGAATTGGATTATGTACTTTTTACGTGATGTTTTATTATAAATACTCTGTCACTATAAATAAAATAATCATGATTATGAATTTCACTGCGGGAAAAAAATATTCAACATTCGGAAGTCTCGTCAATTTACAGAATCTGTTCATTGCCAGTATGATCAAAGTAATTGGGCTAATTCTTTTACATCATACGAGTGCAATGACGGATGATACATCAATCACTGAAAAAGAACAGGCTCATATTCTTTTCCTCATTAGTGAAGATCCGAACAATTATGAAGCCCACAAAACCATCCCCCGCTTCGCCCGGATGCTCAATCGGGATCATAATTTTGAAACGACTGTAATTCAAGGTCAAGGGGATCTGAACGCATTTCACTTCCCGGATTTACACTCTGCAATTGCAGAGGCTGACCTGTTAGTGATCTTTTTCCGACGTATAGCACTCCCCGTCGACCAGCTCAATGCAATAAAAAACTTCATAGACAACGGTAACCCCCTTGTCGGAATTAGAACTGCTAATCATGGCTTTTCTGTCAGACAGGGTGATGGAACAATTCCTGATGGCTATGAAGATTGGTGGGCATTTGTATCAGATGTGCTTGGTTGCGAAAATCAGGGATATGGTTCACCCGCTGTGGGTACAAGGGTCAATGTTGTGCCTGAAATGACCGACCATCCGATCCTTGAAGGCCAACGATTGCAGTGGCACAGTACCGGAAATGTATATCACAACAAACTTCTTGATAAGGATATTACTGTGCTGATTACCGGACATGCAGAAGATGATGTTGAACCGATTGCATGGACCCGGTATGCTGGTGACAGCCGTATTTTTTATACCTCATTAGGCCATCCGGCTGATTTCGGTGTTTCATCCTATCGCAGATTACTTGTAAATGCGATTCGATGGGGTTTGGGTGAGTTTGATCAGGCTGGACAGTAGTGGTAGAAGGCAGATACTGAATTTCAAGGGATTACATCAAATCAGTAATTAGTCTAATATCATGAAACACAAAAATATCGTGATTAAAACCGACCGTTTTTAATTCCCGGCTTCATAGACGACATTACCTCCGACGACTGTGATCAGGGAACGTATTTCTTTGATCTGTTCTTCGTCACAGGTAAGAAAGTCATCTGAAAGAATGGCAAAATCACCAAGTTTTCCTACTTCAATGGAGCCCTTAATATCTTCGTCGAAGCTGAACCAGGCAGCATCGATAGTCATCATGCGTAAGGCATCCTCACGCGAAATTCGCTGCTCCGGAGCAATCACCTGCCCACCTTCTGTCTTGCGAGTAATTGCGGTATACATAGTAAGGAACGGATTATAAGGATTAAGGGACCTGTCCGGGTCAAATCCCTGCATGTGATCTGAATTTAGTGCAACTCTTGCATCTGAATTTTGCCAGGTTTGCAAACCGATAAACTCATTCATTCGCTCCCCACTTAACACCTCAGCCAAAGCATCTCCATCCTTATAAAACCAGGCGGGTTGAGTATCGATTCCTGCTCCAAGCCGTTCAGCCCTTTCGGCAGTCTCCTGATTTGCAAAGTAGGCATGAATGAGTATGAATCGCCTGTTGTGGTCATCAAGTTCCTTTTGTACCGCTTCAACAGCGTCCAAAACGGCATCCACACCAGCATCACCGGTTACATGTGCCGACATTTGCCAATCGAGATTATAACCGGCACGGATTCTATTCTTGATCTCATTCGGACTCATTAGCAAAGCGCCACGGTGGTCAGGGTCGTTGAAACCATAAAATGCAATGGCATCCTCACCATATGGTTCTCGCATATAGGCCGATCCATAGAGTATACCTCCGTCGATTCGAAGCTTAAGAGGGCCGACACGCACCCAGTCATCACCTTCACCATAACTGACCGGAAGTGACCGGATCGCCTCTTCGGTGTCATCAACAGTTCCGTCGGATTGAACATACATCGTCACATTAACCCGAACCGGAAGCCGGTTCTGTTCTTTGAGTTGTTGATAAGTACGAAATCCGGCCGGGTTACTGCCGCGTTCAGAAATTGAGGTTATTCCTACTTCATTGTAGTAGCCGAGCAGTCTTGACAAATCCTCGTGATACTTTTCCTCAGGTATTTCACGGGTATGCAGAAAATCGGATGTCAACTCACTGCAGTTCTCCAGTACTCCGGAAGGTTCACCGTTCGAACCAATCTCAATCAAACACCCCTCGGGTTCAGTTGTGGAAGCGGTGATTCCGGCTGCTGCCAAAGCAGCGGAATTAAGCACCTGTACCTGACGATTGGCAAATTGCCATATGAACACAGCCGGGTGATCAGGGGCTGCCCGGTCAAGCTCCTCGCGGTTTGGTATCCGCCCCTCCTGGATCCGTGTCACATCTACACGTGGTAACCGGATCCAGTCTTCCTGCGGAGTTCTTTCGACTTCTGTTCGCAGCCACTCCTGGATCTCACCAATAGAGCCAAGTTGTTGAAACGGATGAGGTGTTGCATATTCACGTTGTACTACACTTGTGGCATGCACATGGGATTCAATCAGTCCCGGAATGACGGTATTTCCATCTGCATCTATAACATGCGTCCGATCACCGATATGGTTTTCAATTTCTTCATCGGATCCAATGGCAACAAACCTTTCGTCCCGGATAGCAAATGCCTCAGCCGTTGAGAAGTTATTGTCCACTGTGAGGATGTTACCGTTAAGAACTACCATGTCTGCAGGTGAGAATTCCTGCGGTGAGTCGGTGCACGCTGCAATGAACATTCCAATTAATGTGAGAAAAACCCAAATCGGAGGTTGTATTATTTTACACATTTGTGTGAATATTAGATGCTGGATAATAATCCTTGTTCAATTATTTTAATTTGTCATCAGGACATATCGCCTGAAAGAAAGTACTGGATTCAGTCGAATTATGTTACATACTACATACAATTTCTACCGTTGTCTTGAAGTAAATCCGGGGGCTTCATAGACAATATTGCCACCGACAACGGTGAGCTGAGAATGAATCTCCCTGATTTTTTCTTCTTCACACGTGAGAAAGTCTTCCGAAAGGATCGCAAAATCACCGAGTTTGCCAGTTTCAATGGACCCTTTACGTTCTTCTTCAAAGTTTAACCAGGCAGCGTCAATAGTCATCATCCGAATTGCATCTTCACGCGAAATTTGATGATGTTGCCCAAATACCTGCCCTCCTTCTGTTTTGCGTGTGATTGCAGTATACATAGTTAGAAACGGGTTGTAGGGGTTGAGGGATCTGTTTGGGTCAAAACCCTGCATGTGATCTGAATTTAGTGCAATGTTGACACTAGCATCTTTCCAGGTCCTGAGGCCGATAAACTTCTCGATTCGTTCGGAGCCGAGAACATTTGACAGAGCATCACCATCCTTGTAGTACCAGGCGGTTTGAGTATCCACACCAACTCCCAACTCTGCAACTCTCTCAGCTGCTTCCGGGTTGGGAAAGTATGCATGGATGAGTGTAGGGCGAAGATCGCTGCTACCTGGTATACTTTCCCGCAATGAATCGAAGACGTCTAAAACTGCATCGACTCCAGCGTCGCCTGTCACATGCACGGCCATTGGCCAATTCATTCGATGCCCGGTGAAAAGCAGATTCCATAATTCATCATCACCGATTAATAGTGATCCACGGTTATTCGGGTCTTCAAAGCCGTAAAAAGCGGCGGCATCTACACCGTATGGTTCTTGCATAAAAGCTGTTCCATAAAGGATGCCTCCATCAGCACGGATCATAAGTGGTCCTACATGAACCCAGTCGTCACCATCTCTGTACCGCAATGGCATGGACCGAATCACCCTTTCAGTCCCCTCCAACGTACCATCTGATGACAGATTAATAGTCACCATTACCCGGGTAGTAAGACGCCCATCTTGTTTCAATTGATTAAATAACTGATAAGCCTCAGGACTTCCATTTCTCTCATAAACAGACGTGATTCCAACTTTGTTATATAAGCCTAAAAGCTCTTCCAATTTAAACAGATGCTCTTCTTGGGAAACTTCAGGGATACTGAGATATTCTTCAGTTAATTCACCACTGTTTTCCAAAACACCGGTTGGTTCTCCATCTTCATCCAGGTACATTCTCCCTCCTTCCGGTACAGATGTTTGACTTGTAATCCCGGCAGCTTCCATAGCCGCACTGTTTAATACCTGTGTTTGCTGGTCAGCAAACTGCCAGATAAAAACGGCGGGGTGTTCCGGAGCTGCTGCATCAAGTTCTTCAGGATAAGGTATGCGACCTTCCCGAATACGTGTCACATCTGCTCGGGGTAATCTAATCCATTCTCCTGCAGGTCTGTTTTGAACTTCGTTTTGCAGCCATTCCTGAATCTCAGATATCGAACCCAGTTGCAAAAATGGCTGAACAGCCTCATTTCGGGCCGCTGCTGTTGCCTGAACATGCGACTCTATCAACCCGGGAATCACGGTCTTGCCATCTGCATCGATAATACTTGTTTGATTCCCGATATAATCCTGTACGTCTTCGTTGGAACCTACTGCAATAAACTCCTCATCACGAATAGCAAATGCTTCAGCATAAGAAAAATCGCCATCAACTGTTATAACATTCCCATTAAGCAGTACCAGGTCGGCCATTGTGGAGTCATCTTCTGATGAAGCAGCACATGAAACAGATAATGTTCCAATTACGATTATGCCTATCCAGATTCTCAGTTGCATAAGTGCGTTCATATATCAGGAATTTTTTGACTTTTGGAATTTGTGGATAATTCTAGCCAGTTGCCATTTATCTCAAGTTCCGCAAAGTTTAAGCTTTGGCTGTCATTTGGCTTTAAACGTGATATTGATATGTAGTGCTATAGACAAAGTTAGTCTTAATTGTTATTTAGTAATATGAAAGATGATGCCATTCAATAGGGCCATTACTTTTTATTAAAACTTATACTCGCAGCAACTACATCACCATTTTGTGGAAGTTTGAGTTATTATAGCAGTGAATTTTTATTGAGAAGCATACATAATAACCTGTTAAGATCGTAAAGGAAAGAGCCGATTCCGGGACTGTTTAGATCAAGCCGGGCAAGTTGGATTGATTCGGCCCGATGTAACTGTTCATTTGTTCTGCTGCACTATTAATCAACTATTCTGCTCTATTGTTTTTCCGCTTCGCTGGTCCCCTATTACACTTCCAGTTCCACACCAAGTGTTCGTTTAACTTCGGCTATGATGCCGTCCGGGCCGATTCCCACTTCGTCATGAAGTTCTCTCTGCGTGCCATGTTCAATGATTTGGTCCGGAACACCCATGATCCTGACTGGAACACGACCGGATTTCGATGCAACATATTCCGTCACGGCAGAGCCGAACCCGCCCAGCCGGGTGCCATCTTCCAGTGTGATTATATAGTCGTACGAGGCAAGTACTTCATCGATCAGCCCGGTATCGATAGGTTTTGCAAATCGCATGTCGTAGTGGCCAATCTCAATGCCCTCATCCTGCAGTCGGCCGGCAGCTTCAATGACATATTTTCCGATCGGCCCAAAACTCAGCAGAGCTACTCTCTCACCCTTCCTGATGCATTGGCCTTTTCCAATTTCCATTTTTTTGAATCCCACATGAATGTCCATTCCGGTTGCACGCCCCCGGGGGTACCGGATTGCCCATGCAGCCTCTGCATAAACTGATGCCGTGAACATCATATCCCGCAGTTCCTGTTCATTAAGTGGAGATGAAACAACCATATTTGGGACTGCACGAAGGTAGGAAATATCATACAGCCCGTGATGAGTCGGCCCATCAGCCCCCACCAGGCCGGCACGGTCAATGCAAAAGACAACCGGAAGCTTCTGCACGGCTACATCATGGATTACCTGGTCGTAGGCTCTCTGAAGAAATGTGGAATAGAGTGCTGCAAACGGTTTCTTCCCTTCTGTCGCAAGGCCGGCCGCAAATGTAACGGCATGCTGCTCGGCAATGCCGACATCAAATGCGCGATCCGGAAATCTGTTCATCATCGGCCACAGGCTGGACCCACTCGGCATGGCAGGGGTTATCCCTACAATTCGTTCATCTTTCTCGGCGAGTTCAACCAGTGCATCACCAAAAACTTGCTGGTACTTTGGAGCTTCACCGCCGTTAGACTTGGGTGCAAGCGACTTGCCTGTAATCTTGTCAAACGGGCTGCTTTGCGCATGCCACTTGGTTTGTTCCCGTTCAGCCGGGGCAAATCCCTTTCCTTTGATCGTTACAATATGCAGCAGTTTCGGCCCGGAAACACTTTGCAAATCTTCCAGGTGACGGCGCAGTGAATCCACATTATGACCATCCACAGGGCCGTAGTATTTGAAGCCCAAAGCCTGGAAAAGTGCTCCCGGAGTAATTGCTGCGGTGACAGCCCGTTCAAGCTTCGATGCAATCTTACGCATTTTATCGCCTGCTTTTTTGAAATGGCCCAGCAGATCATAAATTTCATCTCGCATCTTATTGAATGTCTTGCTGGTTGTAATCTCAGCAAGATATTCTTTCAGGGCACCTACATTCGGATCAATCGACATGCAGTTGTCGTTTAAAATGACCAGCATGTCGCTGTCGAGAGCCCCTGCATTGTTCATCCCTTCAAATGCAAGGCCTGCCGTCATAGCCCCGTCTCCAATGACCGCAACCACTTTCTTATTCGACTTATCTAGATCCCGGGCCACAGCCATACCCAAAGCTGCGGATATCGACGTGCTGGAGTGCCCCACGCCGAATGTGTCGTAATTGCTTTCAGTGCGCTTGGGAAATCCGGACAATCCTTTGTGTTTCCGGTTGGTATGAAATTTTTCACGGCGGCCGGTAAGTATTTTGTGGCCATATGCCTGATGTCCTACATCCCAGACTATCAGATCCTTGGGTGTATGATAAGTATAATGCAATGCTACCGTGAGTTCAACCACTCCGAGGCTGGCACCAAAATGTCCTCCATAAACCGATACAGTCTCAATTATATAGTCGCGAAGCTCATCACATACATCCTGAAGCTGTTCAGGTTTCAGTTTTTTTAAATCGTCCGGAGAATTAATTTTTGAGAGCAGCGGACCGGCTTTTATCTCTTTTAGTTTCATAAAAAAACCTCAGTCGGGGGATTCTGTATCAGGTTCAGGGCTTGTATTTATTTTTTCAATTCTTAAAACAGCATCTTCAAGGGTTTCTGAACAATATTTGGAAAGCTTCATGCCCTCCTCATACAGCTCTATCGACTCTTCCAGAGTTACTTCAGGATCTTCCAATTTTTTGACGATCGTTTCCAGCTTACGTAAAGCTTCTTCAAAGCTCGGGCGTTCCTTCTCAGCCATCTTTGTATATGGATTTTATTCGTAACGCATGAATTTAACTCTTCAAAGTGATTCCTTCAAACCCGGAATGAATATTGAATATTGAATAACGAATGACGAATGACGAATGACGAACGATTGAATATTGAATATTGAATGTCGAACCGAATAGCGAATAGCGAATAGCGAAAAATTTGAATTTATGTTTGGGTTGAACCTTTTTTTATAATGATTGCTATGATCATGTGCATTTTTCACCTCGATCATATTCATCTTTCACCTCCTTTATATTCAATTGTATTGCCGTCTGTTGTAAAAACCAGCCCCCCCTCAAGGCTTGTATAAAAAATATTACCGGTATGTGCATGCAGCCTTGCCACCGCGTCGGGGTGTGGGTGGTTAAACCTATTCCTGAATGAAAGCGAAACACCGGCTTTGGCCGGCTGAACTTTCTCCAGAAAGTTCAGATGCGAACTGGTCCGGCTGCCATGATGGCCTGCCTTGAGAAAATCGGATTTTAGAAAATCACCGTACACATCTCTGATTCTTGTTTCCTGATGCTGCTCCGCATCACCGGTAAACAACATATGAACCCGGTTGTATACCATTTTTACAACTACGGAGTGATCATTGGGATTCGAGTTGTGTACCCGGCCATCTGGTCCCAACACAAAAACCCGGATTGTCTTGTCGATGGGCAGCAAATCCCCTTTCACAACCGATTGCATGTTTACACCAACCTGCCGGGCTAACGTTCTGTAGTCCCTGTAAAGCACCGAATCGTAATCATAACCACAATAGTAGATAACCCCGATATCGGTCTCATTAAGCAGTGTCGGCATCCCTCCGATATGATCGGCATGCGGATGAGATAAAATGACCGCATCAAGCCTGTCGATACCCTTCGATTCCAGGTACGGCATTATTACCCTGTCTCCGCTGTTACTCATTGGATTCCATCTGCCAGTATCAATGAATATATTCTTGCCACCGGGGGTCTGAATATGAACGGCGTCTCCCTGACCCACATCCAGCATCACGACTTTTAACTCCGATATACCTATGCTTTTCTTAAGGTCTTTTATCAACATCAGACAAAGCACTCCAAGCAAAACGATCAGGTATTTGTAACGCAGCTGCGGAATTTTCAATGTGGCAAAAAAACCGATGGCCGCTGCCCAAAAGATGAAAAACCAGGCTGTATCGATTTCAGCAGTGATCCAGCTCCTGTGCCAACCGCCCAAAAATTCTGCAACAAACCCAATCCATTTCAGGGAATAGAGGTTTGGTGCATTTAACACGGACATTAACCCTGGCGGAATACTATCAGCAAAAGGCAGAAGCAGAAAAGTGCCGGGTACAACTGCAGATAGAAGGGGGACAACAAGGGCATTGGCAACCGGGCCTATTATGGAAAATTCACCAAAATACCATACCAGCAGCGGATACAGTCCAAGCTGCACGACAAATGAGACCAACACCACCATGGCCAATTTGCCTCTTTTCGTATACCGGATGCGCTGCGGGATGATCTGCTGGCAAACCGGCATCAGAAGCAAGATCACAAACACAGCTCCGAACGAGAGCTGGAATCCAATTTCAAAGAGTTGCGACGGATTGATCAGCAGCAGGATAAATGCCGAAACACCCATCAAATTGACGGAATCTTTCATTCTTCTCAGTAATTTGCCTGTACTCAGCAGCCACGCCATCAGCGATGCGCGGCTGACAGAAGGACTGAATCCGGTAAGCCCGGCATAAGAAATCAAGATAACTGACAACAACAGCAGGCCAATCCAGCCGCCATACCTCCATTGCCAGAGCCAGGGGATAACCAGCCAGAATGGTGCAACGATGAACCCAACATGCATCCCGGAAACGGCCATGATGTGCGACAAACCCGCCCGGGCAAAATATTGCTGCTCATCCCGGTCGAGTTCCTGCCTGTCCCCTGTCAGAAGTGCCTTGGCAAGAGGAGTGGTTGATTCATCAAACAGATTTTCAATCCGGCTGTGTACAGCATCCCTCAGCCTGCTCCAATTAATCCTCTCCACATTGCTTTCAATAAGCACCACCGAATCCAAATCTCCATGGAGAAATATTCCCTGCCTGTGGAGAAATTTTTTGTAATCAAACTGACCCGGATTCACCGGGCCTTCCAGGTCATAAATTCGTATGCCTGCCGAAATCCGGCTGCCGACCCGGAAATCATGCCATTCGGTATTATCCACGCTTCCGTAAACCCGGATTTTAAAGGCATGATTCCAAATTCCCGATCCGAAATCTGCCTCAAGAACTTCCAGGTTGAACGTCTCCCGGCCTGATGATGAGACAAACCGATGGATGACTATGGCATCTGCCCGGATATGATCCCATGCAAAGGCCAAAATCCGGCCTGCCGTCTCTTTTTCATACTCAAGTTTTTCACTCTGATAGCCCAGTCGCAATGCACCAAACACAAACAAAGAGATTACATACAATACCACCGCGATGGATGTAAAAGCTATTGTAATTTTTTCCCGGTTTGCTGTCTCTGTCAGAAGCCAGATAACCAGCAGCAAAACAAACAGAACAAACAGATAGCCGGAATCTGCCGATACAACAGCTTGAACGGCTATTCCGGCAGCAAATAGAACTGCAATTCTTACGCCGGGATACCGGGCCCATGGAAATTGATATGCTATGATCCTTCCCATACATGTAGGATCGAAAAACCAGGCAATCCTTACATTAAAATGGGGAGAATTATTCCTCTTTCAGTCCAAGCTTTTTACAGATATCAGCCAGCTGACGCTTTTCTTCATTGCTCAGCACAGAAAACTCATCTTTGATTTTAGCCAGATGTTCAGGGAAAAATTCTCGGATGAATGATTTGCCTTTATCGGTAAGATGAACCAAAGAAGCCCTGCGGTCGTTTGGATCCGGTTTTCTGGATACCAATCCGCTTTTTTCCAGATTGTCGATGACCATCGTTACATTTCCGCCGCTTTTCAAAAGTTTCTGGCCAATGGCGCGTTGATTGAGCGGACCCAGGTGCAGCAATGCTTCCAGCGTCCCGAACTGACTGAGAGTAAGGTCATTTTCAGCAAGATGCCGGTTGAGGCGATTATTTACAGATTCTGATGCTCTCATCATTTTAATAAAAGCATTCAGTGTCAGAACCTCCTCTTCAGTACCTTTAAAATGTGTTCCCATGATTTACGTAAAATATGTTTTCAACTGGCTGATACGAAAACAATTACAACCTTTTACCGGATTTTCCCAATGAAATGAATGTCGCTGTACAGGCATTCGGTTATTCCGACCTCAGAATGGCAAAATTCCTTTTACCGACTTTTAGCTGGAATTCACTCTCTGATGTAAACGTCAGTTCAAAGTTCATATCCGTTATTTTTTCATCGTTCACTGATACGCCTCCCTGTTTCATGAGGCGTTTAGTCTCGCCATTGCTTGATGTAAAGCCGGTATTTGATATAATATCAATCAGCCGTTGTTTCGTTCCGGGTTCAAAACTGAGAACCAGGGCGTCTTCCGGCATCTCCTTCTTTATGACAGTCTGTTCAAAGTGGTTACGGGCCTCTTCGGCTGCCGTTTTGCCATGATACATCTCTGTTATAACGAATGCCAGGTCGTGTTTTGCATCTCTCGGATCTGATTCTGCTTTTTTCTTATAAAAAGCCAACTTCTCCACTTCAACATCTGTTAACAATTCGAACCAATTGTAGATGAGATTATCGGGAATTCGAAGCACTTTTCCATACATATCATTCGGATTTTCATCGATACCGATGTAATTGTCGTATGATTTGGACATTTTATGAGTTCCGTCGGTCCCAACCAGCAGCGGCATCATCAGGCATACCTGTGGAGGCTGCTTATCGAGCTGCTGCAGGTGCCGCCCGACCAGCAGATTAAACTTCTGATCTGTTCCGCCCAGTTCCACATCCGATTTCAGATGCACCGAGTCCTGCCCTTGCGCCAACGGATAAAGAAATTCGTGCAGGGAAATCGGTTCATTGTTTTGATAACGTTTTGAGAAGTCGTCTCTTTCGATCATCCGTGCAACCGTCAGTTTGGAGCTCAGCCGGATCACATCTTCAAAACTCATCTTACCCAGCCAATCGGCGTTGTAGACAATCTCGAGTTTATCCAGATCCAGCACCTTTCCAGCCTGTTCCAGGTAGGTGTTCGCATTTTTTCGGATCTCATCGGCTGACAAGGATGGCCGGGTTTTATTTTGTCCCGACGGGTCGCCGATCAGGGCTGTGAAATCACCGATAATGAGGATTGCATGATGGCCAAGATCCTGGAATTGCCGCAGTTTCCGGAGAATCACCGAATGGCCGAGGTGAAGATCAGGCCGGGTCGGATCACAACCGAGCTTGATCCTCAGGGGTTTACCGTCTTTCGTTGATTTTTGCAGTTTCCCTACCAGTTCCTCTTCCGGCAGAATTTCAACGGTTCCTCTTTTAATAACTTCAAGTTGTTTTTCAACAGATGGAAAACTCATAACGATTAATTAAAAATTGGCAGATGTTGCATCGGGTTCGTTTCATCGAGTGTATCCTCGATTTTGCTTACAAAATCACTGGTTCCCGGATAGACGGCGGCGACCAGGTTATAGGCAGCCGGTGCCAATTGAATCACAATTGGATAGGTGATTGAATTGCTGCGGGTTTCATCACCGGGCAGTCCAAAGCCGGCAAAAAGAAGCAATATGGCACTGACCGCAATCCCGGCTTTCAGGCTTCCGAAAAAAAGTCCGAATATGCGGTTGATCGTGTTCAATTTAATAAACTCGAGAAATATCCTGATTAAAAAAGCGATTGTGAGAACGAGTATAAAAGTTGCCATAAACAGAATAAATCCGGCTATCAGGGTTACCACATCTTCCGGCTGATCTATTACCAGGTTTACCAGAAAGGCCATATCCTCCATGTACTGAAAGGCGATAAAAACAGCCAGGATCACACCGATGATCGTAAATACTTCTCGTACTATACCATTCCGGAAGCCTTGCAGGGCAAACAGGGCGATCGGAATAAGTATGGCCAGATCGAGAAGGTTCATCCGTTTAGCCCGCATTTCTCACCAAGAAATTTGATCGTATGCAAGGCGTCCCGAAAATGGTGGCGGAAACGTACCCGAGTACGTTGAGCAAGCCATTTTCGGGACAACGCAGCAGACGGACAAATTTCGCAGCATCTGACAGAGTGTAATTTATGCTAAAGATCAAAAATAGATGGAATATTTTATAGATCAATGACTTATAACTTTTCATAAAATTATCTTGTGAGGAATGCGGGCTAGCTGGAGAGTTCTTCCTTAACCACAGAGCTGATCAGGGAGCCGTCGGCTTTGCCTTTTAGTTCCTGCATCAGCACTCCCATAACCTTACCCATATCCGACATTTCGGAAGCACCCAGTTCTTCTATTTTTTTCCTGGCAATTTTACGAATCTCATCCTCATCCATCATATCCGGAAGGTAGGATTCAATTATTTTGAGTTCTTCTTTCTCTGCATCAGCCAGGTCCTCGCGTCCGCCCAGTTCATACTGCTCAATGGATTCCTTTCGTTGTTTGGCCGCCTTCATAAGAACCTCGGTTGCCTGTTCATCGCTCAGCGAACCTTCACCGCCTTTTCTTTCACTGATCTCTTTCTCCATTAATTTGGCCTTTATGGAGCGCAGAACCCTGAGTTTATCGGCTTGTTTCGCTTTCATGGCTGCTTTTATATCGCTTAAGATCTGATCTTTCAAATTCATCGCTGTATTCTTTTTTCTTTTGAATTTACACAAAAAAAAAGGTTGTATCCTGCCTGCTGCAGAGATACAACCTTAATCGTGAATGATACCGGTTAAATTGAGGTATCAGGACTTGAATTTCTGTATAAAGTTTCTGGCTTCATCCTGATCGACCATCGCCTCTTTGTAGGCAAACTTGCCTCTTTCGTTCTTCGTGGCAATAATCACTTTTGCCATTTTCCGATGCGCAGCTTTCAATTGCTGGGCTTGTTCTCCAAATGCCTGTTTTTTAGCCATAACTGATCCCTATTTAATTTCCTTGTGTACCGTATGTTTCCGGAGAACCGGATTGTACTTTTTCATTTCAATTCTGTCCGGGGTATTCCGGCGGTTTTTGGTCGTAACGTACCTGGAGCTTCCCGGTTTTTCGGTGCACTCCAGAATAACCTGTATGCGATTACCTTTTGCCATGGTTAAACCTCTTTAAGCAATGTTCCTTTTTCTTTGGCCTCTTTCAATACTGCTGATATTCCCTTTTTATTGATCGTTCGAAGGGTTTTTGCAGTCACCTTCAGGGTAATCCACCGATCTTCTTCGGGGATATAAAACCGGCGTTTTTGAAGATTCAGGTGAAAACGGTGTTTCGTCTTATTGTTTGACTTCGAAGAACGATAACCATTCAACGGCCTCTTTCCAGTAATATCGTCTCTGCGTGCCATAAGTAATTCAGTATCCTTTCAATTTTTGATAGACCAGTAAAATACCGTTAAACAGAAATAATTTCAACGTTGTTTTAACGAAAAAATTCAAGATATTTACGCAGCCCGTTTTCCTCTCCTTTCAGGGCCCTGCCTGCAATCACCAGAATCGTTCAGGAAGCGTCAACTCAACACCTCTCGATAAAAACCATTCCTTATTTTGTTTTTGCGCATAATAGCGGTATTTTCAAGCGTGTAAACGGCTATTAAAGAAAAGAACCAACCCCTAAATCATGGCAAAAACGAAAAGTTCTGATTATAAAGCGTCCAATATACAGGTTTTAGAGGGATTGGAGGCGGTCAGAAAGCGACCCTCCATGTACATTGGCGACACCGCTCAGCGCGGGCTTCATCACCTGATCAATGAAGTCGTTGACAATTCCATCGACGAGGCCCTTGCCGGTTATTGCGACTACCTGAAAATTACCATCCATGAAGACGGGTATCTGACCGTATTGGATAACGGCCGGGGTATCCCGGTCGATGAGCATGAAAAACTGAAATTACCGGCCGTGGAAGTTGTACTTACCAAACTCCATGCCGGCGGTAAATTTGACAAAGACAGCTACAAAGTATCCGGCGGGCTGCACGGGGTAGGTGTAAGTTGTGTGAATGCACTCTCTTCGCATTTTTATGCCGAAATCCACCGGGATGGAGAAATCCATGTCATGGAGTTTGAGAAAGGCTCTACCGTTACTCCGCTTAAAAAAACCGGGGAAACCGACAAAACCGGAACCATCATCAAATTCAAACCGGACCCCGAAATTTTCACTCAGGGAACCGAATTCAAGTTCGACATCATTGCCGACAGAATGCGGGAACTGGCTTTCCTCAACCCGGAAATCACCATCGATATTGAGGATGAAAGAGAGGTAGATGAAGAACTTCGCCGTAAAACATTTCACTACTCCGGCGGGGTCAAGGATTTTGTGAAATTTTTGGATGAGAACCGTGAATCGATGATGGATGAACCCATCTATATTTCCGGTGAAGTGGATAAAGTGCCGGTTGAACTCGCCATTCAGTACAACAATTCATATACAGAGAATATCTTTTCCTATGTCAATAATATCAATACCCGTGAGGGCGGAACTCACATCTCGGGATTCCGGCGGGCCCTTACCCGATGCCTCAAGACCTACGCTGAAAAAAACAAGATTATCAAACCGAACAACAACGGTGTTACCATTTCCGGTGAGGATTTTCGCGAAGGTATGACTGGCGTGTTAAGCGTGAAAGTGCCCGAACCACAGTTCGAAGGTCAGACCAAAACCAAACTGGGTAATTCGGAAGTACAAAGTGCCGTGGAGGTTGTGGTCTACGAAAAGCTCAATGAATACCTGGAGCAGAATCCGAAAATCGCCAAAAAAGTGCTTGAAAAGGTAGTTCTTGCAGCCGAAGCCAGGGAAGCAGCCCGCAAGGCACGCCAGCTGATTCAACGCAAAAGCGCCATGGGCGGCGGCGGATTGCCCGGCAAACTTGCCGACTGCTCCATCAATGATCCGGAACATTGTGAAATCTACCTGGTTGAGGGTGACTCTGCCGGCGGATCAGCCAAAATGGGCCGGAACAGAAGCTTCCAGGCGATTCTGCCGCTTCGGGGGAAAATATTGAACGTGGAAAAGGCGAAAATCAACAAGATCCTTGAAAACAAGGAGATACAGGCCATGATTACCGCCCTGGGTGCCGGTGTCGGCCATGGCGAGGACGATTTCGACATGGAAAAACTGCGCTATCACAAAATTATTATTATGACCGATGCTGATGTTGACGGATCCCACATCCGAACGCTGCTGATGACCTTTTTCTACCGTTATATGCAGCCCCTGATCGAAAAAGGATATATATATATTGCCACGCCACCGCTGTATCGCATTACGGCATCCCGCGGACAGATTGAATACGCCTGGGATGATGAAACGCGGGATAAGCTCATCAAAGACTTTAGAAAAAGCAACAAAAAATTTGACGTATCACGGTATAAAGGCCTTGGAGAAATGAATCCCAACCAGCTTTGGGAGACCACTATGGATCCTGAAACCAGAACCCTGCAGCAGGTAACCATCGAAAATGCAGCTGCGGCTGATAAAATGTTTTCAACACTCATGGGCGGTGACGTGGAACCGCGCAGAGAGTTCATCGAACGAAATGCCAAATACGCCACACTCGACATTTAGAACGAGTGAAAATGCAAAAGTGAAAAGTGTACACGGTCTTAGGCCGGAACCCGAAACTTTCAACTCACTACTACTACTAAATACTCAAGACTCAAGACTCCTATAAAGCATGGCCAGAGAAAAAATAATTCCCATTAGCATTGAAGACGAAATGCAATCGTCCTACATCGATTACTCGATGTCGGTAATTGTATCTAGGGCACTGCCGGATGTGCGCGACGGACTCAAGCCGGTTCACCGCCGAGTCCTTTACGGCATGAGCGAGCTCGGAATGCTTCATAATCGCAATTACAAGAAAAGTGCCAGGATAGTCGGTGAAGTTTTGGGTAAGTATCACCCGCATGGTGACTCGGCTGTTTACGATTCCATCGTGCGAATGGTCCAGGATTTCTCCTTGCGTTATCCGCTCGTGGACGGGCAGGGCAACTTTGGGTCGGTAGACGGAGACTCCGCGGCGGCTATGCGGTATACGGAAGTTCGCATGCAGCGCATTGCAGAAGAGATGCTGACGGATATCAACAAGGAAACCGTTGATTATCAATGGAACTTTGATGATACCCTGAACGAGCCGACTGTACTGCCATCCATGCTGCCGAACCTGCTGCTCAATGGCGCATCTGGCATTGCCGTGGGAATGGCAACCAACATGCCCCCGCACAACCTGGGAGAAGTGGTTGACGGCATTCATGCCTATCTTGAAAATCCGGAAATAGAGGTCAAAGAGTTGATGGAACACATTACGGCTCCTGATTTCCCGACCGGTGGCATCATCTACGGGTATGAAGGCGTAAAGGAAGCGTATGAAACCGGCCGTGGCAAAGTGACCATGAGAGCCCGTGCCAACACGGAAGAATTGCGAAACAGCCGCGAACAGATTATCGTTACCGAAATACCTTACCAGGTAAATAAGGCAACCCTGATTGAAAAGATTGCCGACCTGGTCAATAATGAGAAAATCACCGAGATCTCTGAAGTTCGTGATGAATCGGATCGCGACGGCATGCGTGTCGTAATTATGCTCAAACGGGGGGCAAATGCAGGTGTTGTACTTAATCAGCTCTACAAGTACACACAGATGCAGCAAACCTTTGGCATCATCAACCTGGCTTTGGTCCAGGGACGGCCGAAAGTCATGGCGCTCAACGAACTGATTAAACATTTCGTTGAACACCGGATTGATATCATTATCCGCCGGACCATTTATGATCTGGATCAGGCAGAAGCTCGCGCCCATATTCTTGAAGGGCTTAAAATTGCCCTCGACAACCTCGATGAGGTTATCAAAACCATCCGGGCCTCGAAGAATCCCCAGGAAGCCAATGTCCAGCTTCGAAAGAAGTTTGCCCTGACCGATATACAGGCCAAAGCCATCCTGGACATGCGCCTTCAGAAACTGACCGGACTGGAGCGGGAAAAAATCGACCAGGAGTACCGGGAGATCATCGACCGCATCGGCGGCTACCGCGAACTACTCTCCAACAGGGATAAGCAAGCGGAAATCATTAAGGAGGAACTTCAGGATCTTAAGGATCGATATAATGATGAGCGCCGTACGCAGATCGTCTACTCGGCCGAAGATTTCGATATCGAAGATATGATCGCCGATGAGGATGTGGTTGTCACAATATCCAATAAAGGCTTCATCAAACGGATGCCGGTTAGCGGCTACAGGCGGCAGCGCAGGGGCGGCAAGGGAATGAAAGGTACGACAACCAAGGATGATGATTTTGTGGAACATCTGTTTGTCGCCACCAACCACAATTACATTCTTTTCTTTACCGAAATGGGCAATTGCTACTGGCTGAAGGTTTATGAAATCCCTGAAGGCTCACGTCTCTCCAGGGGCCGCGCCATTGTCAATCTTATCGATATTGAAAAAGATGACCGCATCATGACATTTGTCCCCGTAAAAACGCTCGACGATGAAGAGTATATCAACAAGCACTCCATCATCATGGCGACCAAGGAAGGCCAGGTGAAGAAAACGAAGCTTGAAGCTTACAGCCGGCCCCGTCGTGATGGAATTATCGCAATCAACATCAAAGAGGGTGACAAATTGCTTGGCGCTGCGCTAACCGATGGGGACAGTACCATCATCCTGGCCAACAAGAATGGCCGGGCCATCCGTTTCCACGAGGAGCAGGCAAGGGAAATGGGGCGGAATACATCCGGAGTCCGGGGCATGAAACTCGGGAAGGATGATGAGCTGGTGGATATGGTTGTTATCAAGAACACCCACGAGGCAACCGTTCTGGCCATTTCCGAAAACGGATACGGCAAGCGATCGCTCGTTGATGACTACCGCGAACAGAGCCGGGGCGGCAAAGGTGTGATCACCCTGAAAGTTACCCCGAAAACCGGTAAACTCATCGCCCTGAAAGAGGTCTCCGATGATGATGATCTGATGATTATCACCGAACGGGGCAAAGTGATCCGCATGCAGTGCAAGGGCATCCGAACCATGGGCCGAAATACCCAGGGAGTGCGGATTATGCGCCTGGATGATGAAGGTAAAATCGGCGCCGTCACCCGTGTGGTCAACGAAGACGATGAGGAAGACGCCACGAAGCTTTGATACACTGACACAGTGTGTCAGTGTGGCAATGGCAACAGTGTGTCGGGGGATGATAACGAACCGCTTCAACCTGAAGGTCTTCTGTAAAGAACTGCCGGTGAGTTTGAGGGAGTGTATGAACAGGATGTTTTCCGGCGAACTATTCCCCTCAGCTGCGTTAAAGCTATAATAGCGTGTTCAACATCCGACAGCTGTACGGGATGTTTCCGCCACCATTTTCGGGACGCCTTGCATACAATCAAATATCACTACGTGGGAATCGCTTCACTCGGAGCGCTTCGCGTACAAAAAATGAGCTTGGTGATAAATTCGGGTTAGCTGCCATTTTAGCTTCGCCTTGCTGAGGGAAAAATGTCTTGGTGAAAAATGCGGGCAACGTCAGATCGCAGGAGTGAACCCATCTACATTCAACATTGGTTTTTTGACCGGTACAATTAACCCGGATATCTCACAGTAAATATGTTAAACGTAATGTCACTTTGATATTTGATATTTAAAATTTTTTATGATCCATTTTGGAGTCTTCGAAAAAAACACCCTGTTTTTCTGGTAGATATCCGGGTTAGACTGGGCCTGATGCTGGTTTAAATATTGATCCACACAGCATCTAATGGAATGATATTGACTCCAGTTTCATTAAATGAATAAGTAAGTCATTGCATACCAAAATTTTATATCTAATTACCAGATGCCTTTGACGTATTTGTTCAGATCAAACACACTTTAAAAGAAAATCAATCAGTTATGGGTAATAAAGTAGCACTTTTAGGCTGGAGCCTGCAGGCAATAGAGAGCATACAAAAGACAGATCGTCCTTTTGTCGTTGTCAGTTTTCCGGAGTTCGAACAGGCCGCCAAAGATAACGCAATCGATTTCGTAGGGTGGAACTTCAAGGAGTGGAATGAACAATCTAACAGTTTGCAGTTAAAAGCACTTCTGGATGAATTTGATGTTGATTTTGCAGTTCCCCTTTATGAGGAGACTGTAGAATGGGCCGGTGCATTAAACTCTATCTTCCGTGATGATCCCAGGCTGTTGAATCGCGCCTACCTGTTTCGAAATAAAGCGATCATGAAAAGAAAAGCACTACTGGCCGGTCTGAGAGTGGGGCTGTTTGAAGAGGTCTATACCAAACAGGGTGTCCATGATTTCATGGAGAGGCTGAATGAAGCGAATCTTCAGCTCCCCGGTGAAGAGGATGCCTGGGTCCATCTGAAACCGTTCAGTGCCGCAGGTACAGTCGGACACAAACTCCTGCGGACTAAAGATGATATTGAAGAGAAAGTGATCGACAAGGATTTTCCATGTATGGTAGAAAGTCATCTGCCAGGGAAAGAGTTTTCATGTGAAGCGTTCATCCATAATGGAAAAATCCGGTTCCTGAATATTACCGAATATGTGAAGCTCGGCTATTCTAATTTTGTGCCTGCCGGGCCGGATCTCGAAGCAAAGCGTCCGCTGATCCGCGATGCGATGGAGCGGCTGGTTAAATCCTTTGGGATTGAATATGGAATGATCCATCCCGAATGGTTCCTGACGGAAGACAATACTCTCAATTTTGGCGAAGTTGCCTGCCGCATACCCGGGGGACACATCTTTGAACTGATTGAAAAAGCACACGGCTTTGATCCCATTCAGGGCCTTGTTCTATGCAGTGACCCTTCAGCCACGGATGAAGAAGTTGAAAACTTTTTCCCGAAACAGGATATCAAAGATGATCAAAATTACGCAGGCAGCGTAATGGTCTATCCCAAGCCGGGACGAATTACCAAACTTCAGATTCCTGATGAACTCAAAGAGGATTCCTTCTTTGAAGATCACACGCTTTACACGCCGTCGGAACATAAAGTATCTGATGAGCGCGAGGGTTTCGGAAATCACTACGGCACCGTATTTTTCAACGGAGATGACCCGGACCGAATGCGCGAACTTTTGCGGCATTACCAGGATATTGATTTCTATGCATAGAGATTTTTTGTTTCCCTTACAGGAGTAGCGGAACATTTCCCCTTCCTGCAATAAATAAACGATGCCTCTTTATCCAATCGAACGTGCAAAGGATGAAGGGGCTTAATTTGATCCGAAAAGATCGTTTATAATTGCCCTGAAACATCTCTATTATTCATGTTATAGATACATCAGCAATACAGAATTAATTAAGAGCTATCTGTTGAATAAAAACAGTAAAAAAATACCCCAAGGCGTAAGAGACAAGTTCCGTGAAACACTTGAGAACTTTAAACAAGCCTCACCCCTGCTGGCGGAGACTCATAAAAAGAAACTGCTCAGTAGCCTGGACCTTTTGACAGACAGGGAGGATGGGATGAAATTTCTGTATGATCACATCAGTGAGCTCGTGGATGCCGGAATATTCAGGGATACCATGTGGGATGATCCGGCAAGATTAGTCCCGTCGCTCGTGGGCGGAACACTGAAGGCAGGCGGGCAAAACACCATTGTTGAAATTTTGAGTGAACTGCGGTTGCTAGCCATTGCAAACGGCTCCATCAAACTGAAGAATTTTTCTGCCGGAAAGGCAAAGACATTTCTCGAGGAAGCACTCGTCAGCAATATCGACCTGATTTTCCCTGATGGATCGGAAGAAGAGAGATTGATCGATGCAGACACAAGAAAAAAGATCAGCGCACTTTTTAATTTTTTAACCGAACAGATTTCTGTTAACAAGATTAAAGGGCGGCTGGCGAAAGAGCTGGAACTGATATGTGCGCAGCGTCCGGTAGTTACCGACCGGGTTCTTGAAATCATCTCAACAGTTAAAAATGAAATAGAGTTGTCGTCCGAAAATGATGATGACCGGCGCCTGAGATATTACGTTAATGCGGTCTATTCACCCTCTGAAAAAACCGGGGAATTAACCGTTGATGAGTACAGGGTGTATCTGAACAAGGCCAGGCGAAAAGAAATTGTGCATGAGTGTGAAATGCTGGCTGATACGATGCATGAAACGGGATTGGCCACCGGGTATCACGCTGTACATTTGAATCATGTGGCACATGAAGGAGCTCTCGTCAAACTTGCCCTCGGACTGGATAATGTTGGAAAGGCAGAGCTGGATAAGCATAAAGATTTTGTCACAGAGTTGATTCGCACCGTAATCCATCCCGATACGGGACGATCCTGCTACGGGCTTGCCAAATTGCTGGAACGTTCGCTGCTTTCTCATCAGCCCGTCAAGAGCGGCTTGCAGCGAATTTTGGGAATGAAGCTGCACAAAGATGTGGAAGGAAATATTCGCCAATCAAGGCAAAACAGTACTCTTGATCCCAAGCATATTTTAACGGCAGACTGTCTGAGTATCCTTGGGCAGCCCTTAGGCGTGGGCCAGGGATGGAATCCGACGTGTCAATCGGCCCGCGGGATTAGTTTATGGAGTAGTCATGCACCCGGTAAACTTCTGAATATGGTAGAGAATGCGGCGAAATCGAACAGCCTCTCGATGAGGTTTGAAGGGACCGTTATCAAATCGGATGAGCAGGTGCTTGGCCTTGTGAAAGAGCTGGACTACAACCTGGACGCCGTTTCCATTGTATTGGTTCCTCACCTTGACAAGATTTACAATGAGATGATGCGGCGCGCGGCCAACCGATATGACGATCCACATAAGTGGGTAAATCCGGCAATGTACGGCCACTGGATTCCGACCGGGTTTATTTCGGCTTACGACTACCTGACGAACTCGATCAAGGAGTATGAAAAGTTTATCAGAACATTCTACATCACCCATCATCCCGAATATAACGGCGGGAACAACCTCGCATACCCAAATCCTGTAGGGATATTTTTGACCTCTTCTACAGGGAAACTAATCGGGTTTCATGCTGTTTCTATTTTACGCGTTCAAAGAGTAAAGGGACAGGTTCGGGTATTCATTCTTAATCCCAATAATGAAGGCCGCCAGCGGTGGCAGGATGATATGAGGCCAACCGTAGCCGGAAATGGTGAACGAGCAGGAGAATCTTCACTGCCGTTTCACCAGTTTGCATCGCGTCTTTATGCATTCCATTTTAACCAATCCGACCTGGAAGATTTACAAAGCGTAGACGATGAAGAGGTCGTTAAAGTAACGGAGCTGGCAAAAAACAGTTGGGGTGAATCTTATCAGTGGCTAAATCAGGCGGGTTTTGCAATGTAACATGTGTTCAGGGAGTATTTAATGTCTGCCTCCGAGTTGAGATTTCCAGGCGCATTGAGTGTTTTGTTTGAGGGATATTGGACTCCTGAATGGGCGGAGGCCTCCACCAACCCCAAAACGATTAATTTCAAAACATAGTCTCAAATCATGGTCCGTCACTCATCCAGAATTGAATTGAGTCAATCGGCTCTGAAACAGAATATTAATTTCATACGAAAGAAGATCGGCCCGGATGCCATCATTTCGTCTGTCGTAAAAGCAAATGCATTCGGACATGGGATCGGCACTTTTGTTCCGATGGCAGAAAAAGCGGGTGTGAGGCATTTCTCGGTCGCATCAAGCTATGAGGCCTGGCAGGTAAGCCGCGCCTGCACACAAGACAGCATCATCATGATTATGGGTATTTTGTATGATGAAGACCTGGAGTGGGTGATTAAGAACAAGGTTGAATTTTTTGTCTTTGACCTGGCCCGGCTAAAAAAAGCAAAGGAGACAGCTGAAAAACTGGGCATGAAGGCGATCGTTCATCTTGAGGTGGAAACGGGAGGTAATCGAACCGGCCTGGTTGAATCAAAGCTTCCCGAAGCGCTGGAGTATCTGAGAAATCATTCCGGCACTCTCCAGTTGAAAGGGTTCTGCACCCATTATGCCGGTATTGAGTCTTTATCGAATCAGTTTCGCACTCAAAAACAGCTTCAGAAGTTTAATGAGCTCTATAAACAGGTAACAGATAGTGGATTACAACCCACATTGCGGCACACCGCTTGTTCAGCCGCAGCCCTCGCCTTTCCTGAAACGGTCATGGACCTGGTACGGGTCGGTACCGCACAATACGGCATGTGGCCCAGTCCCGATATCTATAATCTGCACCTTCAGCAGACTGGCAAAAAACAGGACTCGCCTTTGAAACGGGTTCTTACCTGGAAAACCGATGTGATGCATATAAAAAGGATAAGAGAAGGTGAATTTGTGGGATACGGAACCAGTTATCAGGCTCCGTATGATATGAAAATTGCAGTTCTTCCGCTGGGATACAGCAATGGATATCCGAGAACTCTGTCAAACAGGGGGGAAGTGATCATCCGGGGCAAAAAAGCTCCGATTGTAGGGCTCATTAATATGAACGTTTTTATGGTTGATGTGAGCTCAATCGAAGATATTACCTCGGGTGATGAAGTAATTTTGATTGGCCGGCAAATGAATCATGTTATCACTATCCGGTCATTCTCTGAATTTACAAACGCTATCAACAATGAACTGGTGAGCCGGCTCCCCGACGCCATACCGCGGGTTGCAGTGAAGTGAAACAGCGGTAGGGGACGTATCCGCTGCTATATTAGCTTCGCCTTGCTGAGGGAAAAATTTCGCTTCGCGTACAAAAAATGAGCTTGGTGAAAATGCGGTTTAGATGAGTGACTTCATTATTTAATAGCGGATGCCACTACAAATTCGCCCGGAATTTCAAACCCGCTCCCGATCCGGAATTCGGATATTGATTCGAGATACTCTCTGTGGGCTTCCTCTTTTGTCTGCTCATCAAATTTTCGATAAGCCAGGGCAACGGGCCCACCGGCAAATGCAGCCATTACGGCTTTTTCCGGTGTGGGAAAAGAGATGGAAACTTTAAAACGATCTGTTTCAACATCCTCAAATCCGGCAGCATGAAAAGAGTGCTCAAGAGTATTGCCTGTACCCTGTTGAAAAAACATCGGGCATACGTCCGAAGCCACCCGTTTGTCCACAATTGGGAATATATCCGCCCAGCCGCAGTTTTTTCTTTCCCCCCAGATCGCTACCGAGGCCCTGCCCCCGGGCTTCAGAACCCGCTGCATCTCTTTCAGGCCTTGTACAGGATCGGGGAAATACATCAGTCCAAGACCACTGATGGCCACATCAAATTGATCGTCTTCAAGATCAAGCTCCTCCGCATCCATTCTGTGAAATGTTACATTTTCGATCTTTTGTTTTTTTGCTATGGTACCGGCCATTTCGATCATGGTCTCTGATATATCTGTGGCAACGATCTCACCGCCTGGTTCCACCTGTTTGGCAGCACGAAACGTTACAAGTCCGGTACCGCAGGAGGTCTCCACTACCTTTTCACCCGGCTGTAATGCTGCCATTTCCAGCATTTTATCCTGTGCCGGCTTCAGCTGATCCCTCCATGAATCTTCATAGTATTCGGCTGCTTTATCCCAGCCGTATCGTTGAACGCGTCGTTGTAGTCTTGGGTCCATTTAGTTTAGTAGTGAGTATTTAGTAGTTAGTATTGAGTAGTGAGTGAATTGTCGTGAGTCTTGAGTCGTGAGTCACGAGTTCATCATTTTCTCACTTTTGCCTTTTCACTTTTCACTTTTGCGTTTTGGCTTTTCGCTATTTTGATCTCCCGATCAACCGGAACCGGCCGTTTGAAATCCATCAACAAAGGGCTCTGTGCATCGGCTTTTTCGATAACCTCACGAATTTTCTCCTCCGGCGCCGGACTGTCAATGATCACCCTGTATCGAAGGGCTTTGTAGCCCGGGGTAATATCATCAATTCCATATGTACCCCTGGCATCGACGTCGGCTTCAACCTCAACTTCCAGGCTGTCGACCGGAACATCCAGGATAGCAGCCCACTTGGCATATCCTATAGCAAGGCAGCTTCCCAGTGCTCCCCGCTGCAGCACACTTGGCCCCGGTCCGGCATCATTGCCTCCTTCTGTTTTCCCGACATCAGCTTTGAATGTCCAGTGTTTATGTTCGACCTCACAAGTTGTCCCTTCAAGAAGCCGCACTTTGGTAGTGGTAGTGTATTGCCCCTTCGACGGCTTTATCGTTAATAATTTTCTGTTACGTTCGTATGAGTCTTTGATTGAATTTGAATTTGAATTTGCCATAATGAATATCCTCACAACCATATAAACATTGACAGGATCCCGCAAAAGTTTGCGGGATTGCGGGATCGCTGCCAGATTTTCTTTCTTTAATCTTCAGAACCATGAGCCGCCCCGATCAGCTCAATCTCCTGCGTGAAGGCACTGTTTAACAATCTTGCAAAGTATTGCCGTGCAATTTGTTCATTGCCGTTTATTTTTGCAGCCAGGGCAGCTCCCATCAGGGTGTTCATTCGTCCGGGCCACAAATCATCGGATGCCTCATAAGCTGCGAGTGCATGATCCGGACGATTCAAATCCATGTACAGATCACCAAGGGCTTCGTAGGTCGGTTGCAGAGCGCCCGGGGTAACCGGATGCTTTTCCACTGAGCCTTCCAGTTCGGTGGCTTTTTGTGTCAGTTCAATCGCTTTCTCCGTATTGCCCTCTTCCAGTGCAATCCTGCCTGCCAATACATGACGGTCGGCTTCGATATAAGCCACCATATTATCGTCTCCTCTCTCTTTGGCGATATCACGAAGTTCAATCATGCGTTGTTCAGCTTGCCGGGCATCATCAAGGTCACCAGTATGAGCAGCACCGAGTCCCCGCGCATACCAGGTCAGGGCTTCCGCCCAGGGAGATGCATCCCACGGCAGATAATCGTTAGTGCGGGGCTGCAGATTGGCAGCGCGCTCCCAATCCCGTTGTTCGACGGCAAGCCTTGCCGGGATGGCAGCAAAATGGAAAGCACTGACAAAAGATGCCTGATGCCTTTCTTTCGTCAACGCTTCTTCAAATACAGCTTCGGCTCTCTCGTCTTCACCCCGCTGCAGGTATGCATAGACCAGATAATCGATTGCATGGATGTAGTGATGCGATTCGGCGCCATTTACCGGGTGATTGAGCGCCGCTTCAGCCGAAAGTTGATTCCAGGTAATCACCTCCGGCCAGTTGCCAAGGCGCACATATATATGTGAAGGCATGTGCAGCGCATGAGGAGTACCCGGGGCAATTTCAGCATACGCTTCGACCATGTCCAACGCATTTTTGGCCCTGCCATCAATATCGGTGGCATGGATACTGTAATGGATCGCTCCCGGATGTTCAGGGTTTTCCTCAAAAACATTACGCAACACATATTCAGCTTCATCATAAAGCGGGCCCCGGTCATCGGTAAATTGTGCGGCCGTCAAGAGAGTAAGCCCATAGAAGGCGACGATATCGTGGTCTTCAGGGTAGGCTTCATACGCCGCCTTTACACCATCCGTCCAGCGGTCAATCCGGGTGCGGAAATCAGCCGTTTCAGGCTCGCGGAAAAATTCCGCTGTTGAGTTAATCAGCAGTTTCTCCCGTTCAGAATCGACTAGCTCCATTGCCTTCTGAATGTTTTCCCAGCCTTTTTGCAGATCTTCCTCACTCGGACGGGTTCCCCAAAGCGGCTGAAAAAGAGTCGTCGCGATACCCCAATATGCCATGGCACAGTTCGGGTCTGCTTCAGCGACCTCCCGGAAATTCTCCCTTGCTGATACATACATCATGTGATGCAGCATCCCCAGGGCATGATCGAAATCCTCCTGTACATCTTCATCACAGTCTGCCTTGAAGTCAATGACCCCGATCTTGTCATCGTCGGGTATCGGATATTCATCATGCATATGCTCGTGCTGGGCCAAAACATCAGGACTCCAGGCCAGAACGAGCGACAGTATGATGGCAATCATCCCTGAAATTAATCCGTGTTTTCTAAACATAGTGATCCTCCGATAATTGTTTTCGTTGATAATATTCATTCCCTTTATTGAATAAAGCCGAAAAAATGGAATTAGTCTATCAAAATTTCTATGGTATAAGTATCTAACATTTGTTTATTTACAGTTTCAAAGACTTCTTAAAGAAAGGCTTTTGCTTCACTAAGATCTGAACACGGGTACTTCATATTGAACATGAAGGATGAAAACACACATAACGACTGGCAAAAACTGAAACAGATTTTCAATGAATCTCTAGAGATGGAGGAGAGTGAACAGAAAGAATATTTGGATAAAGTATGTGGCGATGACCAGGATTTGAAAAAGGAAGTACTTTCACTTCTGAAAGCCCATGATCAACCCGGAATACTGGACAATCGCCCCGACCAGCTCGTAACAACCGTATTTTCCCGGCAGCAGTCCGCCAACAAAAAAGGAGAGCAAATCGGGCCTTATAAGATTATTGAGGAATTGGGCCATGGCGGAATGGGCAGCGTCTACCTGGCCGAACGAGTTGATGGTCAGTTCAAACAACAGGTAGCGCTTAAATTGCTTCGAACCGGGTTTACCTCGGAAAACCAGACCCTGCGCTTCCTGGCTGAACGGCAGATTCTGGCCTCTCTGAACCATGAGAACATCGCCCGGCTGCTCGACGGTGGTGTTACCCGTGACGGACAACCCTGGTTTGCCCTCGAATATGTAAAAGGTCTTGCAATCGATGATTATTGTAATTCACAGCAGCTCTCCCTCAGGCAACGCTTAAATCTTATCCTCAGGATATGCGACGCTGTGCAAACCGCTCACCGAAAGCTGATTATTCATCGCGATCTGAAGCCTTCAAATATCCTGGTAACTGAAGATGGCACGGTGAAACTGCTCGACTTCGGAATTGCAAAAGTACTGAAGCATGAGGATCTGCACGGGGAAGCTATCCCGCTGACACGCACCGGGCTGCTACCCTTGACACCGGCATATGCCAGCCCCGAACAGGTACGTGGTGAGCCCATCTCAACAGCTTCCGATATTTATCAACTCGGTATCATTCTATATGAATTATTGACCGGTATCCGTCCCTATGAAGTTTCGGGTAAAACACCCAGCGAAATTGAACAGATCATTTGTGAAGAACAGCCTGACCGGCCAAGTACGGCTATCACAAAACCATCGAATTCCAACATTGAAGCCGCCTCTCCGGAGCTCCGGATATCAAATGTGCAGCAAAACAACCCCGGCCAATTAAAGAAACATTTACGCGGGGACCTGGATACGATCGTGATGAAGGCATTGCGAAAAGAACCGGACCGGCGGTATGATTCGGCTGAACAATTGGCAGCGGATATCCGGTATTACCTGGAAGGACGGCCGGTTACCGCTCACCCGGATTCGCGAAGCTATCGGGCAGGGAAATTCATCCGGCGTCACAAAACAGGATTTGCATCCACTATGGTGATCATCCTGCTGCTCATCGGTTATGCAGCCACCATTACCTGGCATTCCCAACGAACACAAATGGCGCTCGAACAGGCTCAAACAGAGACGGCCCGGGCTGAACAGGTGACCGATTTCCTCTTGAGTATGTTCGAAGCCAGTGATCCGGCAGAATCGCTGGGAGATACGGTTACTGCCGGCCTGCTTCTCGAGCGCGGAATACAACAAGCCGAACAACTCGATGAGCAACCCGGTGTTCAGGCGCAAATGTTTGATGTGGTGGGGCAGGTCTATTCCCGACTCGGTCAATACGAACAATCAGAAGAATTTTTAAACCGGGCTCTGGCCATCCGGAACGAAACATATGGAGAGAATCATCCGAGAACTGCATCCACAAAAGTTCAATTGGCCAAAGCCCTCCATTTCTCGGGCAATTACGAGCAGGCTGAGCCTCATTTACGCGATGCTCTTGCAATACAAAGACAAATCCTGGAGCCAGACGATCCTGAAATAGCCTCAACACTCAGTACTCTGGGGGGTGTTCTGATGGGGCTCGGTAAATATGATGAAGCTGAAACCATACTCAGGGATGCTTTAGAGCTGCAGCGAAACATTTTTGATGATGATCACCTGGATGTTTCAGAAACACTCAATATTCTTGGCCTATTACTGGATGAGAAAGGGGAACTGGAAGCCGCCGAGGCCTCCATGCGTGAAGCACTGGAAATACGGCGGAATCTGCTCAGTGACCTGGATCCGCGGGTGACAATGAGCCTGAATAACCTGGCGATGCTGCTTCGGAAAAAAGGCGACTATAAAGCGGCCGAACCGGTATATCGGGAGACATTATCGCTTAAACGATCCCTTTATGGGGACAAACATCCGAGTATTTCCGTAACCCTCAATGGGCTGGGATTACTGCTGCGTGATATGGGTGATGATGAAGCAGCAGAACCTGTCCTGCGCGAAGCACTTGAGATGCGCCGGGAACTGCTCGATGACAATCATCCGAGGATTGGTGAAAGCCTGAACAATCTGGGAAATCTGCTTGAAAGCCAAGGACAACTCGAAGTAGCGGCTTCCAAAATCGGTGAAGCCCGTTCCATATTAAGTAACTCGCTCGGCGAGACTCATCCCATAGTTGCATATCCTTCAATCGGACTTGCACGGATCCTCATGAAAAAAGAAAATCATGCAGAAGCCGAGCCTTTGATTCGCGATGCACTTGAAATTCGAAATAACGCACTGCCAGAGGATCATGCCGAAGTCATCGAGGTTAAAAACATGCTTGGTTTGTGCCTGATAAACCTTGAACAGTACAATGAGGCGGAATCATTTCTACTTGACGCACATACAACACTCGAACAACAACCGGACAGAGATAAAGAGCTCCGGAAGAATACACTTGAACACCTCATCCGGTTGTACGAAAACTTGGATCAACCGGAAAAAGTTGACATGTATCAAGCGGTTTTGGCTGATTTATAGCCTGATTCTTCTGCGATTTGTTTCAGGATCACCGGAATTTTCACACCCCGGAGATCATTCTTGATTATTCAAACTATCTTATCTTAATGCCTGATTGAATCAATAATATCTTTTTAATTAATCGTTATTCGCCTCAAAAATAGTCAGCCACCATATATCAGGCCCCGGACCGGCTGGGGTTTTGATTTGCCCGGGCAACATCTCCTAATTGATGTTTGATTAAGATTACTCTCTCATTCCAGAGAAATCGGCATAATTAATTAAGCTGGTATAAATAGCATTCGTTTGTTTACTTTACAGTTTCATGGTTGTGCAAGGTTACGTACCTGTGAAACCCTTTTACTATTTATAGCCAAAAAAAGGAACACTCTATCATGTTTAATGCATTGATATAAGGTTTCTTTGTTTCGCTTGACAGGTGATTGGAATCGACTTTCTTGGTTGCCTCAGAAAACATTGAATAAGTTTATTATGGACACGGCCAGAATCACAAAACTTCTTCAAGCCCATTCCGCAGGAAATAAAGAGGCGTTAGACGAACTCATGCCCCTGGTCTATGACGAGATGCAGCAAATGGCCCACCGGTGGCTTCTCGGTGAGCGAACCGATCATACCATGAGTACTACAGCCCTTGTCCATGAAGCGTATCTCAAACTGGTTGATTTTAACCGGATCGACTGGCAAAACCGGGCACATTTTTTCGGCATCGCATCACAAGTAATGCGTAACATTCTGGTCGATTATGCCGTGAAAAAAAAGGCTGAAAAACGCGGCGGAAAAAGGCAGCGGGTTACCCTCGGGGAGGCTGATGCAGTCACTGAAGTTAACCTGGATGATGTAATATCCATCCACGATGCCCTGAAACGGCTGGAATCGGTGGACGAGAGACAGGTTCGCGTGGTTGAATGCCGGTTTTTTGGCGGGTTGACTATTGATGAAACGGCAAATTCACTTGGGGTTTCTCCCCCCACCGTCAGCCGTGACTGGAAAATGGCCCGGGCTTGGCTCAACCGCGAACTTGCAGAACGCGGTGGTGATGAAGTGAACGGAAATACGTAAACGGATTTACGGGAACTCAGACATTCATCCTGTTAATTCCACCCAGTTTATAAAACCAGTGATGGATCACAGATCTATTGTTTATGTGGCGGTTCAGTTAAGCTTCACCGGAAACCGGCTCCAGTATATAGCTGACCTCAAAAATCTTTGTTACCGGAAATTTACTCTTTTCTGCATGTTCGTAGATCAAATCAATGTTATCAGCAACATAAACACAGTGGGTTCTGTTTTCACTGATATAGGAATGAACCCATTGAATATTAGTGCCGATTTCTTTTAATGCCCGCAGTGATTGCAGAGCAGCAGCCTGACGGTCGCGCCCTTCCAGTTTGTCAACTCCGGGAACCTCTCGTTCAATTACATATTTTGGCATGGTTTTGTGGTTTATTTGTTTAAGAGTGCTAAAACAGATCTCCTTCTTTATTTCGCCCGTTTAACCTGTAAAGCTGAAAAACAGGAGAAACCATATCATTAGAATTTGGTTTTTTCAGGAGTCTGAGATTAAATATGCTGTGCCCTCGATTATTCCGGACGAGCCATGGATTGATCCGAACGTAAACTCCTGAAGGCTGAACAAATGATCGAGATGGGCCGTATGGATGAAGCGTTTTGACTGATTGAATAAGAGAAACAGGGCTCACTCGCTAAGCAGTTGGAAAAGCATATGAGGATTTTGGCAGCAGATGAAACGATCATAAAAGGTAATATAAGCATTTTACCGGGCACGATCATACCAACTCCGGTTTTTGATTTAATTGTCAGGATTGTGTAAAATTGGTAATCGGTCGGACTCAATTGCTTTCCTCATGTCCTGAGAATGCACCGTAAATGCTCCGCCCGATGTGGCAAAAAAATGAGGGAATCGAAAACAGTTGGATGCGTAAGTATTTTCAGATTTCTCCTGAAATGCAATCAGAAAATGTGAGGGATTGATTGATGGAGCAGCATCCGTACGGAGCAGTGGTATATCTCCCGGAACACAGATCTCAACTAACAATCGGGCACATATGAAAACCTCAATCTTTATCTTTGTTTTGGCAGCAGCCATATATACGGCGGGTTGTTCCGGGGTGGAAGTACCGGAACAAACAAATACTCAAAAACAAAACCCTGTTTTCGACATCGCGATGCAGGGCGTGGATCCCGCCTGGTTCGACCGGGCCATGGTGGGAGTCGATTTCGGCATCCACCGGATGGAACGGTATGGAGAGCTGGTGGCAGACAGCTCTGAACTTATCCGCCGAAGCCTTTCGGAGATGGATCAAAATGGCATCCTTTACGGCCTGCTCAGCCACGGATCGCACAAGGAAGCGTGGCATGACGCCCACCCGGCCCGGTTTCTGCTTTCGTTTGAACCGGATCTTTCGCTGGAGGATCATACTGCTGCAGCAGCGGAGTTTGCACAGGGCGTACGCGAGGGCAGGTACGCTGCTTTGGGCGAACTCGGCCTGGTGTATGCCGGTATACCGCTCAACACTCCGGCTCTTTTTCCCTATTACGAAGTGGCCGAAGAGCTTGGCGTTCCCGTATTCATTCACACCGGTTTCTCCGGGCCCGATCCACAGAATCGTATCAGCCCTGCCTTCCGCATCGGCACGGCAGACCCGCTGCTGCTCGAGGATGTGGTGATCCGGTTTCCGGACATGAAGATCGTGATGATGCACATGGGCTGGCCGTTTTTTGACCATGCACTCTACATGCTGGGCACCTATCCCAATGTATATATGGAAACGTCCGTGGCGATCTGGGTTCTAAGACCTGCGCTTTTCAATCGTATGCTGGCCGAAGCAGTGGCAACCGCCGGAAGCGACCGGATCCTGTTCGGCACCCTTCAGATGGCCTGGCCGGAGCTGATTGGCCGCTCGGTGAAGACAATCCGTGATGCCGACTATCTCACGCCAGAGGGCAAGCACGCTATTCTGTGGGAAAATGCTATCCGGGTGCTGGGTTTGGAAGAAAAAATAACGGCACCCATTCCCGAAGTCATTACCCGGCTCAACAGTTTCTACCCCGGTTTTACGGCATGGGCGGAAGAGCTTGCGTCAACCGGAAACCAATGATTGAATAAAAAAATAAATTCATGAACTACCTGAAGTAAAAAAATGAATCCCCCGTGTCCCGATCCTGTATGGTCGCCGATGACGGACGAAGAAATCATGGAACAGACTATCGAAGTTCTCGAGCGGCACAACATCATCAGGGTCCTGAGCGGTCCGCCGGAGTGGGTTAAGCGTTGGTATGAGGCGGCGTCGCATCGTTTTATCCCTGCTATCGATTTTCAACTTGATGATGATGCATTGTCACCCGTCGACCTGAGACGGTTATTTGAAGAGGGGCCTTTCGCGGTACTGGGTGAGATTACCAATCAGTATATAGGGATTGTCCCCGATGATGAGCGAATGGCACCGTACTGGGCATTGGCCGAAGAGCTGGACATTCCGGTCGCCATCCATGTGGGAGAAGGCCCTCCCGGGGCTGCATACCGGTACCCTAAGTATCGTGCCCGGATCACTAGTCCTTTTTTACTGGAGGATGTACTGAGCCGTCATCCGCGTCTACGCGTCTCGGTTATGCACTATGCTTCACCGCTTGTCGATGAGATGATTGCCATGTTTGGGGCATACCCCCAGCTCTATGTAGACATCGGCGGCATCCAGTGTGCTTATCCGAGACCATACTTTTATGAGCAACTCAGGAAGTTCATCGACGCCGGTTTCGGCAAACGCATTATGTTCGGTTCGGATCAGATGTTCTGGCCGGGAATAATCGAGCCGGCTATCGCAATCATCGAGGAAGCCCCCTTCCTGAGCGAGGAGCAGAAGCGGGATATATTCTACAATAATGCTGTGCGGTTTGTGAGATTGAGCGAGGAGGAGATTGCCAGGCATCACGATATGTGATTATTGATTCTGAACAATGATTCCAAATTACAGAGAACGGAAATGAAAACACGATATAACGCTGACCATGTAATCCTCGCGGTTTTCGCAGCGATCTTAACGCTGTCGTTCACTCAGTGTACGCAGCTTCAGCAGGCTGACCTAGTGATCATCAGTGAGGGACGTGTGGTGGATCGTGAGGCTTTGTTAACGATGTCCGCTGAACGTTCCGGCGGAGACACATGCCTGACGAAGACGACACTGTCTGAGCGCTTGAAGTTTGCCGGCATCGAGCAGGCACGTGAGATTCTCGGACGGTCCGATGAATGGGCTCGGCAGCTCAGCGTGTTCGACAGGGGGGTGCGAATGAGAACGCCGGAACCCACAAACACACTCGACTTACTTGAGTTCATTTCCGGAGCGGCAGCCGCCTGGACGGATGATGAACAGCTCTATTGGCAATCACTGATCGATCAGCTCAGTGAGGCGATGGAAGGAATGAATCTGAATATACCGGATGCCTGGATGGTGAAAACAACCGGGTTGGAGGAGTTCAATGCGGTATACGTCCGTAATCAATCCATTATTCTCCCCCAGGGACGTGTCGATATTGCCGGAGATGTGCCACGCGATTTCTTTCTGCTTGCGCATGAGTTATTTCATATGCTGTCCCAGGAGTATCCGTCCCGGCGTGATGAACTCTACGCCCTTCTTGGATTTAAGCGATTCCCGGGATTTGAATATCCGGTGGAACTTGAGGACCGTCGCCTGAGCAATCCGGTGTATGGATCCCGATATGAGTATGCATTCACTGTGCAAACGGCCTCCGGTCCGGTCGATGTGACGCCCGTGTATCAGTCTGCTCTTCCTCTTGAAGAATTCATCGCAATTTCTGAGGGCGGGATGCGTGCGATCTTCGAGGCGATTGACTTCGTCCTGCTTCCGTTCGATACCGCCACGCGCACCGTACTCCGCGATGATAGCGGGAATCCGATCGTGTATCAGTTTGAAGACACCGACTGGATCGAACGCATGCAGCGCAACTCTTCGTACATCATCCACCCCGATGAGCTGATGGCAGAAAATTTTGCGCTGTTGATGGAGTGGCGGCGAAGCGGAGCCGTACCGGAATCGGTTCCGGGCGGACCGGGAGAGAGATTTCGGGTGAACGACATCGGGTTGCTCACGGTGATCGAGAAGGTGCTGACAGCCGGATGTAATTAATAGAATCCTAAAGGATAACGCCGGCTCATCCGGTGAAGCCGACAGTCACCGTGAACCAGGTTTATTTACAGAGTTGGTTTATATGAACAATTAAGAAGAGGCTAGTGCCATGTCACCCGTAAAGTGACTGAATAAACCTATGCCGGTGTATTTCCTGATGCCCGCATTGTATTGCCGGTCGGTTTTGGCCATAATTCTCATATAAAACATCCGGGAAAAAATTTCCGATTGATAAAAGAGTTCGCCTATTGATACTTTCCAACTGTTTCAAGAGAATCAGGCAAATACTGATCAATCTGAATTGGTTTAAAATACGGTTCTTGAAATATGACAAACTAATTAGAATGCATATACTTATAATACTCAACTGACAACCAAACATTCATGCTATGGTTAAACTACAAAACATAAATCAGTGGAGATCATCGAAGCTTATCTTGCCTGCAATGCTGTTTGGGTTTTTGGGGCTCATACTGAATGGATGTGAAGAAGCAGAAACACAGCTGAAATGGAGTTAAACTCTGAAGTCATTGTCTTGAAAGCCATTGACTTGCACTATACCCCCAGTATAATGTATATTTTAAACTCATTAAATTTGAATTCTTACCTGTTTTATTCAAAATTCAATTTGAAGTTCGATTGGCAGGTTACTGTGTGTTTATAAAAACACAATAGGTAAAAAGGCAAAGAAGAGGCAAACAGGGAACTCTTCGCAAGTACAATCAGATGCTTTTCTTTTCTGATTGATTTAGATGCAGCAGACAGATCAGGTTTGTTGTAGATCTGTGGTGCATGCATATTAGCAGTATGGAATCACAACATTGATTCTGGCAACGATGTAGGGGAAGTCCACCATGTATAAAATCATCATGATTTTGTTGCTGGTCTCTTTTATGCCTGGTGTCTTTGGTTGTGCAGGGTCAAACTCAAGCCTGGATACAACTGACAACATGGAACAGTCCGTATACACACTCGGCGTTTGGCACGTTCAGGAAGGCCGCCAACAGGAGTTCATCACCGCATGGAAAGATCTTGGAGAAATTTTTGCAGCACTGCCCAATCCTCCGGGTAGTAAAGGAGTTCTGATTCAGAGCACCTCAGAACCCACTATGTTCTACTCATTTGGCCCCTGGAAAAGTATTGAGGCTGTTGAAGCTATGCGCAACGACCGTGGTGCACAGGAGGGAATCCGAAAACTAATGGAGCTCTGTACTGAAGCGTCTCCCGGTACATTTCGAGTTGTTGCAGAATCACCTTAGGGCGAAAAATCGCTTAAAGCATGTTTCACAACAAATTCAAATAACAACAGGCATATGTTTAAAATCATATGTTGCATCATTTTCAGTATCAGTGGCTTAATTGCTTTAATACCTGTACAAATTCCTGCGCAAGACTTAAATAAGGATCACTCAATCGGGATTGCAGGGCACGATGATCGTCCCCTTTTCGAAGAAGGCCACTGTCCCTTTCACGCCTCCCAAGAACAGCTAAACCAGATCCGTTGCGGTTGGCTTACCGTACCTGAAAATCACTCTGAGCCGGACGGGTCCCACTTGCGATTAGCTGTAGCAATTGTATCGAGTTTGAGTGATGATCCGGAGCCGGATCCGCTTGTATATATTCCCGGTGGTCCCGGAACGGCCGGAGTTTGTCACCGATCCGTCTATGGTGTTCGGTTCGGGAAATTAAACCATTAACCCACTCATAATGAGAACATACTTTTTTGTAATACTAAGTTTCTTGCTGGCCGGTTTTGGAATCCATTTATCCATAACCAATCAATGGAGTACAAGTGAAAGAGAACTGTACCGCGCATCAGATGAACTTGCCGAATGTACCGTAACTTCCGCCATTCAAACTCAGGAATCCCGTTCATCCGGCCTCGAATCTGCTGGGTTTGAAGACTACCGCGACCCCGTCGGTGTAATGATAAACGACACCCTCCGCATCAAGCTGGAAGCACGAGCGGCCGAATGGCAGCCGTGGGGACCGGAAGGCCCGGCCATCTATACACATGCATTTACGGTTGATGATCAGCCACCACGGATTCCGGGGCCGCTGATCCGTTTCACGGCCGGCACCCCGGTTCAGGTTACCGTGCGAAACACATTACCGGACACCCTTGCGGTTCGGGGTCTGCGGGATAAAGCCCGTGGTGGAGGGGTGCCGGGTATCATTGCTGATCAGATCATTGTACCTCCCTATGGTGAAGCAGAAGTTATCTTCACATCAACCCTTTCCGGCACCTATTCCTATGGTGCACAGCGTTTACCTGTAAGTGTTGAACCGGATACTCCTCTCCCGGGGGCAGCCGAGGCCGACAGGGGCTTTCAGGGGCTGTTGATTGTGGATGAGTCTGAAGAATCTATCTACCCCAAAGAGCGCTTTTTCCTGCTCACCCACTGGGCCGACCGGGACTATCCGTCAACCTATCTTCCTGCTACCCGGTTTTTCATCAACGGGCGATCGTGGCCTCACACCGAACGGCTGACCTATGCGCAGGGGGATACCGTTCGCTGGAGGGTTGTCAACTTCACCGGCCGAAACCATCCCATGCATCTTCACGGGTTCTACTTCAACGTGGATGCAAAGGGCGATCTGAATGCCGACCATGTATATGAACCGGAAGAGCGACGCTTGGTTGTTACCGAAATGCTTGCTCCCGCCGAAACAATGCGCTTGAGCTGGATTGCCGAAGAGCCGGGTAACTGGGTGTTCCACTGCCACTTTATGCGGCATATGTCGTGGATTCAGACCTCCCCGATTGATAGAGAACCTCCCTCTCATGCACACGGTGATCTTGAAGGAGCAGACCTGATGGGAGGACTGGTCCTTGGCGTTACGGTGCTGCCCCAAGAGGGATGGCAGCCTGCCGATGAGGTACCCCGGCGGCGGCTCGATCTGTATGTCAACAATCGGGATAACTATTTTGGAAATGAACCCGCCTACGCCTTCGTGCTGCAAAACGGGACTGAACCTCCGGCACCCGACTCGCTCACCTTCCCCGGCAGCCCGATACTACTGACCCGCGGCGAGCCGACCGAAATCACTGATCATAACCAGACCGATGTGTCGCTGGGCGTACACTGGCACGGCCTGGAGCTGGAGAGCTGGTCCGATGGCGTACCCGGCTGGAGCGGCATGTCGGGTTCCGTGATTCCGGCCGTGGAGCCGGGGCAATCCTTTACCGTTCGGATGACACCCCCGCGGGCTGGTACTTTTATGTATCACGTGCACAGCGAGCCGAGCCATCAGCTTGCACAAGGTCTGTACGGTCCGTTTTTGGTGATGGAACCGGGCGAAGAGTGGCACCGGGAGACCGACCGGTTTTTCATACTCGGATCGCTCGAATCCGGTGATGACCCGCCGGCTGCCGTGAACGGAGAGGTTGAACCCGAGCCGATAGGTCTGCGTGCGGGGGAAACATACCGGCTCCGGTTCATGCACATAAGCCCGGATGATGACAAGCACGTATCGCTGCTCAAAAACAGCGAACTGGTGGAATGGCAGTTCATCGCCAAAGACGGTGCCGATCTGCCGCCCGGTCAGGTGAGAATACAACCGGCCGAACTCGATATACACGTCGGCGAAACGTACGATTTCCGGTGGACACCCGGAGAGCCGGGCAACTACACCCTGCGAATTGTAACCACGTTTGACCGCGGT